>NZ_JBEXHJ010000002.1:608219-840008 GCF_040607775.1 Micromonospora sp. NPDC005237 | reverse complement strand
CCACCTCTCGTTCGATGGAAACTGCGGTGTCCGCCCGGCCTGACATGACGGCCGACGGCGGGCGATCCAACGGTGTACGGCCCTCCCTTTCCTCTGCTACTTCTTACCTTGCTGACGTACGGTCCGCCGGTGTTGGAGCCCCACGCGACTTCATGGCCCCCACACGTACGGCGAACAACAGCTGGAGCCCCAAAAAGAGCCTTGGCCCCACCTGCGCCCGGCTCGCATCACGCCGGGCTGTGTTCCTACTGCCTTCTTCCATAGAGGGAACGATGGATCACGTTCCGCTCCTCGCCGCCCGTCGTAATCTCACGGCCGGACAGCCCGTCTGCGTCTTGACGGATCTTTGCTCTCTCGACTCGAAGAAGAGTATGCCACACCGCAGAGGATGTCTAGTCTTCTCGGCCTAGATTTGTTGGTCGCCACCCATCAGAGTGGCTGACCTGCTTAATCTCTACGTGAGTTGTCGCAACCGCTCTCCCGAACTCTCCCTGACGGAAACGCAGGGTCGGTGTCGGTCATCGAGGCGAAGCCGGACAGCCGCGTGGGGCGGACGAATCGCGTCCCAGGCCGCCGCTGCCGACTACCCCTGAACCGCGGTGGCGTGGTTCAGGGTCATCGGTCGTCGTCGACGACCGTAGTGAGGTCGGAGCCGGCGGCGGAGCGGGGCATGACCGGGATCAGCACCGTCGCGACCCGCGATGTGCAGGGCGCCGAGAATGATCCGGGTCGCGGCATCCATGCCGGGACGGCGGTCGGTCTGCCAGCGTCGATGCTGCCGCTGCTCGCCGTACTCGGTCCGGCCCGTACCCAGCACGGGGCCGGGCCCGGCGCGGAGAGTGGTCCTCCACGCCGGGCCGTCGCAGGCGGAATCAGCTGGCCGCGCAGATGACCGTCGCCGGGCCGGTGCCGGTGCCCTGGAAGCCGAAGTTGGTCGACTGCCCGGCGCCGACGTGTCCGTTGTAGCCCACGTTGGTGAACCGGACGGTTCCGCTGGTGCCGCTGGCCTGGGCGTTCCAGGTGCCGGTGATCGCGGCGCCGCTGGGCAGCGTGATGGTCGCGGTCCAGCCGTTGATGTCCGCGGAGCCGGCGGTGACCGTCACGCTCGCGGTGAATCCGCCGGGCCACTGGTTGACCGCCACCGACGCGGAGCAGCCGTTACCGGTCGGCGGTGGCGTGGTGGGGGGCGCGGTGGTCGGCGGGGCGGTGGTGGGCGGGGCGGTCGTCGGCGGGGCCGTGGTCGGCGGAGCGGTCGTCGGCGGGGCCGTCGTCGGCGGAGCGGTGGTCGGCGGGTTGGGCATGCCGTTGGCCAGGCTGTAGGCCAGGTCGGGCTGGAACGAACCAGCCGTGTAGCGGCAGCCGTCGGCCTCGCCCGGCGGCTTCACCCAGAGGTACGCGTCGATGTTGGCGTCGCCGGTGTTGGTGGTCGGGTACGTCCCGATGCGCCGGTCGGTGTTGTCGTCGCCGCACCAGTCCCCGCTGGCGCCGCCGTTGCGGCTGGTGTCGATGACCTGGCGCTTGCCCGAGATGCCCATGCCGTTGAGGGCGGAGATCACCGAGCGGCCGAAGTTCGCCTCGCCGGAGGTGGAGTTGAAGTTCGACACGTTGGTGAAGAAACCGTCGGCGTACTGCACGCCGGCCGCGCGGAGCCGGTTGGCCGTCTCACCCGCGCTGTTCCAGGTGGAGTGGCCGCCGTCGAGGTACACCTTGGCGTTGGGGTTGGCCGACTTGATGGTCCGGGTGGCCGTCGTGATCGCCTGGTTGCGTGCGCTGATCTCACCGCTGCTCAGGCACGTCTGCAGGGCGAGCGAGTCGGTTTCCAGGATGATCAGGACCGTCTGGTTGCCGAGTCCTCTGGCGAAGTTGGAGACCCACGTCTGGTACTGGTTGAGGTCAGGGGCGCCACCCGCGCTGGCCCCGCCGCAGTCCCGGTTGGTGATCTCGTAGACCGCCAGCACCGGGATCTGCTGGGCCGCGTTGGCGGCGCCGACGAACCCGGAGACCTCGGACTGCACGGTCGACGGGTTGAAGTTGGCGAACCAGCGGGCCTGCGGCTGACTAGCGATCTTGTCGCGGATGACGGCGGCACGCGAGTCGCCGGGGTTGGCGGCGACCCAGCGGACGACGGCCGAACTCGGGTCGCGGTAGAGCGACCCGGACACCGTGCCGGCGGACGCGCCGCCGACGGCGTAGCAGACGCTGGCCGCGGCGGTGCCCGCGATGGCCGCCACACTGAGGGCCACCGATCTACGGCGCCGGGGGGAGAGGATAGCCACGACGTGTTTCCTCCTGATCACATTGATGTATCTAAGTTCATGGGAGCGTTCCCAAGGACGGTAGCGGAGGCGGGCGTCGCTGCCAAGAGTGCGGGCTCGTCGTTGAGGCAGCGGCCGGGTGCGTCACGGCTCGCGCAGGGCCTCTGGAACGCGACAGCCGTCTCCCCCGATCAGGCGGTGGCTGGTCGGCCCGCTGTCGCTGACGACCACGAACGCGCGACGGCGGTGACCGCACCTGGTGTGCTCTCACCGCCGTGGCTGCGCGGCAGGTGGGAGACGATCCGTGCTGTCGTGGTGGCCGGTGCCGATCGTTTACGGCTGCAGAGCGTCCGCGGCGGGGGTCCAGGTCGACTCGTTCCCGACGTCGGCGACCGTGACCCCCTTGGCGATCTTCTCCAGCTCGGCCCGTGGCAGTCCGTTGCCAAGGCCGCTGGTGCTGACCTGGACGACGACCTTCCCGTCGGCGCTCCAGATGTTGCAGAAGCCACCGTCTTCGGGGCCGGTGCCCTGGCGGCGCTGGTCGGACACGTTGTAGCACTTCGTCGCGCCGGGCTCCGGCGACTGGTTCGAGCTGGTGCTGGGCGTGACGAAGATGTGGAACCCGTCCTTGATGGCGCCCTCGACCGTGTCGTAGGGCGCGGTCAGGCCCGTGGTGGGCGCGGCTGGCCTGGTGTACGTCGCGCCGCCGTAGTCACCGGCACGGGCCGCGGCGATGCCGCTGAGACCGGGAAGCGCGTGGGTGCCGATCTGCAGCGGCACGTAGCCGCCCGGCACGTAGCCCACCGTGAACGGCACCAGAGCCGGCGTCGGCTTGCTGGGCTTCAGGCCTTCGACCAGGCCACCCAGGTCCTCGAAGCTCGGCGTCGCCTCGTCGCTGGAGATCGACGTGACAGCCGCCCAGGCGTTGTCGGCGTACTCCCAGGCGAACAGCTTGTTGCCTGCGTCCACCTGGTTCTGCGGGTCGAGGCCGACCGGCAGCAGCGCCCGCACGGCCCTGCGCCCGGCCACGGTGACGTCCGTGCCGCCCTTGATCTTCGCGGGGTCGAAGACGCCCGGCCGGTAGACGGTCAGATACGCCCACAGGCTCGGCTTCCCCCCGGCGGCCTTCTTCTTGTCCTGCTCCGTGGCGCCGCCCAGCGCCGCGGCCTCTTCCTCGGTGAGGGGCTTGTCGTTCGAGGTGTGGCCGTCGGAGTAGACCGAGGCGATCTGGTAGGCGGTGGACGCGACGATCGGGTCCTGCACGTGCAGGGTGCCGGCGTCGTACCCCTGAAAGGTGAAGGTGAACGGCACGGCGTCGGACCACGTGGCCTCGGCGACCTTGGACGTCGCCGCGCCGACCGGGGCCGGCGAATTCTGCTCGGCGCCCAGGGTGGGCAGCACGAACGCGCCGGCGACCGCGACCACGACGAGACCGGCCACGCCGGCCGACGCGAACCCGGCCCGGCGACGCCGCTCGGCCCGCCGCCCTGCCACGATGATGTCGTCCGCGGTGCGGGCCATCGGCGGCTCTTCGCCCGTCACGGCGTCCACGAACTCATGCAACTGCATTGGTCCACTCCTCAATCGACTTTCCGGTGAGATTGATGCGTTCGCCGGCTAGTGACACGCGCAGCTTCGCCAGGCCACGGGAGACCTGACTCTTGGCTGTGCCGACCGTGCAGTCGAGGACGCCGGCCGTGTCCTCCAGGCTCAGACCCAGGTAGTGCCGGAGCACCACCGCGGCCCGCTGCCGGGGCGGCACGGCGTCGAGGGCCGCCCGCAGGCGCATCCGCTCGTCGGTCGCGCCGGTCGGGTCCCGCAGCGCGACGTCCGGCATGGCGTCGCCAGCCGCCCGCTCGCGCCGCCAGGGCCGGCGGGTCTCGTCGACCGCGGCCCGATAGACCATCGTCTTGACGTAGAGATCGGGTCGGTCCAGCTTCCTCCAGCGGGGGTAGAGCTTGACCAACGCGTTGGCCACGGCGTCCTCTGCCGTGTGCCAGTCGCCGCAGGTCACGTACGCCAGCTTGCGCAGCGACGCCATCTCCGACGTCACGAACTCACGGAATGCCTGCTCGTCTTCGGCTCTCAAGTCGACTGCCTCCTCGTGACGGAGGTAGAACGGATCCGGTCGCCCGGGAAGTTGCACGCCCGGAGGAGTAGTTGTGCGATCACCATTCGTGACGCGACTCAGCGCGGGCCTCCGCCGCCTGTGCGCGGCCTTTTCCTCGGCCGCTGCCGGGCGACGGTGTTGGCGCCGGTGACCGACCGCGGCGAGGCGGTCGGCCTGCTCGAGATGGTCCTGCCGAACGAGCCGGATCCGCGGGAGCTGGAGGAGATCGGCCGCACGGCGCACGTGTTGGCGTTCGTGGTGATCGCCAACCGGCGGCACACCGACCTTTTCGAGTGGGGGCAACGCACGACCCCGTTCACCCTGTCGAGAGAGATCCAACGCCGCCTGCTGCCCGGCTCGTTCACGTGTGAGGCCAGCGCGTTCACCCTGTCCGGCTGGCTGGAGCCCGCCGCGAGCGTCGGCGGGGACACCTTCGACTACAGCCTCGCCCGCGACGTGCTGCACTTCAGCGTCACCGACGCGATGGGTCACGGGGTGGCCAGCGCGCTGACGGCCACCCTGGGGGTGGGCAGTCTGCGCAACGGTCGACGTCGCGGGGTGGGCCTGGTGGAGCAGGCCGAGGCCGCGAATGCCGAGGTGGCCGAACGCACCGCCGTGCCCGGCAGTTTCGTCACCGCGCTACTGGGCCGTCTCGACCTGCGCACGGGCGTGTGCGCGCTGCTCAACGCCGGGCACATCCCGCCGATGCTGGTACGCGACGGGGACACCCGCATGCTGTCGCTGCCGGGCAACTTCCCGCTGGGAATGTTCGCCGAGGCCACGTACTGCGCCGGCGACGTCGCGCTGCGCCCCGGCGACCGTGTGGTGGTGGTCACCGACGGAGTGCGGGAACGCAACGCGGCCAGCCTGGATCTGCCGGCCATGTTGCGCTCGATCGCCGGTCTGCACCCCCGCGAGGCCGTCCGGGCGTTGGCCGACGCCGTGCTGGAGGTCAGCGGACCGACGCTCGCCGATGACGCCACCCTGTTCGTCGTCGACTGGCACGGCGGACACAGCGAGGACCGGCGGACCAGCGCTGGCGCCGACCAGGAACGCGCCAGCGCCGGGTGAACTAGCGGCCGGTCGCGTCGGCGGGACGGAGATCCGCTTCAGCCGCCGGCACGCTGTCGTAGATGCCGATGACCCGATCCACCGATGTGATCGACAGGACACTGCGTACGGCGGGCTGCACCGCGGCCAGGCACAACCGACCCCCGACATCCCGTAACGCCTTGAACATCACCACCAGCGCGCCCAGCCCGCTGGAGTCCATGAATCCCACCCCGGCCAGGTCCACCACCACCAGGCGCTCCCCGGCATCAGCCAACCCTTGCAGGCCTTCGCGCAACTGTGGGGACGTCGCCATGTCCAGCTCGCCGCGCACCTCGAGCACCGTGCAGCCGCGGCCCGGCCGGACCGACAACAGCAAATCCACTACAACCTCCCCACGCCGCTGACCTCCCCCTTACCCTATTTCGCCGAGGGGCGAACCGCCGTCGGCCATCGGCGGCCGTGGACCGCCCCTGACCAGCGCACTCGCCGACACGGCCGCCGTCGTTCCCGACGCACCAGGCCAGGTGCTGCTCCGCATCACCGAACACCTCGCCGACGTACGAGCAGCCCCGCACCGCTGACCGGACGCCCCGGGCCGCAACCCGTTGGACACGGCATTGACATATTTCACTGTCGGATCTAGCGTCGGGGCGAATCGATTCGACCGTGGGCCGGGCATCTCCGGCATCCTCCGACGGCCGGTCGTGTGGTGTTCGGGCGAACGATGTGGCCACCGACGATTCAACGACCAGCTGGTCCCGCATGGGCGGCGAGACCAGTGGCGGGTACCTGTGGCGATGAGCCGGGCGTCGTCGTGGGCGCATCGCGTCTTCCGCGGTTCCTCGGCGACGAGCGGTGTCGGCGGGGTGACCGGGAGTGGTCGTCGCGCGCCCCTTCACCTGAATCAGTTCGTGCCGAATGGCGGGAGCCCCCTCATGACAAGACGTAGACCCCTCCTTGGTTCTCTTGCGACGGCCGCGCTCGTCGTCGCGACCGTGGGCGTGGCGGGAATGACCGGCGGCCTGAGCGCCGCCGCGTCGGCCGCGAACGTCACAGCGGCCGCCGCGACCGCCGGGTGCGGCAAAGCGCCCACGTTGACCAGCGGTTCACGCTCCATCCAGAGCAGCGGCCAGAACCGTAGCTTCATCCTGAGGATCCCCGACAACTACGACCGGAACCACCCGTACCGGTTGATCTTCGGATTCCACTGGAACGGCGGCACCGCCAACGACGTCGACGGCGGCGGCTCGGACGGCGCGGCCTGGTCGTACTACGGACTGCGGCAGCAGGCGAACAACAGCACCATCTTCGTGGCCCCGCAGGGCAACGGTAACGGCTGGGCCAACCCCGGCGGCCAGGACGTCACCTTCGTCGACAACATGATCAGCCTGATCGAGGCCGACCTCTGTGTCGACACGACGCAACTCTTCGCGCTCGGCTTCAGCTACGGCGGAGGCATGAGCTATTCGCTGGCCTGTTCGCGAGCGGGTGTCTTCCGCGCTGTAGCGGTCTACTCCGGCGGGCAGCTCAGCGGGTGCAGCGGCGGCACCCAGCCGATCGCGTACATGGGAATCCATGGCATCGGGGACCCGGTGCTCAACATCTCCGCCGGACGGTCCCTGCGTGACACGTTCGTGCGGAACAACGGCTGCACCCCACAGAGCCCGCCCGAGCCGAGAGCGGGCAGCCTGACCCACATCACCACCACCTACTCCGGATGCCGTGCCGGCTATCCCGTGGTGTGGGCCGCCTTCGACGGCGGGCACACCCCCGGCCCGGTGGACGGCGGCGGGGACAGCGGCGCCAGGACCTGGACCAAGGGCGAGGTGTGGAGGTTCTTCACCCAGTTCGGCAGCACCGATCCGACGCCGAGCCCGACCGCGTCACCCACCGGCGGTCCGACCACCCCGCCTCCGAGCAGCACGTCGGCCCTGCGCAACACCGCCTCCGGGCGGTGCCTGGACGTCAACGGCGCCTCGCAGGCCAACGGCACGGCGGCGATCATCTGGGACTGCCACGGCCAGAGCAACCAGAGCTGGACCTCGACGGCCGCCCAGGAGCTGCGCGTCTTCGGCGGCAAGTGTCTCGACGTCAACGGCGCCGCCACCGCGAACGGCAGCTCGGTGATCATCTGGGACTGCAACGGCCAGTCCAACCAGCGGTGGCGGCTCAACGCCGACGGCTCGATCACCGGAGTGGGTTCGGGCCGGTGCCTGGACGTGGTCGGCAACGGTACGGCCAACGGCACGCGCATCCAGATCTGGGACTGCAACGGCGGGGCCAACCAACGATGGAGCCGGAGCTGAGCCCGGCGGACACCTCGGGGACGCACCGATAGAAATCGCTGCGCCCACCACGGGGCCGGCGCGGCGACGGAACCATCCGGTTCCGCCGCCGCGCCGGCCCGCCCTGCCGGTGAACGCTCGACGCAGCATTCATCGAACCTTTTGTGAGGCTCCGACGATCCCGCCGCCCAAGATCGCGGCATTTGTGGTTGGCCGCTGCCGTTGACCGCCGATCGATGCGGTGCCTAACATACGACGTCTGCTTATTAACGATCTTCGATAAGCGGCCTCCGCGGTACGACAGCTCGACACCTGCCGTACGGCTTCGGGGTCGAAAGCGGTTGGGGAGGCGAGTCAGATGTTCGGTAGAGGGAGTCATCGGCGCAGCACTGGCGAGGGCGGGCCGCGCCGCTGGTCATGGCGAAGCACGCGACGTCCGCGTCGGCTGACCGCTTCGGCGCTGGGAGGGGTGGTCCTGGCGGCGGCCGTGCTGACCGGGTTCGCCTCCCCCGCCCAGGCGGCAACCGCCATCACGATCAACGGCGGATCCGGTGGACGGGCGCTCGACGGGATCGGCGCGGTCAGTGGCGGTGGCGGCAACAGCAGGTTGCTGATCGACTACCCGGAGCCCCAGCGCAGTGACATCCTGGACTACCTGTTCAAGCCGGGCCGCGGCGCCGCCATGCAGCTACTGAAGACGGAGATCGGCGGGGACACGAACTCGACCTCCGGGGCGGAGCCCAGCCACGAGCACACCCGGGGCGCCATCAACTGCAACCGGGGCTACGAGTGGTGGCTGATGGAGCAGGCGCGGGCGCGCAACGCCAACATCGCCCTGGCGGGCCTGGCCTGGGGAGCGCCGGGCTGGATCGGGAACGGCAACTTCTGGTCCAACGACTCGATCGACTACCTGGTGGCCTGGCTGGACTGCGCGGCCACCCACGGGCTGACCATCAACTACCTCGGCGGGTGGAACGAGAAGGGCTACAACGCCACCTGGTACAAGAACCTGCGCTCGGCTCTCAACTCCCGCGGCTACAGCAGCGTGAAGATCGTCGCCTCGGACGACTTCGGCTGGGCCGCCGCCGACGAATCGCTGCGGGATCCAGCGTTCGCCAACGCCGTACAGGTCTTCGGCAGCCACTACGTCTGCGGATACCGCAGCGCCCAGTCCAGCTGCCCCAGCTCCAGCAACGCGGTGTCCACCGGCAAGTCGCTCTGGGCCAGCGAGAACGGCTCCGACGACTACAACGCCGGCGCGCAGGCCCTCGCCCGCGGCATCAACCGCGGCTACATCGACGGCAAGATGACCGGTTACATCAACTGGCCCGCCATCGCCGCCATCACGCCCAACATCCCCTGGGCGACCACGGGTGTGGCGGTGGCGCAGCAGCCCTGGTCCGGTGCCTACTCCATCGGCAAGAGCACGTGGGTGATGGCGCAGACCACGCAGTTCACCGCCCCGGGCTGGCGCTACCTCGACGGATCGACCGGCTACCTCGGCGGCAACCGCAACAACGGCAGCTACGTGTCGCTGAAGTCCACCAACAACAGCGACTACAGCACCATCATCGAGACGATGGACGCCGGCTCAGCGCAGACCCTCGACTTCACCGTCACCGGCGGGCTGTCCACCGGCGCCGTGCACGTCTGGTCGACGAACGTCCGGTCGAACAACACCGCCGACCACTTCGTCAGGGGCAGCGACATCACGCCGAGCGGCGGGCGTTTCTCGCTCACCGTCCAGCCCGGCTACGTCTACAGCATCACCACCACCACCGGGCAGGGTAAGAGCACGGCGGCCAGCCCGGCGGCGGGCAACCTGAAGCTGCCGTACAACGACACCTTCGACAGCTACGCCGTCGGGCGCGAGGCGAAGTACCTGATGGACCAGCAGGGCTCGTTCGAGATCGCCGGCTGCGGGGGTGGTCGCGCAGGCCAGTGCGTACGCCAGATGTCGGAGCAGACGCCAATCTTCTGGACGTCCGGCCAGGCCGAGCCGTACACGCTGCTGGGTGACCTGTCGTGGCGCAACTACACGGTCTCCTCGGACGTCATGCTGGAGAAGTCCGGCTACGCGCAGCTCATCGGACGCGCCAACACGTACAACCACCAGGGGCCGCAGAACCTCAACGGGTACTACTTCCGGGTGACCGACGGTGGCGCGTGGTCCATCCGGAGCAACAACACCAGCGGCAACTGGCGCACGCTGGCCAGCGGAAACACCTCCGCGCTGGGCACCGGGCGCTGGCACACCCTGTCGCTGACGCTCAACGGGAGCACCCTCACCGCGGCCATCGACGGCACCACCGTCGGAACGGTCTCCGACTCGACCTGGGTCGCCGGCCAGATCGGGTACGGCACGGGTCAGGGAGTCACCGCCCAGTTCGACAACCTCTCCATCACGCCGGTCGGCAACTCCGGTGAGCCGGGCGCGACCGGAGCGATCCGCGGCGCTGGCTCCAACCGGTGCCTGGACGTCAACGGGGCCAGCCAGGCCGACGGTTCGGTGGTGCAGATCTGGGACTGCAACGGCGGCGCCAACCAGCAGTGGACGCTCACCACGAGCAACCAACTGACCGTCTACGGCAACAAGTGCCTCGACGTACCGGGCACCGCCGCGGGGACCCGTGCGCGGATCTTGACCTGCAACGGCGGTAGCGGCCAACAGTGGCGGGTCAACGCCGACGGCACGATCACCGGGGTCGGATCGGGGCTCTGCCTGGACGTCAACGGCGCGGGCACCGCCAACGGCACCGCCGTCCAGATCTGGACCTGCACCGGTGGCAGCAATCAGCAGTGGATTCGCGGCTGAGCGGTAGGAGTCCGCACGAGGACCCGTACCCGATTCGCGACGGCCGGCCGCTCAACTGAGCGGCCGGCCGCCGTCCGTGCGGACAGCCGCCGCGCGGACTCCACGTCGGAGGGTCAGGACGTATCGTGTGGTGGCCGCGCCCCCGGTGTCACCCCCGAGGCGGCCGGCAGCCGTCACACGGGGAGGTCTGATGGCGCAGTTTCCCAGCGGCGACTTCGGCGCGGCGACCGAGCGGTTCGTCGCCTCCTGGTCGGCGGGCATCTCCGAGCGGGCCGCCCGGGCGCAGGAATTGTCCGAGCGGGTGGCGGCGCTGTCGGCGACCGCCGACGGTGCGGACGGCGCGGTCCAGGTGACCGTCGCCGCGTCCGGTGCCATGACCGACCTTCGACTCGACGACCGGGTGTTGCGGTGGCGGGCGGACGAGATCGCCGCCGAGGTGCTGGCGGTGATGCGCCGGGCGCAGGGGCGCCTGGCACCGCAGGTGGCGGAGGCCGCGGCGGAGACCGTCGGCGCCGATTCCGCACGTTCGCCCAGCACACCAACCGGCGGGTGGCCGAGTTCCGTTGGCAGCCGGGCCAGGCGGTGTCGCTGACCATCGTCGACCCCGAGTGGGGCGCGCTCGCACAGGACTTCTACGACAACGGTGTGCCGGTCGGCGCGGAGCGGGTGCCGCCGGAGGCCGGTCCGGACTTCATGCGCGCCCTGCTGCAACGCTTCCGGATGAGCTACTACAAGTTCGTGGACGAGAGCGGCTGAGCCGCCGCCGCACCGGTACGACAGCCGCTGCCTGAGCATCGGTACGCTGCACGGCGGCTTCGCGGTCTTCCCCGTACTCTGGCGACCGTCAGCGGGCGGCGGACCATGAGCCATCCGACGAAGTCGTACAGGAGAGGGGCGACCACGGCATGACGGCGGTATCGGGCCAGCGGTCGACTGCGGTGAGTGCCGGGGAGACGGCCGAGGAGGATCTGCGGGCGCTGTTCGGGCAGTCCATCGCCGTTTTCGCGTCGCTCGTGGGGCCGACGCATGTGGTGGAGACGGCGAACCCGGCGTTCTTCGCCACCATCGGTGAGGAACGGGCGCGCACCGGGGTCCCGATCGCCGAGCTGATGCCCGAGTTGGCCGGTCAGGGCTTCGTCGCTCTGCTGGACGAGGTCTACCGCACGGGTGAGCCCTACACCGGTCGGGACGCCCGGGTCGTGCTGGGGACCGGTCCGCACGCGCGGGAGGCGTTCTTCGACTTCACCTACGAGCCACGCCGCGACGCCAGCGGCACCGTGACCGGGATCCGCGTGATCGGTGTGGAGACCACGCAGGTCAAGCACGCCCAGCGGTTGATGGCCGAACACCGCGCCATGCTGGAGCAGATCGCCCGCCAGGCGCCCCTGGCCGAGGTGCTCGACGGAATGGCCCGCTGCATCGAAAACCTGGCGCCGGAGCAGGTGCTCGTCTCCGTGCTGCTCGCCGATCCGGACGGCCGGCATCTGCGCCACGGCGCCGCACCGAGCCTGCCCGAGTTCTACAACCAGGCCATCGACGGGATCGCCACCGGCGAGGGCGTCGGCTCGTGCGGCACCGCCGCGCACCGGCGGGAACCAGTCATCGTCACCGACATCGCCAACGACCCGTTCTGGGACGACTTCCGCGACCTGGCCGAGCGGGCCGGCCTCGCCGCCTGCTGGTCGATGCCGATCCTGGCCCGCGACGGCAGCCTGTTGGGCACCTTCGCCATGTACCACCGCACCCCGCGTGTCCCGCAGGACGCCGATCTCGCTCTGGCCCGGGTCTTCGCCGACACCGCGGCCCTGGCCATCGAACGCCACCACGTCGAGCAGGCGAAGACGGCCGCCGAAGCACGCGCCAAGGCCGCGCATGAGGAGCTGGCCAAGGCGGTACGCGCGGAGCGGCAGCTGCGCGCCGAGGCCGAGCAGCGCGCCACCGCCGCCGCGGAACTCGCCGACCGGATGCGCGCCGCCGCGGCCGCACAGGCCGCCCGACCGCACCCCGAGCACTGCCAGCTCGGCGGCGACCAGGGGTGCGCCGCACCAGCGAAGATCAAGATCGCCGATTCGTGGGGTGATGCGGCGTGGGGCTGCGAGGCCCACGTCGAGGAGGCCATCCTCAACGTGCGGTCGGTGTTCATCGCGAGCGAGGAGCTCGGCGGCCTGGCCGCCTACCTGAACCGCTGACCACCGGGGCACGCCAGCGACCACGCGCGACGCGTTGCGGTCAGGCCGCGACGGCCGCCCGGACGTCATCGTCGGCGGCGCGCAGCCGTACAGCGGCCTCCTCGGCCGTGCAGTGGGCGAGCAGCAGCACGATGGCCGTCTTGGCGTGCCCGTGCGCCGCCGCGAGCGCCCGCGCGGCCGTGTCGAGGTCGGTGTCGGCGGCCTCGGCGACGATCCGGCGTGCCCGGTCGACGAGCTTGGCGTTGGTGGCGTTCATGTCCACCATGAGGTTGCCGTAGACCTTGCCGAGCCGGGCCATCGTGGCGGTCGAGAGCATGTTGCAGACGAGCTTCTCGGCGGTGCCGGCCTTGAGCCGGGTGGAGCCGGTGAGCACCTCGGGGCCGGTGGGCACCTCGATGGCGACGTCGGCGTGCCGGCTGATCACGGCGTCGGTGTTGCAGGCCACGGAGACGGTCGCCGCGCCGCGCGCGCGGGCGTGATCCAACCCGCCGACCACGTACGGGGTACGGCCGCTGGCGGCGAGCCCGACCACCGTGTCGCGGGCGGTCAGGCCGACCGCGTCGAGGTCGGCGACGGCGCGGGTCGGGTCGTCCTCGGCGCCCTCGACGGCGACGCCGAACGCTCGTGCCCCGCCGGCGAGCAGACCGATGACCCGGTCGGGCGTCGTACCGAAGGTGGGTGGGATCTCGACGGCGTCGAGCATGCCGATCCGGCCGCTGGTGCCCGCGCCGAGGTAGATCAGCCGTCCGCCCTGGCGTAGCGACGCCACGATGACGTCGACGGCGGCGGCGATGTCCGGCACGGCCCGACGGACGGCGTCGGCGACCGAGCGGTCCTCGTCGTTCATCGCGAGAAGCAACTCGGTGGGAGACATCCGGTCGAGGTCGCTGGTCTTGTCGTTGCGGGTCTCGGTGCCGAGGGTGCTGAGGTCCATCCGGTGTTCGTTCCTCTCGCTGATGTTCAGCCGCCGAGTGCCACCGGGCGCGTCCTGCTGGGCCAACGCACCCTCTATCAGCAGGCTGAAACCACAGCGTAACCAGCCCGGACGGGCGCTGGCAAAAAGTTTCGCGTTAGTGTGGGCCAACGTCACTTATTGACAACCCGCTGGGTGGGGAGTGAACCGTGCGCCAACTCGACCTTGTCGTGATCGTGCTGTACCTCGTGGTGATCGCCTTCGTCGGACTGCGCCTGTCCGGCAAGCAGAAATCCGCCAAGGACTACTTCGTGGGCGAGGGCCGGCTGCCGTGGTGGACCGTCTCGTTCTCCGTGGTCGCCACCGAGACCAGCGTCCTGACCGTGATCAGCGTGCCGGGTGGCGCCTACAGCGGTCAGGGGTTCGGCAACGTCGAGCTGGCCCTGGGCTACGTCATCGGTCGCGTCGTCGTGGCCACGGTGCTCATCCCGCTCTACAAACGGGGTGGGTTCGTCAGCGCCTACCAGTACCTCGGTGAGCGGTTTGGCCTGAAACTTCAGGGTCTGGCGTCGGTCACGTTCGTCTTCACCCGCCTGCTCGCCGAGGGTGTCCGCCTGTTCGCCTCGGCCATCCCCATCAAGCTGCTCCTCGACGAGTTCGGCCTGCACGTCGGCTACCAGGCCATCATCGTGGTCCTCACGCTCATCACGGTGGTCTACACCTACCTCGGTGGCATCAAGGCGGTCATCTGGACCGACGCCATCCAGATGGGGCTGTACCTGGGCGGGGCGATCCTGGCCATCGCGGTGCTCAGCCACGCCGTCGGCTTCGACGGCTACTCGCAGGCGCTGGACGCCGGCAAGTTCCAGCTCTTCGACACCAACTTCACCCTCGCGCACGTGCTCACCAGCCCGTTCGCCCTGCCGACCGCGATCATCGGTGGTGCCATCTTCGCGATGGCCAGCCACGGGTCGGACCAGCTGATCGTCCAGCGCATCCTGTCCACCCGCACGCTGCGCGACGGGCAGAAGGCGATGATCTCCTCGGGCGTCTTCGTGGTCATCCAGTTCGCCGCGTTCTCCCTGGTCGGCGCGCTGCTGTGGTCGTACAACAAGGGTCAGACCTTCAAGGAACTCGGCCTGGCCAGCAGCGACAACCTCTACCCGAGCTTCATCCTGCACGCCCTGCCGGTCGGCATCTCAGGTCTGCTGGTGGCCGGCATCCTCGGCGCCGCGATGGGTTCGCTGTCGTCGGCGTTGAACTCGATGTCGAACTCCACCGTCGCCGACTTCATCCACAGCTTCTCGCGCAAGGTCCCGTCCGACGACGCGATGCTCCGGCTCGCCCGGGTGATGACCCTGGTCTGGGCGGTGCTGATGGCGATCTTCGCCTGCGCGTTCAGCTCCAGCACCGGAAACGTCTACCTGACCGGTCTGACCATCGCGGGCTACACCTACGGGGCGCTGCTCGGGGCCTTCCTGCTCGGCCGTCTGGTCAAGCGGGCCAACCAGGTCGACGCCTTCATCGCCTTCCTCGTCACCGTGGCGGTGATGACCTACATCGTCCGCTTCGTCAAGATCGATGTGACGACGGCGGGTACCACCACCGCGACCGCCATCGCCGCGCAGTGGCTGGTGCCGATCGGCGTCCTGATCACCCTGGTCGTCGGCGCGGTGTCGAGCCGGTTCCACCCGGCCCCGGAGACGCCGTACGACCATGGACGACGCGACGAGGTCGACGACGACGCCGCGACGGCACCCGCCGGCCGGGCGTGAAGGAGGACGCGATGCGCGTGATCGGCCTGATGTCCGGAACCTCCTACGACGGCATCGAAGCCGCCGCAGCCGAGTTCGACCTGAGCGGCGACACCCTGCGGATGCGACCGCTGGGCCGGCTCAGCCACCCGTACCCCGACCAGCTGCGCGCCCGGATCGCCGCGGCCCTGCCACCCGCGACGACCACCACCGAGGCGATCTGCGTGCTGGACACCGGCATCGGCCAGACCTTCGCCGAGGCGGGCGTGCGGGCGGTCGCGGAACTCTGCGGCGGCCGCGCCGACCTGGTCGTCTCGCACGGGCAGACCATGCACCACTGGGTCGAGGCGGGAACGGTCCGCGGCACCCTCCAGCTCGGTCAGCCGGCCTGGATCGCGGAGGCCACCGGCCTTCCGGTCGTGGCCGACCTGCGCAGCCGCGACGTCGCCGCCGGTGGCCAGGGCGCACCCCTGGTCGCCCTGTTCGACGCGCTGCTGCTGCGCGGCCTGCCCGGCGTCCCCGCCGCGCTGAACCTGGGCGGCATCGCCAACATCACCGTCGTCGCGCGGGACGCGGATCCCCTCGCGTTCGACACCGGGCCGGCCAACGCGCTCCTCGACGTCGCCGTCCGCCACTTCAGCGGCGGCGTCGAGGAGTACGACCGGGACGGGCGCGGCGCGGCGGCCGGGCAGATCAACCCGGTCCTGCTGCGGCGGCTGCTCGACGAGCCGTACTACCGGCAGCCCGGCCCGAAGAGCACCGGCAAGGAGCTGTTCCACCTGCCGTACCTGCTCGCCGCCCTCGCCGACGCCCCCACGCCGGAGCCGAACGACGTGCTGGCCACGCTCACCCGGCTGACGGCGGTCACGGTGGCCGACGCCTGCCGCGAGCACGGCGTCACCCGCCTCGTCGTCTCCGGCGGCGGCGCGCACAACCCGACGCTGCTGCGGATGATCAGCGACGAGCTGCCGGACGTCCACCTGACGTCCAGCGACGAGGTGGGTGTCGCGTCCGACGCCAAGGAGGCACTGGCCTTCGCGCTGCTGGGCTACCTGACCGTGCACGGGCTGCCGGGCACCCTGCCCTCGGGCACCGGCGCACGGCACGCCTCGGTGCTCGGCAGCATCACCCCCGGCCGCCAACCGCTGCAGCTGCCGGCGCCGGTCGACACCGCCCCCGAGCGGATGCTGATCGTCGCCGACTGACCACCCCTTCCCGGGAGGATTCGCCCATGAGCACCGTCGTTCCCGTGCCGAGCGCCGCCGGCGTCCGCGCCCGCGAGGTCGCCGAGTTGCTGCGCTCGCGCCTCGACGATCCGACCCGGGCCAGCGCCGAGCTGCCCCGGAGGCTGGCGGCGGCGCACGACGCCTCGCCGTACCTGTTCGAGCCGCAGGCCGTGGTCCGCGCGGCCTCGGCGGCCGAGGTGGGCGCGCTGATGGTCGGCGCCCGGGAGGCCGGCGTGCCGCTGACCCTGCGCGGTGGCGGCACCAGCCTCGCCGGGCAGGCCGGCGGCGCGGGCGTGCTGGTCGACGTGCGCACCGACTGGCGGCACGCCGAGGTGCTCGACGACGGCCTCCGCATCCGGCTCCAGCCGGGCCTGACGATCCGGCAGGCCAACGCCCGGCTGGCCCGCTACGGCCGCCGGCTCGGACCGGACCCGGCCAGCGAGTCCGCCTGCACGGTGGGCGGCATGGTGGCCAACAACTCCAGCGGGATGACCTGCGGCACCACCGACAACGCGTACCGCACCATGGAGTCGCTGCGCTTCGTCCTCCCGTCCGGCACCGTCGTCGACTCCGCCGCGCGCGACGCCGACGACCGGCTGCGCGCCGCCGAGCCCGAGCTGCACGCCGGGCTGCTGCGCCTGCGCGACCGGGTGCGCGCGACGCCGGGGTCGCGGGCCACGATCGAGCGGCTGTTCGCCATGAAGAACACCATGGGGTACGGACTGAACTCGCTGCTCGACCACGACAGCCCGGTCGAGATGCTGGCCCACCTGATGATCGGCAGCGAGGGCACGCTCGGCTTCGTGGCCGAGGCCGTCTTCCGGACCGTCGAGATCCACCGACATGCCGCCACCGGCCTGCTGATCCTGCCCGGTCTCAGCGCCGCCACCGACGCGCTGCCCGCGCTGCTCGCCGCCGGCGCGCGTACCGCCGAACTGCTCGACGCCGCCGCGCTGCGGGTCAGCCAGCGCGACCCCGACGCGAGCCCGGCCCTGCGCGGGCTGACGGTCGTCGGGCACGCCGCGCTGCTGGTGGAGTTCGCCGAGGACACCGCGGAGCGGCTGGCCGCGACGCTGGCCGACGCCCAGCCCGTGCTCGACCGGCTGCCCGCCGTCACCGGCACCGAGCTGACCCACGACCCGCGCGAGCGGGCCAAGCTCTGGCACCTGCGCAAGGGCCTCTACACGGCGGTCGCCGGCGCCCGCCCGCCCGGCACCACGGCCCTGCTGGAGGACGTCGCCGTGCCGATGCCGCGCCTCACCGGCACCTGCGACGGGCTGATCCGCCTGTTCGAGCGGCACGGCTACCCCGACGCGGTGATCTTCGGACACGCCCGCGACGGCAACCTGCACTTCATGCTGACCCAGTCCTTCGACACACCGGCCGAGATCGACCGCTACGCCCGGTTCACCGACGACATGGTCGACCTCGTGCTCGCCGAGGGGGGAACACTCAAGGCCGAGCACGGCACCGGTCGCGCCATGGCGCCCTTCGTCCGGCGACAGTACGGCGACGAGCTGTACGACGTGATGCGCGAGCTGAAGCGGTTGTGCGACCCGAGCGGCCTGCTCAACCCCGGCGTGCTGCTCAACGACGACCCGACGGTGCACCTGCGGCAGCTCAAGGCCGTCCCGACAGTCGATGCGGAGCTGGACGCCTGCGTGGAGTGTGGCTACTGCGAACCGGTCTGCCCCACCGCCGACGTCACCACCACGCCCCGACAGCGCATCGTCCTGCAACGGCAGATCGCCCTCGCCACGGCCGCCGGGGACGAGGAACGCCGCCGGGAGCTGACCGCCGACTACGACTACGCCGCGGTGGACAGCTGCGCCGCCGACAGCCTCTGCGTCACCGCCTGCCCGGTCGGCATCGACACCGGCGCGGCGATGAAGCGGCTGCGCGCGGAGCGGCACAGCCCACTCGCCCAGCGCACCGCCCGCGGTGTCGCCCGGCACTGGAAGGGCGCCGTGGCCGGCGTCCGGGTCGGGCTGAACGCCGCACACGCCGTGCCGACACCGCTGACCCGCGCCGCCACCGGGGTGATCCGTGCACTCGGCGCCACCGAACTCGTACCACAGTGGAGCGCCGACATGCCGCGCGCCGGCGGGCCCCGCCCCGAGCCACGCAGCGCGCCGGACGCACGGGCGGTGTTCTTCGCGGCGTGCATCGGCAGCGTCTTCGCACCGGAGGACGGCCCGTCCGGCGGCTCGGCGGCGGCGTTCTTGCGCCTGTGCGAGCTGGCGCGGGTGCCGGTGGTCGTGCCGGCCGAGACGGCGGGCCTGTGCTGCGGGACGCCCTGGCAGTCCAAGGGCTACCCCGCCGGCCACCGCGAGATGGCCGAGCGGACCCTGGCCGCGCTGTGGACGGCCAGCGACCAGGGCCGCCTGCCCATCGTGTGCGACGCGTCGTCCTGCACCCACGGGCTGACCCAGCTGACCGCCGCGCTGGCCGAAAAAGACCGGGCACGGTACGCCGCTCTGCGCTTCGTCGACAGCGTCACCTTCACCGCCGAACACCTCCTGCCGGCGCTGCCCGAACCCCGGCGTCTGGGCTCGCTGGCCCTGCACCCCACGTGCTCCACCGTGCACCTCGGCGGCATCGACGACCTGCACACCGTGGCCCGGGCGGTCGCCGACACCGTGACCGTGCCGGACAGCTGGGGATGCTGCGCGTTCGCCGGAGACCGGGGGCTGCTGCATCCGGAGGTCACCAGCGGCGCCACCGCCGCGCAGGCCGCCGAGGTCAACCAACGCGACCACGACGCGTACGCCTCCTGCAACCGCACCTGCGAGATGGGCATGAGCCGGGCCACCGGGCAGTCGTACCGGCACGTGCTCCAGGTGCTCGTCGAGGCGATCGAGCCGCCGGCCTAGCCCGTCACTGCTGCTCAGCCCTCTGCCGTCCCAGAGCGTTCAGTTCGGCAGCCCGCGCCTTTTGGATCCGGCCGGCGAGGGTCTTCACCTCCGGGCTGCCTCCGGCGGTCTGTTCGCCCCGGCACAGCACGACGGTCTGCGCGAGGTGCGCCCGGATCAGACCGACGGCCCGGGACCGCACCTCGGCCTCGGGAGCGGCGCGCAGCTCGGCGAGAGCGGCCTCGGTGACCATGCCGGGCATCTGATGCCCCGCATGGATGTTCTGTTCCGGCATGTTGCCGGCGGCCAGCAGCCTGCGCAGTTCCACCGACTCGGCCCGGTGCGCCGCCCGGATGTCGCCGAGGACGGCGCGCAGCGCAGGGTCGGCGGCCGACGGACGATCGTCGAGGGCGTCGATCAACGCGAGCGCACCCTCGTTCATCGGGAGCAGCAGCTGGATGAAGGCGTCATCGGTGCCGTTGAGCAGTACCGGCGGAGTCGGCGCGGGAGCGGCTGACGCGGGCGCGGCGGTCCGGTCGGTGCGGCCCGCATCCCGGGTCAGACCGACGGCCAGCGCCGTCGCGGCCAGCGTCGCGACGACGCCGACGATCCGCCCAGCCCGCCCGGACAGCCCGGCCCGCCCGTTCAACGCGCGGCCTGGAACGCGCGGCCGATCACTGTCGGCGTGGTGCCGTCGCTGAACAACCCGGACCGGTCCTTGTCGGTGGCGGGGAGGCCGAACCAGGCGTATCGCTGCACGTAGGAGAGTTGGCCGAGCATGCCGGCAGCCGCGGTGAGGAAGGCCGCCTGCTGCTCCTGGCTCGGAAACTGTTGACGCCCGCCGCCGTAGCGGATCAGAGCGAACTCGGTCAGCCAGATCGGCTTCCGGTACCGCTGGTGGACGGCCTGCAGGTACTGCCGAAGCTGGTTCAACGCCGCCGCGGTCGTGAAGTCGGCGCCGTACCAGTGCAGGGTGATGAAGTCCACCCGGTGACCTCGGGCCTCGGCGCCGGTCATGAACCGGTCCAGCCAACCCTGCGGGTCCGGGCCGCCCCAGGCGACCGCCGGGCTGCCCAGCCTGCTGCCCGTCGCCATCAGTTGCGGCCACAGGTCCAGGGCCTGCTCGACTGTCATGTTCGCCTGTTCGGGCAGGTCCGGCTCGTTGAAGGTGAGCAGGTACGGCCCGGCGGCTCTGGCCCGGGCCAGCTCCGCGGCGGTGACGTTCTCCGCGCTGCGGATCATGGGTACGAACGTCGCGCCGCGCGGAGTGCTGATCCCCGGGTGCTGGGTGCCCCAGGTGTAGTACCAGCCGGCCTTCGAGCTGGCCAACGCCTGGCTCGCTCCGGCGAAGTTCCACACCCCGACGCCCTTGCGCGCGGAGCTGACCGCCGCCGGTGCAACCGGGGCCTTCGACGTGGGGCGCGCGCTCGGTGACGGCGCGCTGCTCGGGGAGGCGGACGCGGGAGCGACGGTGGTGGGCGCCGCGGGCGGCGGGACGGCCCAGGAGGGCCCGGCGGCCGGATCGTCCGGCAGCACCACCACCACCGTGGTGATCGCGAGGACCGCGGCAACCACTCCGGCGGCCAGGTAAGGAACCACACCACGGGGCGCGTGCACCGCAAGCTCGGCGACGCCCGGGGGATGCGGTCCGACGGCCGGCGCGGCGGCCGGGGGCACGGTCGCGCTCGGGACGTGGGCGCTGATGCCGGCCGGCAGTGGCAGCATCGGCATCCCGGCGAGCAGCCTGTCGATCGGCAGGAACGTGGTGCCCAGGTGCCCGCAGAACGCGCAGTCACGGATGTGTCGGACCAGCCGCTTGCGCCACAGCGGGCTGGGAGTGCCGTCCCACTCGGCCGCCACCGCGCGCAGGTCCGGGCAGCCAGGGCGGGCACGCAGGGCGCGGACGACGCCCCGGGCGCTCTGGATCTGCTCCTTCATCCGGTGGATGCGCACCGCGACGTGTCCCGGCGACAGACTCGCGGCCTCGGCGATCTCGGCACGCGTCAGCTCGCCGGTCTCCTCCAGCCACCAGAGCGAGAGCAGTTCCTGGTCGTCCGGGTCGAGCCAGCGGGTCGCTTCGGCGACCTCACGTCGTTGGTCGGTGAGGCCGAGCCGGAGGATCGTCATCCCGGCGAAGTCGGAGGCGGGGTCGGGCACGTTGTGGATCGCGTCGAGCCCGGCGTCCCGGTTGAGGGCGATGCGGCGACGCTGGTCCCAGTCGCGCACCTGACGGATGGTGATCGCCACGAGCCAGGACCGGTACGCCGCCGGGTCGTTGAGCGCGGGCAGGTGCCGGATCACCCGTACCAACGTCTCCTGGACCACGTCGTCGACGTCGGCGTGGCCGCGGAGCGCACGCCCGACGATGTTGTAGACCAGCGGAAGCGAGGCCGCCACGACGTCGTCGAGAGCGCGCCGGTCGCCCTGTCGAGCCGCGACGACCAGCCCGGGATCGGGTGCTGCCCGACCGGCTGACGACATGGATCCCACTCCTCCCGCGCTCGGTCCGGTCAGCGCGCGTGCGCGCTGACCGCCTCGTGATCGGAGACGAGCGGCGGCGGGTCAGATTACGGTTTTCTCCTCCGGTCGGCCGGGCCGGTCGGCCGGCGCGCCGGACTCGGCCTCGAAGGGGGTACGCAGGCGGGTCATGGACGCGGCACTGACGTCCGCGGCCGGACTGCGCTCGTCGTCGACGACCCTGCCCCCCTCGATGGTGAAGGGGTTGCGGGCGGAGGTCATATCGGGCACGAGGTGCTCCAAAAGATGTGCACGGCAGCGCTCGACTCAGTCATCGGCAGCTTCGAAGCCGTGGGAGGCGGAGGGGCGGGCCCGGCGATGGGCCATCGGTGCCCGCACCCACAGCCTAGCGGCAGGGGACGACCGGCGGGTGCTGGACCAACGCCACCGGCGGATGACCAGCGGTTTCCGCCCCAGCCGAGGCGGGGCCGTGAACTGTCCGACTCCCCCTGCCGGGTCGGGCCGGCACGGCTACGGTCGAGATTGCGGAAGCCGTCCCCCGACCAGGGTTCGGTGTGGTGCGAACGGACAGGACAGCCATGACGGTTCAGATCGATCTCGCCGGCAGGACCGCGCTGGTGACGGGCTCGACCCAGGGAATCGGCGCCGCCATCACGGTCGGGCTCGCCCGCGCGGGGGCCCGGGTGGCCGTGAACGGCCGTACCGCCGCCTCGGTCGAGCGCGCGGCCACGGCGCTGCGCGGCGAGGTCCTCGGCGCCGAGGTCGTCGAGGTGGACGCCGACGTGTCGACCGACGACGGTACGGCCCGCGCGCTCGACCTCCTGCCCAGCGTCGACATCCTGGTCAACAATCTCGGCGTCTTCGGCCCCACTCCGGCGCTGGAGATCTCGGACGACGAGTGGCGTCGCTACTTCGAGGTGAACGTGCTGGCCGGCGTCCGGCTGACCCGCGCCTACCTGCCCGGGATGATGGAACGCGACTGGGGGCGGGTGCAGTACATCGCCAGTGACTCGGCGGTCGCCATCCCCGCCGAGATGATCCACTATGGCGTGTCGAAGACGGCTCTGCTCGGCGTCTCGCGCGGGTTCGCGAAGGCCGCCGCCGGCACCGGCGTGACCGTCAACTCGGTGCTGGCCGGGCCGACCCACACCGGGGGCGTGGAGGACTTCGTGGCCGAACTCGTCGGCGACAGCCTGCCGTGGGACGAGGCGCAGCGGGAGTTCATGCGGCTGCACCGGCCGCAGTCGCTGCTCCAGCGGCTCATCGAGCCCGAGGAGATCGCCAACATGGTCGTCTACCTCGCCTCTCCGCTCGCCTCCGCGACGACGGGCGCGGCGGTCCGGGTCGACGGCGGCTACGTGGACGCGATCGTCCCGTAACGGCCGGCTCAGAGCTGGACGACGTGGCCGACCCGAGGCGGCGTACGACCGGCGAGGACGTCGAGCCACGCGTGTCGCAGCGCCTCGGGACCGTTGCCGACCCGCACGTCGAGCCACCCGCTCACCGCCGGGACGAACCGCTGCCAGGCGTCGGTGAACCGCCTGTCGAGCCCGTCGCGGCCCCAGTCCCGGCTGCGCTTGCGCATCTGCACCGGCGCGAAGAAGACCTCCCCGGCGGCGTCCGCGTTCGGCGTCTGGTTGGTGAGCCCGACCGCGATGTCCCGGACGAGCCGGTCGCCGAGGTGAGCGCGCAGCGCGGTCCGGGTCGCGGGGGCTCCGGACAGGTCGAGGTACACGGTGGCGACCGCGTCGAGGGCGTCGATGTCGTCGTACGCGACGACGTCGTCATAGCAGCCGAGTGACCGTGTGAACGCGACGTTGCCGGGCGAGGTGAGCCCGACCAGTCGCGGGCCGCGACCGTGCAGTTCGGACGCGGCAGCGTACGCGGTCTTGCTCGACGCCGATGACAGAACGATCGACCGCGCGCCGTAGAAGTCGTTGTCGACGACCTGGTCGGCCAACATGAACGAGGTGAAGAACAGCGGCCGGAAGAGGATCAGCAGGTCCTCCTGCCCGGCCTGGTAGACCGGGTCTGAAGTGGTCGACCGGTACGCGTTGTACGGCGAGGGCAGCTCGGCCCGGTGCGGGCTCGCGTCGCGGAACCCGGACGCGTCCACCCGGTCCGGCCGGACCACCAGGTGGCCGGCGGGCGGCAGGTAACCGTAGACCCGTTGGCCGACCTCGACCCCGGCAACCGCCGAGGCGAGCACGTCGGCGAAGCCCCACAGCGGCGGAAGCCCCCACTGCGGCCCGAGCCCTTGGGGGCCGGGCGGAAAGAACTCCCAGTAGCGCATCGCGTCGCCGAGCACCGCGTAGGTCACGTTGTTGGCGGTGAGGCCGACGCGGTCGACGCGCAGCAGCGCCGCGCCGTCGGGCAGCGCGGGCGCCTCGGCGTCGGCGAGCGTGGTCTGGCGCAGGTCGGCACGGGCCACGGCGAAGGTCCACGAGTCAGCCATGGTGTGACGCTAGACAGCCCCGAAATCGGAAACAAGTGCACTGGGAGTGCAAAATCCCACTCGGCGGTCAGGGCTGGGGCGCGGTGACGTGCCGCAGGTGGCCCAACGGCAGGTGCGGGGGCTGCCACTCCAGGAACAGGGCCGTGGCGTCGTCGTCGAGCTGCTCGTCCTGGTACGCGAGGACGGCGCGCACCAGGCGGCGCATCGTCTCCGGGCTGGGCAGCCCGTCGTTGAGGGCACGGTTGACGAAGTCGACGAGCCGGTCCAGCCCGAACCGCTCCCCGTCGATGCTCTTCGCGTCGGTGATGCCATCGGTGTAGGCGAGGATGCGGTCGCCGGGGTGCAGCTCCTCCTCGTACACCTGGGGCCGCGCCTCTGACAGGTGGCCCAGGCCGAGCGGCAGCGCGGTCGGCCCCGGCAGCTCCCGGATGGCCTTGCCGTCGCGCAGCAGCAGGGCGCCGGGGTGCCCCGCGTTGATGATCCGGAGCCGACCGGTGCGCCGGTCCAGTTCGGCGAGCAGCGCGGTCGCGAAGTAGCTGGGGTGTTCGGAGCGCACCCACCGGTCGATGCTGATGGCCGTGTCGACGAGGTCGAGGCCGGACCGGCGGGCGTTGCGGTACGCGCTGACCGCCAGCGAGGCCAGGGTGCTCGCCTTGATGCCGTGCCCGCAGGTGTCGAAGAGCCCGAGGCTGAGCACGTCGCCGTTCAGCGCGTAGTCGAAGATGTCGCCGCCGACGTCGTAGCACGGTTCGAGGATCGCGGTGACCACCAGGTCGTCGGTCGCGAAGGTCAGCGGCGGCAGCAGCCCCCACACGATCTCGGCGGCGACCTGCATCGGCAGGCGTCGCCGCATCCGCTCGACGACATCGCCGTAGAGCCGGCGGTTCACCAGGACCTGGGCGACGTTGACCGCCAACTCCCAGGCCGGCCCGTCCAGCGCCGTGTCGGCGGCGGCCGGCGACACGACCTCCAGCACACCCAGCCGCTCGCAGCCGAGCAGCAGCGGCACCCAGAGCCGATCCGGGTTGTCGGCGGCACGCTGCACCTCGAGGGTGGTGAACGCCCGACCGGCCAGGGTCGTGTCGATCGTCAGCTCGTCCCGGGCGAGGCCGGCGCCCAGCAGGGGCACGAGACAGGACTGGTTGTAGTCGGCCAGATAGATCACGATCTCGGTGGCACCGATTGCCGGCGCGGCCCGGGTGACCAGAAGCGCCAACTCGTCCGGCCCGCCCCGGGGTGCGTTGAGCTGCAACCAACGCGCCGCGTCGCCGGCGTCGACCAAGCTCCACCTCCCGTGTCCTGACCACCGTAGAAGCCCGGCGGCGAACTGCCAACGTACGGAGCCCGCACGAGACGAGGGACTCCCTGCAGCCGCCCGGCCTCGGTGCGCGACCGAGAGGCGAATGCCGGTCAGCTGCGGCCATATTGAGCGTTAAGGAAACTTTGAGGCATTAGATGTGCAAAAGTCCAATGCGTCCCATCTGCGGTTCGGAGTGCGGCTGTCAACCGCCGACTCGGCCGGCGTCCGGTGAGACGCATTCATGAAAGGGCATATCGTGACAACCACACTATTGCGCCGACCTCGACGCGCGGTCATGTCCGCGTTGACGGCCGTCGCCGCCGGCGGAGCGGCAGTCGCCGTCCTCATCTTCAGCGGCACCGGCGCGAGCGCGGCCGAGGCGCCGGTCAACCTCGGAACGGCGGCGAACTTCTCCGTGCTGGCGGGCTCGACGGCCACCAACACCGGGCCGAGCTTCCTGGCGCAGAGCCTCGGCGTCAGCCCCGGCAACACCGCACCCGGCTTTCCGCCCGGCATCGTCGGCGGGGAGATCCACCTCGGCGACGCCGTGGCACTGCAGGCCAAGAACGATCTGACCACCGCGTACAACGACGCCGCCGGCCGGACGCCGTTCACCAACCTGCCCGCCGAGCTGGGCGGCACCACACTGACTCCGGGCGTCTACCGGATCGGCGCCGCACAGCTGACCGGGACGTTGACGCTCAACAGTCAGAACGACCCGGCGGCGGTGTTCATCTTCCAGATCGACTCCACCCTCATCACCGCCTCGAACAGCAGCGTGGTGTTCATCAACGGCGCCTCGCCCTGCAACGTCTACTGGCAGGTGGGCAGCTCGGCCACGATCGGCACCGGCACCCGCTTCATGGGCAACATCCTGGCCCAGACCTCGATCACCATGAACACCGGCGCCACCCTCCAGGGCCGCGCCCTGGCACAGACCGGGGCGGT
This sequence comes from Micromonospora sp. NPDC005237, assembly GCF_040607775.1. Taxonomy (NCBI): domain Bacteria; kingdom Bacillati; phylum Actinomycetota; class Actinomycetes; order Micromonosporales; family Micromonosporaceae; genus Micromonospora; species Micromonospora sp. NPDC005237. The sequence goes on along the minus strand of NZ_JBEXHJ010000002.1, from coordinate 813,375 downwards.
CACCCTCGACACCAACACCATCAACGCGCCCGTCTGCCTTCAGCCGACGGGAACCCCCACGTCGACCCCGACCGGGACACCGACCGGCACGCCCACCAGCACCCCGACCGGGACGCCAACCGGCACGCCAACCGGGACCCCGACCGGCACGCCGACCGGCACCCCGACCGGGCAGCCCACCGGGACACCGACCGGGCAGCCCACGGGCACCCCGACCGGCCAGCCAACGCTGGTCCCCACCCGCACCGAGTTGCCCGTCACCGGCGGTAGGGGCGGCGGCGGCCTGCTGCCCGCCCTGACCGCGGTCGGCAGCATCGCCGTCGCCAGCGGCGCAGCCCTGCTGCTCCTTCTGCGCCGACGCCGACAGCTCGAGTCCTGAACAGGTGCCCCGGCGGCCGGTTGACCGGCCGCCGGGGCCACCCCCCCCCAGGCGCACCATTGCAGCGCGTCTAGCTGCCCAATCTCATACTTTCGGCTAGTCATTGCTCGCACTTTCAGGTAACGTGCACACCGCACCTGAAACGACATGACGCGGCGGCGAGGCCCGTGGTTGTGGTCCTGTCGACAGCGCATCGGATTCTCTCCGGTCGTCCTGGTCGACGGGCATACACGGAGAGGACCAGCCCATGCTCACGACTGTCGAACCCACGGTCGGCACCGCTGTCAGCCGACGGAACGCCGCCGGCACGGACGAACTGATCGTCGAGCTGGCCACCACCGCGGCCGACGACCCGCGCCGACCGGCCCTGCGGGACCGCGCCATCGAGGCGTGGTTGCCGCTCGCCCGTCATCTGGCCCGGCGCTACTCGGGTCGCGGCGCCCCCGACGAGGACCTGACGCAGACCGCGATGGTCGGCCTCATCAAGGCCGTCGACCACTTCGACGCGACCCGGGGCGTCGACTTCAGCGGGTACGCCATCCCGACCATCGTCGGCGAGATCAAGCGATACTTCCGGGATCGCACCTGGTCGGTGCGGGTGCCGCGCCGCCTTCAGGAACTCCGGCTCTCGATCAGCGCCGCCAACAGCACGCTGACGCACACCCTGGGCCGCTCGCCGACGGTTGCCGACATCGCGAGCTACCTCGACGTCTCCGAGGAGACCGTGCTGGAAGGGCTGGAGGGAGCCCGGGCGTACCGGGCGACCTCACTGTCCACACCCACCGGCATCGACGGAAGCATGGAACTCGGCGACACCCTCGGGGAGCGGGACCACGAGTTCGACCTCGTCGACCTCCGCGTCGCCCTCGGCCCGGCGCTCGCCACGCTGCCCGAACGCGAACGCCGGATCCTCAGCCTGCGGTTCCACGGCAACCTGACCCAGGCCCAGATCGCCGAGCAGATCGGCGTCTCCCAGATGCACGTCTCCCGGCTGATCACGCGATCGTTGGCCACGCTGCGCGGGCACCTCTCCGAGGACTTCGCCTGATTCCACCCGACCGCCGGGGCGGACCACCTCGACCCGCCCGGGCCAGGGGCGACCGGCCCGAGCGGCACCGCCCCTACGAGGCCGGCGCGTCGGCCAGGTCGGCGGGGTCGAGATTCAGGGTGGCGAGCAGCCCGGAGTGCTTGGCCGGGTCGACCCGCTCCGGCAGCTCACGCTCGACCCAGTCGGCCCTGGCCTGCTGACCCCGATCGCGTAGCGCGCTGACGATCCGGTGCCTGGCGATCCTCATCTGGTGCTCCCCTGGTTGAGCCGCCCGAATTACGGGTGGACGGCGGTGCGAAAGCGCGGGTGGGATGCCGAGCGCTGTGCGGTGAAATCCGAACGGCGGGGACGTGGCTGGCGACAACGGCCAGCACGCCGCGGCGACGGGTGAGGGCGATCGGTAATGCCCTGGCGGGCTGGTGGCGGCGACATCCTGCGGCCACCGGGGGCCCCGGGCGACATGCCCAGCCTACGCCCCGGCCAGTGCGGCTGCACGCGCACGGCATCCGGGCCCCCGGCACGCTGGCTGGTCAGGGCTCCAGCACGACCTTGCCCGGCCGGCTGCGGGCCTCGGCGAAGACCAGCGCGGCGGAGACCTCGGTGAGCGGGTAACGGGCGGCGATCTGCGGCACGATCACGCCCTGGCGGAGCAGGTCGAGCACGATGCCGAGGTCGGTACGCAGCCGACGCCGGAACGCGGCGGCGCGGGTGCGGCGGCCGGACCAGAAGTTGTAGAACCCGACCCGGTGACCGTTCGGCAGGGCGTTCCAGGTGTAGAGGCGGGCCAGCAGCTTCACGAAGACCCAGACGATCGAGCGTGCGGAGCCCAGGGCGGAGGCGTTGCCGTAGACGACCAGCTTGCCGCCGGGGGCGAGCAGCCGGTACGACGTGCGTACGCCCGGGCCGGCGACCGGGTCGAAGACGGCGTCGACGCCGCCGGGAGAAAGCGCGCGGACCCGCGCGGCCAGGTCGGGGTCGCGGTAGTCCAGCGGTTCGACGCCGAGTTCCCGCAGCGCCGTGTGGTGTCGCGGGGCGGCGGTGCCGATGACCCGCAGCCCGAGGTGGCGTCCGAGTTGAACGAGCACGGTCCCGACGCCGCCGTTCGCGCCGTGCACGAGGATCGTCTGACCGGCCCGCAGGCGGGCGCCGTGCAGCATCTGCCAGGCGGTCACCCCGTTGACGACTACGGTCTCGGCCGCGGCCGGGTCCAGGCCCGGCGGGACCGGGGTGAGGTCGTCGACGCTCACCACTGCGTGCGTGGTCCAGGCGCCGGTCTTGGTGACCGCTGCGACCCGGGTGCCGACCAGCGAGCCGTCGCCTCCCGGTCCCACCGCCCGGACGGTGCCGACGAGATCGTAGCCGGGCACGAACGGGAAGGCCGGCTGGCCGGGGTAGAGGTCGCGGCGCATGCTCTGCTCGGCGTACGAGATGCCGGTGGCCTCGACCTCGACGAGCGCCTGGCCCGCGGCGGGAACGGGCATGGCGCGTCGGTTGACCTGGAGCCCGTCCGGCTCCACCACGCCGGGCAGCACCACTTCGGTGATCATCTCGTCGGTTGTCATCGCGTTCTCCCTGTTTGTAAGTGTGCACTCACACACATGTTGGGTGGAAAAGTGGGCCGCCAGGAAGCGGCCCGGTGGTGCGGTCGTCGGGATCAGGGGTGGCGGATGCCTGCGGTCAGCGCACGAGCCCACGGCTCGGGCACCTGCTCCAGGCCGGCGGTCACGATCAGGTGGCAGAGCTGGCCGTACGCGAAGAACTGCTGGACCTGCGCGTCGCTGGCGCCGGACCGACTCCCCACGAAGGTGGCGACCCGCCGGTAGCCGGCGCGCACCGCCTCGGCGATCTCGGGGACGTCCGTGACGGCCTGCGCCTGCACCTGAAACAGCAGGAGATCACGGTCGGCGATCAGCTCGGCGTAGGCGTCGCCCATCGCCTCCAACACCTCCTGCGGCCCGGCGTCTCCGGCACGCTCCGCCCCGGCCTCCAGCGCCACGACGATCCGCTCGAAGCACGCCCCGGCGGCCGCCACGAACAGCCCGAGCTTTCCGGCGAAGAGCCGGAAGACGTACGCCTCGGAGATGCCGGCGGCGGCCGCCACGGCGGTGACCGGGGTGGCGTGGAAGCCGGTGCGCGCGAACGCCGACACGGCGGCGTTCAGAACGGTGGCCCGGCGGGCCTCAGCGGTGGATCGCATGTTTGTAAGTGTGCACTCACAAACAACTCTCGTCAAGCCCGCCGATCACGGCGCGATGCGCAGGGCCCGGATCTGGCTGTCCGGTGACTGGCTGTGTCACTACCAGGAACACCTACTTCTACGGCCCGGTGGTGGTGAACGAGCTGATCCGCGAGGCGCTGCACCCGTACCCCGAGGATCTGCACCTGGTCACCAAGGTCGGCGCGCGACGCGGCGCCGACCGTTCCTGGATCCCGGCGCTGGAGCCGGACGAGCTGAAGGCCCAGGTCCGGGACAACCTCCAACACCTCGGTCTGGACGTCCTCGACGTGGTCAACCTGCAGGTCGGTGTGGCGGAGGGCACCGGCGACGATCCCCTGTCCGAGCAGTTCGGCGCCCTCGCCGAGTTGCGGCAGGAGGGGCTGATCCGACACCTCGGGCTCAGCAACGTCACGCTCGACCAGCTCACCGAGGCCCAGGCCATCGCCCCGGTGGTCACGGTGCAGAACCTCTACAACCTCGCCAACCGGCAGGACGACGCCCTGGTGGACCGGTGCGCGGCGGAGAACATCGCGTTCGCGGCGTTCTTCCCGCTCGGCGGGTTCACGCCGTTGCAGTCCGACATCCTCAACGACGTGGCCAACCGGGTGGGCGCCTCGCCACAGCAGGTCGCCCTGGCCTGGCTGCTGCAGCGCTCCCCCACCACCGTGCTGATTCCGGGCACGTCGACGCTGGCACACCTGCGGGAGAACCTCGCCGCGGCCGACCTGAAGCTGCCGGCCGACGCGATCGCGGAACTCGACACCATCGGCGGGTGACGTCGGACGCGGACCGTCGTGCGGCGGTCCGCGTCACCCGCCCGCCTCGCTCAGGCCCGCCCCCGCCGCCCGGTCCAGATGAGTGAGGAATCGCCGCACCACCGGTGGTCGGCTCCGCCCAGCGACTGTCGCGGCGAAGATCCGCCGGACGGAGGCGTCGTCGGGGTGCAGGCGGAGCAGGGTCAGGTCGGATGGAGCGGCGCGTACGGCCAGGGCCGGCACCAGCGCGACGCCGAGACCGGCCGCGACACAGCCCAGCTTGCCGGTCCACTCGGCCGCGACAATGTCGATCCGCGGGCGAAAACCCGCCGGCAGGGTCGCTCGCAGCAGAGTCTCCTCGGCGGTCGCTGAGCCGGCGATGAACGACTCGTCGGCCAGGTCGCGCAGGCGGATGGTCCGCCGGTGGGCGAGCCGATGCGCCCGCGGTACGGCCACCAGAAGCGTCTCGTCGACGAGGTGGTGCAGGTCGAGCTGGTCGCGGTCGAGCGGCTGGTCCGACGCGGCGCTCACCACGGCGACGTCGGCTTCACCGTCGACCAGGCGCTCCAGCAGCTTCGGTGTGAGCCCTTCGACAAGCGACAGGGCCACCTCGGGATGGTCGGACTTGAAGCTGGCCAGAGCACGTGGCACAAGCGCGGCGACCGCCGTGGGGAACGCGCCGACCCGCAACCGCCCGGCGGACAGGTCGCGCAGCGCCGCCAGGTCCCGCCGGGCGGTGTCCAGCCGGTCGAGCACCGCCTCGGCGTGGCCGAGCAGGCAACGGCCCTGCTCGGTCAGGGCGACACCGCGCGGCAGCCGGTCCAGCAACGGCGACCCGGTCTCGGCTTCCAGCGCGGCGATCTGTCGGGACACCGCCGACTGGGTGTAGCGCAGGCTGCGGGCCGCAGCCGTGATGGAGCCGTGCTCGGCGACGGCACGAAAGACCTGGAGCGCGTTCAGCTGCATCGTGACATGCTCCCGCAGCATGGCAGCGATGCATAAGAGTCGTTGGTGGCATGGCTTCCCGTCCCCTAGCCTTGCCGACATGTTCGAGATCGCTCTGTTGGGTACGGGCACGATGGGCACCGCGATCGGCCGTCGACTGCTGGCCACCGGGCATCGGCTCACCGTCTGGAATCGCACGTCCAAACGCACGGTGCCGCTCGTCGATGCCGGAGCGCGAGCCGCCGGCAGCCCAGCCGAGGCGGTCCGCGACGCCGACGTGGTGATCACCATGCTGACCGACGCGGTCGCCGTTCGGCACACGTTGGTCGACTCGGGTGCGGCACTGGCGCTGCGGCCGGGCACCCCCGTGATCGAGATGTCCACCATCGGTCCCCGGGCCGTGGCCGAACTGGCCACGCTGCTGCCGGCGGGAGTACCACTGGTCGACGCCCCGGTCGCCGGCAGTGCCGGCGCTGCCGAGACGGGCCAGCTCGTGGTGTTGGCCGGCGGGGAGAAGACGATCGTCGACCGGGTCGCCCCGCTGCTGGAGACGCTGGGTACGGTCCGCCGCTGCGGCGACTCCGGTCGGGGCGCCGCGTTGAAGCTGGTGCTCAACACCGCGCTGATCACCGCGGTCACCGCGGTCGCGGACGCCCTCGCCGTCGCGGACGCCGTCGGCGTCGACCGACGTACCGCGATCGATGCACTTGGCACCGGGCCGCTCGGCGGCGCGGTCGCCCGGGCGACCACCACGGACGCCGCGTTCGCCGCCGCCCTGGCCGCCAAGGACGCCCGGCTCGCCCTCGACGTGCTCGGCGACGCGCCGGCGCCCCTGCTGCGCGCCGCCGCGTCGGCGTTGGCGGCCGCGCCCCATCCCGAGGGCGACATCGCCCGTCTCGCTGACAGCGCCGAACCCGAGGAGCAGAGGTGAACCTGACCCTGGACAATCCGACGACCGTCGCCGCGCCGTTCGGCGACCGGTTCGCGCACGTCGCCCGCCTCGACCTGCCAGGGGGCGCGTTGCTGATGCTCTCCGGTCAGGTTGGTGTGGACGACGCCGGCGCGGTGGTCGCACCCGGCGACGTGCGAACGCAGTCAGAACGGATCTTCGAGTTGATCGGAGCGCTGCTCGCGGCGCACGGCGCCACCTTCGCCGACGTGCTGCACGTCCGGACGTTCCTGACCGACCTCGGCGACCTGGCCGGCTATGCCGACGTCCGCAACCGCCACTTCGGGCAGACCAGGCCCGCCAGCACCACAGTCGAAGTGAGCCGGCTCTTTCTCGACGGCGCGGTGCTGGAGGTCGAGGTCACCGCGGCCGTGACCACGGGTTGACCGCGATCGGCTGATTTCAGTGGTGGTCGGCGCAGTCGGCGCTCCGGCCTCAGTGCTGGTGGGGGCGGCGCTGGCTTGCATTTGCAGAAGTCAGCAGTCCCCAGTGAATCACCTGGCTAGCTTCGGCGCAAGCCAGGTAGACTGGGCGGCATGGAGGACCTACGGGACAACCGCGAATCCTGGTCGATGGAGAACTGCTCCGTCGCACGGGCGATGGACATCGTGGGCAGCCGTTCGACGATCCTGATCATGCGCGAGGCACTGCTCGGCACGCGCCGTTTCGACGACTTCGTCCGCCGGGTCGGAATCGGCGAGCCCGCCATGGCGGCCCGCCTCAAGGAGATGGTCGCCGCCGGGCTGCTCGAACGGATCCCGTACCGGGAGCCGGGACAGCGCACCCGCCACGAGTACCACCTCACCCGCAAGGGTCACGAACTGCTGCCGGTCATCACCGCGCTGCGCAGCTGGGGCGACACCTGGAGCGCCGACGAAGCCGGCCCTGGCATCCTCGCCACCCACCACGACTGCGGCGAACCCGTCCGTGTGGTGCTCCGCTGCGCAGCCGGGCACGACATCGAGAGCGGCGACATCGACATCACCGCCGGGCCAGGGCTGATCCGCCGCGACTGACGCCCCCGGCCAGGCGACCGACACCTGGGGGCGCGTCGGGGGCCGGCCACGTGCCGGTCAGTCGACCCGCTGGGCCAGCACCTGCCCCGGCCAGGCTCCCGCGCGGAAGGTCTCGGTGCGGGTGAACCCGTGGCGTTCGTAGAAGGCCACCAACTCGCCGCCACCGCCCGCCCAGCAGTCGACCCGGAGCAACCGCACGCCGGCTCGCCGGGTTTCCTGCACGGCGTGCGCCAGCAGGGCCGACCCGAGGTGTCGACCGACGAATCGTCGGTCGGAGACCAGGAGCCGGACGTACCGCTCGGGCACTTCCGCGGGACTGACCGGTGTCTGCGGATGAGGCCCGGAATCCAACACCAGAGCGCCGGCTGGCGTTCCGTCCAGTTCCGCGATGTACGGAAGGTTCTCGGTCAGGTACCGATCGACCAGCTCGACCCCGCCGCGCTTCTCCGAGAACGGTGTCGTGCCCCACTGCTCGGTGTTGCCCCGCGCGTTCATCCAGGTCACCGCGGAGTCGAGCATGGTCAGTACGGCGGCTGCGTCAGCCGGGCCACCGCGTCTGATCCGTATGCCGCGAGTGGTGTCGTCCATGGCGGAACTGTAATCGTGGCGGTGGCCGCCGGCGGTCGCCGCCCGGGGCGACTGGGAGGGTCTGCCCGACCGGGCCGAGTTGGCGCTGCTCGACCACGGCCCCGGCGGTACGGTCCGCTGACGATCCTTTTAAGGAGCACCATGGAGCTGACCGAGCCGACCGTCTGGAGCACCGACCGGCTGGAGTTGGGTGAGGGCCTGCGCTGGGTCGACGACCGGCTGGTCCTGGTCGACCTGCTCGCCGGGCGACTGTTGGAGACCGACGGCGACGCCCCGACCCCGCTGCGGGAGCTGCGCCGCCTGGACGTGCCGCTCGGCGCGGTCGCCCCGGTGGTCGACCGACCGGGCGAATGGCTGGCCGCCGCCGGGACCGGCGTCACCCTGCTCCCCGTCACCGGCGATCCCCGACCGGTCGCCGAGCTGGTCGACGACGCGCCCGAGCCGACCCGGATGAACGACGCGGTCGCCGACCCGCACGGCCGCTTCTGGGCCGGCAGCATGACGTACGCGATGGCGCCGGGCGGCGGCACGTTGTTCCGCCTCGCCCCGGGCGCCGAGCCGGTCCCCGCGGTGACCGGGCTGACCATCCCGAACGGGCCGGCGTTCGACGCGACCGGCACCACCATGTACCTGGCCGACACGCCCCGCGGCGAGATCGACCGGTTCACCGTCGACCCCGCCACCGGCGCCCTGCGCGGGCGGGAGCCGTTCCTGCGGCTGTCCCCCGCCGACGGCGGCCCGGACGGCATGACGCTCGACGCGGCCGGCCACCTCTGGATCGCGCTGTGGGGCGGCTCCGCGGTACGCCGCTACCGGCCCGACGGCACCCTCGACCGGGAGATCCGACTGCCGGCCAGGCAGCCGGCCGGCATCTGCCTGGGCGGCCCCGACCTGCGGCGACTCTTCATCGGCACCGCCCGGGTGGGGCTGGACGCGGCGGGCCCGCAGGACGGCGCGCTGCTCGCGGTGGACGTCCCGGTGCCCGGTCTGCCCGCCGCGAGGGCCGGCGCACCAGTGAGCTGATCGGAGGCATGTCGGACGCCCGGGCGGGAACAACCGCACCCGAGTGCGGTGACAGCCGACCGGTGGGGAGCGAGCCGATGAGCACCGTGGGGTGGACGTCATGAACGGGCCGGTCGGCGACGAGCCGCTTGGCGAGCTGGAGCTGGTACACACGTTCACCGGGCCGATGCCGACCGGGGTGAGCGTCTCGCACCGGGGCCGGATCTTCGTCAACTTCCCCAAGTGGGGTGACGAGGTGCCCGCCACCGTCGTCGAGGTGCGCGACGGTCGGGAGGTGCCCTACCCCGACCAGGCGTGGAACGACCCGTCCGGCGACGACGACGCGGGCGCGTTCGTGTCGGTGCAGAGCATCGTGGTGGACCCGGTCGACCGGCTCTGGGTGCTGGACACCGGCAGCCCGATGTTCCAGCCCACGAAGCCGGGCGGCCCGAAGCTGGTCCGGGTCGACCTGGACACCGACACGGTCGCCCAGGTGATCACCTTTCCGGCGGACGTGGCGCTGCCGACGACGTACCTCAACGACATCCGTTTCGACCTGCGGCGGGGCGAGTCGGGGGTCGCCTACATCACCGACTCCGCGTTCGCCGGGCCGAACGGGATCATCGTGGTGGACCTGGCCAGTGGGGCCTCCTGGCGGCGGCTGCACGACCACCCGTCCACCAAGGCGGAGCCACTGACGTCGTTCCGTCCGGTGGTCGAGGGCCGGCCGTTCCTGGAACGGCCGGCCGACGGGCCGCCGAAGCCGGTGGGCATGGGCTCCGACGGCATCGCCATCTCCGCCGACGGCACCCGGCTCTACTACTGCCCGCTGGCGTCCCGACGCCTGCACAGCGTCTCAACCGAGGCGCTGGCCGACCCGTCGGCCACCCAGGAGGCGGTCGCCGCGACCGTGGTCGACGAGGGCGACAAGGGCACCGCGTCGGACGGGTTGGAGAGCGACGACGCCGGGCGGCTCTACCTCACCGCGTACGAGCACAACGCGGTGCTGCGTCGACTGCCGGACGGCGAGTACGAGACGCTGGTGCACGACCCGCGGCTGCTCTGGCCGGACACCATGTCGGTGGCCGCCGACGGGCACCTCTACGTGACCGCCAACCAACTGCACCGGCAGCCGCGGTACCAGCGGGGCCAGGACCTGCGACGAAAGCCGTACGCGCTGTTCCGTACCCGCATCGACGCCGGCCCGGTGCTGCTGCGCCGCGGGTAGGCATGCCCACCCGGGCGGCGGGTAGGCCGCGTCAGCTCGCCGGGAGGGTGCGGTCCAGCAGGTCGAACAGGGCTGCCCAGTGCCGCTCGGTGGCCTGCTCGTCGTACGCCGGGGTGTCGGCCATGGTGTAGCCGTGGTGCGCGCCCGCGTACACCTCGGAGCGGTAGCGCACCCCGGCGGCGTCGAGCGCCTTCTCCAGCGTGGCGATCTGCTCGGGCGTCATGGACTGGTCGGCGTCGGCGTGGCCGAAGTACACCTCGCCGATGATCGAGCCGACGCCCAGGTGTGGGCTGTCCGGCGCGTCGGTGACGATCCGCCCGCCGTGGAAGCTCGCCATCGCGGCGATCCGGTCCGGGTGCGCCTCGATGGCCCGGAGCGCGTTGGTGCCGCCCATGCAGTAGCCGGTGATGGCGACCGGGCCCGGCCGGACGTCGTCGCGGGCGGCCAGGTAGTCGAGGTACGCGGCGCTGTCCCGGCTGATCACGTCGGGGGTCAACGCGCCGACCAGCGGCATGATCTTCTCGAAGAGCGCGCCGCGCTGGTCGGCCTCACCGAGTCGGGACAGGTCGAACAGCGGCGCCCGGCCGGCCCGGTAGAACAGGTGCGGCGTCAGCACCAGGTAGCCGCGTTCGGCGATCCGCTCCGCCATCTCCACGAGGCGGGGCCGAGGCCCGAAGGCGTCCATGAACAGCAGCACCGCCGGGAACGGGCCGTCCCCGTCCGGGCGGGTGAGGCTTGCGTCCGCGATCCCATCGCCGGTCGGGATGTCCACCGTCGTCGTCTGCACCGAGCCTCCTCGTACGCCGATCTTGGTCCGTCTGGCACGTTACTCGCCGCGCCGGCGTGCCCGGCCGGCAGCCGCGTGAACGTGGCGTCAAGAAATGGCTGTGGCCCGTCGAAACGGCGTATCGACGGGGGCCCCGCCGTCCCGTGGTGGTGACGATGGGTCCATGAGTCCTTGGCGGATGACACGCTGGAAGCGCGGCGACCTGCCACCCGGCACCGACACAGCCAGCGAATCCGGCGAGCCCGCGAACAGAAGGGACGAGCCGGAGCGGCGGCACGAGGCGCTGGTCAGCGTCCGGCTCGGCCCGTCGGCGCCCGGCAGTCACCTGGTGGAGTACCTGCGGCACGAGCCGTGCGCCGTCGCGGCGTGGTGGATCGCCGCCGACGTCGACGCCGTGGTCCGCCTCTCCGCCGACAGCATCACCGTGCTGCACCGCGCCGTGGCCGATCTGCGCCTGCGTGCCGGAGTGGAGGTGGCCGAAGCCAACTACATCCTCCGCGCGCTCGACCTGACCACGCCGGCCGACCCGCGTACCGCGACGGACTCCCCGGCCTGGGTGGTGTCCGCCGCATGAGCCGCCCCACCGGTGCCCACCGGATCGTGGTGGGAGTCGACCGCTCGTTCGCCGGGATGCAGGCGCTGCGCCGGGCGACGCAGCTGGCCCGCCGCGACGGCGCGCAGCTGGACGCCGTCCGCGCGTGGGTCTTCGCGCCGACGTGGCGGCCCGGCACCCTGACCTGGCGCTGGCAGGACGAGTGCGACCGGGCGGCGCTGGTCTACCTGCGCGGCGTCTTCGACGCGGCACTCGGTGGCATGCCCCGGGATGTGACCGTGCGACTGGTGGCGACCCAGGGGTACGCCGGGCAGGTGCTTGTCGACCACGCGCACCGGGAGTCCGATCTGCTGGTCGGCGGCAGCCCGGTTCGGCCGGTCCCGTGGCCACGTCACCCGGTACTGCGTGACGCGTGCGGCCGTGCCGGTCGTCGCGGTGCCCGCCCCGAGCTGGGCGCGGGCCGCGACGATCCGCCGCTTCGCCCGCGACCTCGAACGATTCAGTCGATGACCGATGCCGTGGCGGCACCGCCGGTGACCGCCGCTTCCGCGACACATGTGAAAGGACCGACCCGACCATGGACGAGGCCCCGATAATCTTCGCCGTTCCGGTGCACGACCTGCCGGGACGGCTGGTGCGGACGGTGCGGACCGGCCGTTCGCCGCAGGGGCAACGGGTGGGCATCGCCTTCACCCGGCCGGAGCTGCTGGTCGCCGCGATGGGTGCGGATCAGCCATGGGAAGAGCTGTGCGAACCCGCACTGCGCGGCATGCTGCGCCCGCTCGGCATCGACCGGATCCAGGTCGACCCGCTGCTGGTGGCGCCGCCGCACGACCCGAGCAGCGGCGACCGGGCCGCGCCGACCGTGCCGGCCCGCGCGGTGTCGAATCTGTATCCCCGGCCGATCCGGACCGATCAGCTTGGGCACACCGACATGTGGCTCTCAGGGACTCGAACGCCTCGCCCTGCCGAACGCATTTGCTTAATCAACTCAAATGCCGCCGGACACCCGATCTCACCCTGCGAGTGACACTCCTCCAAGACCCTTCGGGTGTCGATTGCCGTTATGCCGCGACGGATTGCGAAGTCGAATGCAAACTGGTCGTCAGTTATCAGAATCCCCGAAACGTCGGCATAGCCTAATTGGTATATCAGCTCGGCTTCGCCGAGATGTTGCATCGGTTCGCCGGGCTGCCCACCCAAACCTCTCCTTATGTTGTCAATCTCCCTTAAGGAACTGACCGACCCGCCAATTTCTACAGGTTCACCGAGCCAGCTCGCATCTAGGACGCGCTGCAGATAGGGGCTTCCCGACACGCCGCGCTGAATCTCGAATTTAACGGTTTCGGTCCAACTGGCCCGATAGCCGTACCTTTCCTCGAGTAGGTCGAGGCGGTCAACGGCAGCGAAGTTTGATAATGAACATGCATCGAACCAGGCTCGGCCAAGCTAAACGCTCACAGGGCCGGCTCCATCGAATCTAAACTCTCCGCCCGCCTGACATTGCTAGGGGGCATGAGCTCTTCTAGCAACTGATGGGGAGAGACGCGGAGGAGACTAGCTAGCGGCCGGACACTAATCTTGCCCTGCACGTACCCTTGAATCGCCCGATACAATAGATTTCCCGGTGCCCTCCGGTCCCCTCGCGCCTGAAGATCGCTAGTTCGGCCACTTCGTAGGGCAATGCGCCCGGAAGACATACGCCTCATCCTGTCACGACCCTCGGCGTTAACGATGCCGATGTTGTGCAGGCGAAATGCCAGGGCGTCTAAGCTAACCCCGTAAGTGCCGAGCAGCTCCGCCACGGCACCTTCATCTATTAGAGCCCGCGGAACCTCCGCCCGAAGAGCCCGAGCAGGCATTAAGAACGAAGCAGCGAAAGAATTGGCACGCTCCTCATCAGGAAGCCTTCTTCCGAGCACGCTTTCATCGATTCGCAGATCCTGCGAATCGCCAGCGATCAAGTGACCCACCTCATGCGCCAATGTAAATCGCTGGCGAGTGCCAGAGATGCCACTGCTCACGAGAGCCAGGCAAAACCCATCAGTGGAGACGCTTAGACCGTCAAGACCAGCAGGCAAGGGCTCGAAGGCTACATCAATTCCAAGCGTTCGCTCAAGCAGATCAGCGAATTTTGCAAGGTCATACGGAAGATGGTCGTCGTCGCACCCCATTTCGCGGCGGACTCTAATCGCAAGTTCCTCGCCCTGCTGGTGAGGACTTCCAGCTAAGTCGCCGAATGAGGGCAGCGCAACAGCGGACGGGAAGCCGACATCCGATAACAGGCGGTCCAATTCAAGAATTTCGTCCGTGCGCTCGAGGGCCGACTGGAGAGCCGGACTCGTTGCCGGTTGCGCCCTCGCGGCCAGCAGCTCGGGAGCTCGTTGCTCCTCTTCCTCCGCGAGCAGCGACTGGACGGTAACGCCCAGCTTTTCGGCTATTAGCGCCACTTCCAAAGACTTGAAGTTGCGCTGACATGTGAGGGCGCGTGATAACGCCGAGGGATCTAGGCCGACGGACTCAGCAAGCTTCTGCTGACTGAGTCCGGCCCGCTGCATCCCAGCTCGAATGCGGGTGGCAAGGGTCTCACGGCTGGCTGGCATGCCAACAGCCTAATGAGATCTTGCGAAAATCGCAAGGATACAGGCCAGGCATTGCGGACACAAGGGGCGGGCTTCCGAGACCGTTGCAGTGGTGTCCGAGATCATAAAATCATCGCTAGCGCGGTACAGACAGCTCAGGCGCATCGAGGGGTGGCGCGGCCCCTTGAGTTCCGTAGCTTCGCCAGTGCTGATGTCTCCGAGTAATGCCGCACCTAGGTAAGCAAAGCCTTGGCAGAACAGGGCGCGACAGCGCTGGTGGTCACGGCCGGTAGCGGTAGCCCATCCCCGGCTCGGTGATGAGGTGGCGGGGCCGAGCGGGGTCGTCCTCCAGCTTGCGTCGCAGCTGGGCCAGGTACTGCCGCAGGTAGTTGGTCTCGTTCTGGTATTCCGGCCCCCACACGTCCTGGAGGAGCTGGCGCTGGCTGACCAGTTTGCCGGGGTGGCGCAGCAGCTTCTCCAGCACGCTCCACTGCGTCGGGGTCAGCTTGACCTCGGTGTCGTCGTCGCGCCACACGCGGTGGTCGGCCAGGTCGACGGTGTGCCGGCCGATCCGCAGCGCCGGCACGGCCTCGCTGGGCGCGCCGAGCCGCCGGGTCACCGCGCGGATGCGGGCCAGCAGCTCCTCCACCCCGAAGGGCTTGGTGACGTAGTCGTCCGCGCCCGCGTCGAGCGCGGCGACCTTGTCCTCGCTGCCGGCCCGGCCGGAGAGCACGATGATCGGCACGGCGGTCCAGCCGCGCAGGCCGCGGATCACCTCGACGCCGTCGATGTCGGGCAGGCCGAGGTCGAGGACCACGAGGTCGGGTGGGTGGCTGGCGGCGGCCTTCAACGCGGCGGCCCCGGTCGCGGCGACGTCCACGTCGTACCGGCGGGCACGCAGGTTGATCCGCAGGGCCCGCAGGATCTGCGGTTCGTCGTCGACGACCAGGATGCGCGTCATTCCGGCGGCTCCTCCGAGCTGCTTTGCGCGGCGGCGGGCAGCCGCAGCACCATGGTGAGCCCACCGCCGGGCGTGGTCTCGGGGGTGATGCTGCCACCCATCGCCTCGGCCAGGCCCCGGGACAGGGCGAGCCCGAGGCCGACGCCGGTCTGGTTGTCCCGGTCGCCGAGGCGTTGGAACGGCAGGAAGACGTGCTCCCACTGGTCCTCCGGGATGCCCGGCCCCCGGTCGATGACCCGCAGCTCCACCTGGCCGGCGTGCGCGCTCGCGGTGACGGTGGGCGGCTGGTCGGGCGGGCTGTAGCGCAGCGCGTTGGCGATGACGTTGACGAGCACCCGTTCCAGCAGGCCCGGGTCGGCGGTGGCCGCGGGCAGGTCGGCCGGGATGTCCGTGGCGACAGTCGCGGCCGCCGGGCCAAGTTCGTCCAACGCGAGGGGTACGGCGTCCTCCAGGCCGATCGCGGTGGCGGAGATGCCCAGCACGCCGGCCTGGAGGCGGCTCATGTCCAGCAGGTTGCCGACCAGCCGGGCGAGCCGGTCCAGCGACTCCTCCGCAGTCTCCAGCAGCTCCTCGCGGTCGGCCTCGTCGAACTCGATGTCGTGGCTGCGCAGGCTGGTCACGGCCGCCTTCGCCGAGGCCAGCGGCGTACGCAGGTCGTGGCTGACCGCGGCGAGCAGCGCGGTGCGCATCCGGTCGGCGGCGGCGAGCGGCCGGGCGGTGGCGGCCTCCTCTGCGAGCCGTTCCTGGCGCAGCGCGACGGCGGCCTGGGCGGCGAACGCCTCGACGATCCGCCGGTCGGCGGCCTCCAGGCGCCGGCCGCTGAGCACGACGGTGATCCGGTCGTCGACGGGTACTGCCGTCTCGCCGGCGTCGGGCGTGCAGGCGGGCTGGTCGCCGACGCTGGCGACGACGCACCAGGCGAGCTCCTCGCGGGACCGGTCGGGGCGGCCGCTCGCCTCCTCGGCCAGCTCCAGCACGCTCACCGCGCGCAGCCCGAAGGTCTCCCGGAGCTGGTCCAGCAGGGCGGGCAGGGGGCGCTCGCCGCGCAGCACGCCACCGGCGACGGCGGCGAGGGTCTGCGCGTCGGCGGCAGCCCGCGCGGCCTCCCGCGTACGCCGGGCGGCCACGTCGACGATCCAGCTCACGGCAAGCGCCACACCGACGAAGACGGCCAGGGCGAGCAGGTTGTCGGCCTCGGCGATGGTCAGCGTGCGGTACGGCGGGGTGAAGAACCAGTTGAGCAGCAGCGACCCACCGAGCGCGGCGATCAGCGCCGGCCACACCCCGCCGACCAGCGCGACCCCGACGACCCCGGCGAGGAACAGCGGAATGTCGTTGGTCAGCGTCAGGTCGGGCAGGGCCTCAAGCAGCAGGGTGAGCAGCGGCATGCCGAGCACGGCCAGGCCGAAGCCGAGCAGCCGGCGGCGGCGGGACAGCGCCGCAGGCACGGCCGCCGCCCGACGGCCCTTGCCGGCCTGCTTGTGGGTGACCAGGTGCACGTCGATCGAGCCGGAGAGCGCGGTGGTGGTCAGCCCGACGCCCCGGGCGAAGATCTGCGCGAGGCGGCCCCGCCGGCTGGCCCCGAGGACCAGCTGGGTGGCGTTCACGCCCTGGGCGAAGTCGAGCAGCGCGGCCGGCACGTCGGTGCCGAGCACCTGGTGGTACGTGCCGCCGAGGCTCTCGACGAGCACCCGCTGGCGGGCCAGCTGGGCCGGATCGGCGCCGGCCAGACCGTCGCTGCGGGCCACGTGCACGGCGAGCAGGTCGGCGCCCTTGCTGCGAGCCGCGACCCGGGCCGCCCGGCGGATCAGCGTCTCGCCCTCCGGGCCGCCGGTCAGCGCCACCACGACGCGTTCGCGGGCCTCCCAGGTGGCGGCGATGCCCTGCTGGCTGCGGTAGCGGTCGAGCTGCTCGTCGACCTTGTCGGCCAGCCAGAGCAGCGCCAGCTCGCGCAGCGCGGTGAGGTTGCCGACCCGGAAGTAGTTGCCGAGCGCCGCGTCGATCTTGTCGGGGCGGTAGATGTTGCCGTGCGCCATCCGGCGGCGCAGCGCCTCCGGGGTCATGTCGACCAGTTCGACCTGCTCGGCGGCGCGGACGATCTCGTCGGGCACGGTCTCCCGCTGGGTGGTGCCGGTGATCTGCGCGACGACGTCGTTCACCGATTCCAGGTGCTGCACGTTCACCGTGGACAGCACGTCGATCCCCGCGTCGAGCAGCTCCTGGACGTCCTGCCAGCGCTTGCCGTGCCGGGAACCGGGCACGTTGGTGTGCGCCAGCTCGTCGACCACCGCGATCTCCGGCCGGCGGGCCAGCACGGCGTCCACGTCCATCTCGGTGAACTCGGCGCCCCGGTAGGTCATCGCGCCGCGGGGCACCTGCTCCAGGTCGCCGAGCATCGCGGCGGTGTGCGGGCGGCCGTGGGTCTCCACGAAACCGATCACCACGTCGGAGCCCCGCGCGGCCCGCCGCTGGGCCTCCTCCAACATGGCGTACGTCTTGCCGACGCCGGGAGCGGCCCCCAGATAGATGCGTAGTTCTCCGCGTGGCACGAGAACCATCCTCCCTGGTCAAAGTCGCGGGCGGAGCCGTGCCCGATCGGCACGGCCCCGCCGGCGGGGGTGCTCAGCGCGCGGCGAACTGCCGGTCGAGGGCGATGTTGAGCTCCAGCACGTTGACTCCGGGCTCACCCATGAACCCGAGCCCACGCCCGTCGGTGTGCTCCTCGACCAGCTTGCGGACCGCCGCCGGGTCCGCGCCGCGCTCCCGCGCGACCCGGTTCACCTGCAGTTCGGCGTACGCGGGGCTGATCTGCGGATCGAGGCCGCTGCCGCTGGCGGTGACCGCGTCGGCGGGCACCGCCGGGTCGGCCGGCGCGTCGCCCCGGATCGGGGTGATCACCCCACCGGCCGCGACGTAGTCCTCGCCGGGCTGGGCCAGCTCCACTGTCACCCCCTGGTACGAGGTGACGAACGGGGTGGCCGGGGCGACCTGGTTGACGCTGACCACCCGGGTGACCGGGCCGGTCAGACCGTCGGCGTGGAAGACCGCGAGCACGGCGCCCACCCCGTCGTCCGTGCAGTAGGGACGGCCGCCGTCGACGCCGTTCAGCTCGCCGACGGCCTTGCTGCGCCCGCAGACCTGGGTGAGCAGGCTCTCGCTGGACTCCTCCGGGTCGGTGGCCACGGTGTCGACCACGCTCTCCGGCCCGAGGTTGCTGGCCGAGGTGGAGGTCGGGTCGTAGCCGTCACCGGCGGCCGACGGGCGGGACTGGAAGTAGCGCGGGACGGGGTTGCCGTCCGCGTCGGTGAAGGACTGGCCGATCAGCGAGCTGCCGACGGTGTTGCCGCCCACGGTGATCAGCGAGCCGTCGGCCTTGTGGTTGAGGCCAGGCAGCTGACCGAGCGCGACCAGGGCCAGCGGGTAGACCAGCCCGAGCAGCACCGTGAAGACGAGCAGGGCACGCAGGGCGGCGAGGTGTTGGGCGAGCCAGGTGGGTAGGCGCATCACGAAATCCCCGGGATGAACTGGATGAGCAGGTCGATGAGCTTGATCCCGATGAACGGCACGATGATGCCGCCCAGCCCGTACACCAGCAGGTTGCGGCTGAGCAGCTTCGACGCGGCGGCCGGCCGGTACCGCACGCCGCGCAGGGCGAGCGGGATCAGCGCGATGATCACCAGGGCGTTGAAGATGACCGCGGACAGGATCGCCGACTCCGGGCTGGCCAGCCGCATGATGTTCAGGGCGTCCAGGCTCGGGTAGAGGCCGGCGAACATGGCCGGGATGATCGCGAAGTACTTCGCGATGTCGTTGGAGATGCTGAACGTGGTCAGCGCCCCACGGGTGATCAGCAACTGCTTGCCGATCTCCACGATCTCGATCAGCTTGGTCGGGTCGGAGTCGAGGTCGACCATGTTGCCGGCCTCCTTGGCGGCCGACGTGCCGGTGTTCATGGCCACCCCGACGTCGGCCTGCGCGAGCGCCGGCGCGTCGTTGGTGCCGTCACCGGTCATCGCGACCAGCCGGCCACCCTCCTGCTCCCGCTTGATCAACGCGAGCTTGTCCTCCGGCGTCGCCTCGGCCAGGAAGTCGTCCACCCCGGCCTCGTCGGCGATGGCCTTCGCGGTACGCGGGTTGTCGCCGGTGATCATCACGGTACGGATGCCCATCCGGCGCATCTCGTCGAACCGCTCCCGCATGCCGGACTTGACGACGTCCTTGAGGTGGATGACGCCCAGGGCGCGGGCCGGCTCACCGTCGACGTGCTCGGCGACGACCAGCGGCGTACCGCCGGTGCTGCTGATCCCGTCCACGATCTCGCCGACCTGCTCGGTCGGGTGGCCGCCGTTCTCCCGTACCCACTTCATGACCGCGGCGGCAGCGCCCTTGCGGACCCGGCGGGCCGTGCCCGACGCGCCGCCGTCGACGCTGGCGTCCGGGGTCAGGTCGACGCCGCTCATCCGGGTCTGCGCGGTGAACGGCACGAACGTGGCGTGCGGCATCACGCCGGGCTCGCGCTCGCGCAGCCCGAACTCGTTCTTCGCCAGGACGACGACCGAGCGCCCCTCCGGGGTCTCGTCGGCCAGGCTGGACAGCTGCGCGGCGTCGGCCAGGGACGCCGCGTCGACCCCCTCGACCGGTACGAACTCGGCGGCCTGCCGGTTGCCCAGCGTGATGGTGCCGGTCTTGTCCAGCAGCAGCGTGTTGACGTCGCCGGCCGCCTCGACGGCCCGGCCGCTCATGGCCAGCACGTTGCGCTGCACCAACCGGTCCATGCCGGCGATGCCGATGGCCGACAGCAGCGCGCCGATGGTGGTGGGGATCAGGCAGACCAGCAGCGAGACCAGCACGACACCGGTGACACCGGAGCCGGTGATCGCCCCGCTGTCCGGCGCGGCCGCCTGGTACGCCTTCGAGAAGATCGCCAGCGGCTGAAGGGTCACCACGGCCAGCAGGAAGATGATCGTGAGAGCGGCGAGCAGGATGTTCAGCGCGATCTCGTTCGGCGTCTTCTGCCGGTTGGCACCCTCGACCAGGGCGATCATCCGGTCGATGAAGCTCTCCCCCGGCTTCTGGGTGATCTTCACGATGATCCGGTCGGAGAGCACCTTGGTGCCGCCGGTGACCGCGCTGCGGTCCCCGCCGGACTCCCGGATGACCGGGGCCGACTCGCCGGTGATGGCCGACTCGTCGACGCTCGCGATGCCCTCCACGATGTCGCCGTCGCCGGGAATGATGCCGCCCGCCTCGACCAGCACGATGTCGCCCTGGCGCAGCTGCGGCGCGGGCACCGCCTCGTCGCGGTAGGTGTTGGCCCGCGCGCCCGGCTTCCAGTCCACCAGCCGGGTGGCGATGGTGTCCCGCTTGGCCTGTCGCAGGGCTGCGGCCTGGGCCTTGCCCCGGCCTTCGGCGACCGCTTCGGCCAGGTTGGCGAAGAGCACGGTCAGCCAGAGCCAGATGGTGATCGCCCAGGCGAACACCGACGGGTCGGTCACCGCCAGGACGGTGGTGAAGGCGGCGCCGATCTCCACGATCAGCATCACCGGGTTGCGCCACAGGGTGGTCGGGTTGAGCTTGCGTACGGCGTCCGGCAGGGACCGGATGAGTTGCTGGGGGTCGAGCAGGCCCCCGCCGACCCGGTTGCCCTGCGTTGCCGGGGTGCCTGGCAGTTGCTCTGTCGGGGCGGACGTGACGGACATGTCCTCGTTCCTCATGATGGTCAGAGCCCTTCTGCCAGCGGGCCGAGCGCGAGCGCGGGCAGGAAGATCAGCGCGACGAGGACCACCGTGACGCCGACGACCATGCCGATGAACAGCGGTCGATGGGTCGGCAGGGTGCCCTCGGACGCGGGGGTGGGTGCCTGGCGGGCCAGCGAGCCGGCCAGCGCGAGCACGAAGATGAGCGGCAGGAACCGGCCCAGCAGCATGCACAGCCCCAACGCGGTGTCCCACCAGGTGGTGTTCACCGTGATGCCGGCGAAGGCGGAGCCGTTGTTGTTGCTGGCCGAGGTGAACGCGTACAGCACCTCGGAGAGGCCGTGCGGGCCGACGTTGAGCGCCGTCGAGTTGTTGCCGGTGGCGAACGCCGCCGCCGTGCCGACCAGCACCAGGATCGGCGTGATCAGGAAGTACAGCGAGGCGAACTTGATCTCCCGCGACCCGATCTTCTTGCCCAGGTACTCCGGGGTGCGGCCGACCATCAGGCCGGCGATGAACACGGTGATCACCGCGAGGATGAGCAGGCCGTAGAGGCCCGAACCGGTGCCGCCGGGCGCGACCTCGCCGAGCATCATGTTGACCATCGTCATCATGCCGCCGAGCGAGGTGAACGAGTCGTGGAACGAGTTGACCGCGCCGGTCGAGGTGAGCGTGGTGGCGGCGGCGAAGGTGGCCGAGTTCGACACGTCGAACCGCACCTCCTTGCCCTCCATCGCCGCACCGACCGCCTGCGGGACCGTGCCGTGGCCGGCCAGCTCGAAGATGTTGGTGATGGCGACGCTGAGGAACGCGAGGATGCCCATCACCGCGGCGATGGCGTAACCCTGCCGGTTCTGCCCGACCATCCGGCCGAACACCCGGGGCAGGCTGAACGGGATCAGCAGGATCAGGAAGATCTGCAACCAGTTCGTCCAGGTCGTGGGGTTCTCGAACGGGTGGGCGCTGTTGACGTTGTAGAAGCCGCCACCGTTGGTGCCCAGCTCCTTGATCACTTCCTGGCTCGCGACCGGGCCGCCGGTGATGGTCTGGGTGCCGCCGGTCAGCGTGCTCACGTCGGTGCCGCCGGAGAGGTTCTGCACCACCCCGCCGATCATCAACACGATGGCCCCGAGGACCGCGATCGGCACCAGGATGCGCAGCACGATCCGCGTCAGGTCGACCCAGAAGTTGCCGAGTTGCCCGGTGCGACTGCGGGCGAAGCCGCGTACCAGCGCGACCGCCACCGCGATGCCGACCGCCGCCGAGACGAAGTTCTGCACGGCGAGACCGGCCATCTGCACCAGGTGGCCCATCGTCGACTCACCCGAGTACGACTGCCAGTTGGTGTTGGTCACGAACGACACGGCCGTGTTCCACGCGTTGTGCGGCACCACCGGGTCGAAGCCCAGCGACAGCCACAGGTGGTTCTGCACCCGCTGGAACAGGTACAGGAACAGGATCGAGACCGCGGAGAACGCGAGCACGCTGCGGGCGTACACGCCCCAGGTCTGCTCGGCGGCCGGGTTGACCCCGACCAGGCGGTAGATCCCCCGCTCGATTCGCGACTGCTTCGTCCCGGAGACCGCCCGGAACATGTAGTCACCGAACGGCTTGTAGACGGCGACCAGGGCCGCCACCAGCGTCAGCACGAAGATGACGCCCGCTGTTGTCATGGTCATCAGAAGCGCTCCGGAAACAGCAGGGCGAACACCAGGAACGCGCCCAGGACGATCGCGAGCACCAGACCGACGGCGTTGACCGCGTTCACAGCTTCTCCACCGCCCGGACCACCAGGGCGAGCACTGCGAACAGCGCCACCGTGAGGACCACGAACACCACGTCAGACACGCTGACTCCTCTAACCGGAAAGGTTCGTCGCGACCGCCTTCCGGTCGCGCCGGGCAATCAAAGCCCCACCACCCGCCGGACGGCAGGGGTCATAACGCGACCATGACGGCGGCGAACCTTTTCTTGACGCGGTTTTCACACCTGCCCATGAACAGGTGAAATGCGGCACAGAGGCGCGTCAGCCGGGGAGACGAGGGGTGGCTGTCCACCCTTTGCTCTGCTTCAACGGAGGCGACAGCGAGGCACCGACACTGTTGCGCCGGTTGAAGCAGAGCAAAGGGCCCGAAGGGGATGGGCGGCCGGTCAGGCCGGGCGGCGGGCCACCAGCACGTCGCGCATGATCGACTGGTCCACCCGGTGCCGCAGCGCGCGGTAGGGCTCCGCGTCGACAACGGTCAGGCCGGCGTCGGCCAGTGCCGCCGCCGCGTCGTCGCGGCTGGCGACGTGGGTGTTCCACGAGATGCCCAGCGCCCCGCCGGGGCGCAGCAGCCGGGCCCAGACCGGCGCGGCGTCCGCGAGCAGCGCCAGCGGGTCACGCGTCAGACCCTGATCGGCGGTACGGCTGCCGTGCTGCACGCCGTACGGCGCGTCGGCGACCACCAGGTCGACGGTCTCCGGCCGGAAGAACTCCGCCGCGCGGGTCGTGTCCGCGTTGACGACGTCGAGCAGCTGCGTCTGGCCGGCCTTGTGCTCCTCGCGGGTCGGCGCCAACTCGATGCGCACCCGCCGGCCGACCACCTTGCGCTCCCGCCGCACCGGCCCCGACTCCAGCACCCGGTGCTTGACCCGCTTCTGCTTCAGCCAGGTCGTGACGAACGCGCGGTACGCCTCGACGTCCTTCTGGTCGCGCTCGATCCCGGCGGCGTCGAAGCCGTACATCAGCGCCTGGTTGAGGGTGGTGCCGCGACCGCAGAGGGGGTCGAGCACCCGGAACCGGCGGCTGGTCAGCTCGCCGGCCCAGTCCGACGCGAGCAGGGTGACGTTGAGCAGCAGCTTAGTGAACTGCTCGTTGGTCTTGCCGGGGTACTTCTGGATGGTGAGCAGATCGTCGTCGTAGCGGTCCAGCCGGCTCCACTCGACCGGGCGCAGCAGGTCGCCGACGATCTCGAACAGCGCGTACCCGGCGGAGAGGTTGCCCAGGACGGCCAGGTCCCGTTCGGTTAGCCCGTCACCGCTGAACGTGACGTAGGTCGCCCCGCCGACGACCTCCGTGTCCAGCTCGCCGATCCGGCCGTCGAGCGCCGACCGGCCGAAGATCTCCAGCTCGGCCCGGGTGAGGTCGATGGCGGAGCGGGCGTACACCCGGTTGGTGGCGGGCAGGATCAGCAGGCCGTAGCGCGTCATGATCCGGCGAGTATTCCACAACGCGTGACGGTCGCCGGGAACCGGAGCGGCCTGCGGACCGACTACCCACACATGGGGTGTGAGCAGTGGCGGGAGGTCCTGTCCGCGCAGTTGGACGGGGAGGAGACCGCCGCCGAAGGGGCGGCGGCGCAGGGGCACCTGGACGAGTGCGCCCAGTGCCGGGCCTGGTTCGCGGCGGCCGTCGCGGTGACGCGCCGCGTTCGTACCCGATTGGTCACCGAGGTGCCCGACCGGACCGACGCGATCCTGGCCGCCGTCGGTGGCAGCGCCGCTGGCGACGCGGTTGCCGACGCCGGTGGCACGCCGCCGGCTGGCCGGTCGCGCTGGCGGCCCCGCCGGCCCGGCCGGGCCGGGTTGGTCGTCGGGCTGCGCGCGGCGCTCGGGCTGCTCGGCGCGGTCCAGCTCGTGCTCGGCCTGGCCCAGGTGGGCCGGGGAGCGAGCGCGGACCACGTGCACGCCGCCGGCCAGCACCTGTGGCACGAGTCGGCCGCCTGGAACGTGGCGGTCGGGGCCGGCTTCCTCTTCGTGGCGGTACGCCGCAGCCCTCCGGCGGGTCTCCTGCCGATGCTCAGCGCGTTCGTCGGCACGCTCCTGCTGCTCTCGGTCAACGACCTCGCCACCGGCTCGGTGGAGGGGGAACGCCTGGTCAGCCACGGGTTCCTGGTGGTCGGCTACCTGATCACCGCCCTGCTGTCCCGGCCCGGGCTGCGCCCCGGCGGACCCGCGCCGCAGCGGCAGCCGACGCCGTCGCGCTGGAGGTTCGGCGCGGACGAGACCGAACGGCCACTGCGGGTGGTGCACTCCGGGGCGTACCCCGCGCAGGCCGCCGACCGCTACGCCGCCCCGGCCGCGCAGACCGGCCGCCGCGCCGCCTGAGCATCGATCACGTCACGCGGCCGTAGTCGGCCGGATCCAGCCGGGCGGTACGGCGGCGGTACTCGGCGGCCATCCCCGGCCAGTTGGTGACGATCCGGCCAGTGGCCGTGCGGTACCAGCTCCGGCAGGCGGTCCACACGCTCGCGGAGAGCCGGCGTTGCAGCTCCGCGTCGTAGTCGGCGGCCACTTCGGGGCGTACCTCCAGAGGTTCGCCACCGGCGGCGAGCAGGCGCACCGCCTGCGCGATGTGCCGGGCCTGCGCCTCGTGGAAGTAGATCACCGACGTGTTGCCGGTGTTCGTGTTCGGGCCGTACATGAGGAAGAGGTTGGGAAAGCCGGGCACGGCCATCCCGAGGTACGCGTACGCGCCGTCGCGCCACTCCTCGCCGAGCTGACGGCCGGCGCGTCCGGTGACCCGGATCGGCACCAGGAAGTCGGTGGCCGCGAAGCCGGTGCCGTAGACCAGCACGTCGCAGGGGTGGACCCGGCCGTCGGCGGTGCGGATACCGTCCTCGGTCACCTCGACGATCGCCTCGGTGACCAGCTCGACGTCATCCCGACCGAGGGCGGGCAGCCAGTCGTTGGTGAACAACACCCGCTTGCAGCCCATCGGCTCGACCGGCGTGACGCGGGCGCGCAGCTCCGGGTCGCGTACCTGCCACCTCCGCTGCGCCCGCGAGACACCCCGCAGCACCGCCGCGGCGACCCGGTTGCCGGTCACGGCCAGCCCGGTGAGCACGGTGACCGACCAGAACGCCGCCCGGGGCACCCGCATCAGCGCCGGCACCCGCCGGTAGAGCGCCCGGCCCAGCCGCCCGTGCCGGCGGTCCGGCTTGGGCAGCGTCCAGGGCGGAGTGCGCTGGAAGACGGTGACCCGGGCCGCCCGGTCCGCGATGGCCGGCACCAACTGCACCGCGCTGGCGCCGGTGCCGATCACCCCCACCCGGGCGCCGTCCAGTCGTACCGTCGGGTCCCACCGGGCCGTGTGCATCGCCGGCCCGGCGAACCGCTGCGCGCCCGGGAGCGTCGGCACCACCGGCCGCGAGAGCTGCCCGACCGCCGGGACCAGTACGTCCGCCGTCAGTTCGGCGCCACCGGCGGTACGCAGCCGCCAGCACGCGCCGGCCTCGTCCCACGACGCGTCGGTGACCTCGGTACGCAACCGCACGCTGTCGGTCAGCCCCAGCTCGGCCACGCAGCGGTGCAGGTAATCCAGGATCTCCGAGTGCGGCGGGAAGCGCCGCGACCAGTCCGGGTTCAGCGCGAAGGAGTACGAGTAGAGCGGCGCCGGGATGTCGCAGGCGCAGCCCGGGTAGGTGTTGTCGCGCCAGACGCCGCCGATCCGGTCGGCCCGCTCCAGCAGCACCACATCCGCGTCGCCGGCGCGGCGCAGCGCGGCGGCCACCGCCACCCCGCCGAACCCGGAGCCGATGATCGCCACCCGCACCCGACCGGGACGTCGGGCGGTCGCTGCGCTGTCGGTCATGGCGGGCTCCCTCGGCGGTGCGGCCGACCGTAACAGCTTGTTGGCGGCTCGCCAACGATGCGAGCGCACCCCGCCGATCCTGTAGCCGCCCGGCGGGGCCACGTGGGTAGGGTGCTCGCCATGGTCGCGAGGGTTTCATGCCGTTGACGAATCCGTGGCTGGCTGGACCCACGCCGACGAAGCGGCTCGACCGCGAACGGCTCGAAGAGCGCATCCGCAACCTGCTGTCGTCGCAGAACATGTGCGTGCTCGCGACCACGGGTCCGGACGGGCCGCTGGCCACGCCGGTGCGGTACTACCCGCTCGACTTCGCGGTGCTCTTCACCGCCGCGCCGCGTTCGCCGAAGATGCGCAACATCGCTGCCGACCCGCGCGTGTCCGTCGGCATCTTCGCGCCGCTCGTCGGGCTGGCCAGCAGCCGCGGAGCTCAACTGTTCGGAACGGCCAGGGTGCTCGGCCCGGAGGATCCGGACCGTGCGCACTACTGGTCGGCGTTCCGCTGGGAGAACGAGCACGCCGAGCGGGGGCGACCGCTGTCCGAGCCGCCCGAGGACACCCTCGTGGTCATCGAGGCGGAACGGATCGTCTATACCGAGCACTGGCTGCGACGGGACGGGTTCGCGCCCCGCCAGTTCTGGCGTCGCTGAAAAGCCTTCGCCGGCTGCGGTCAGGACGGGTCGCTGGCCGCGATGACCTGTGGGACGACCTGTTCGACGATGGTCAGCAGGGTGGTGGTGAGCAGCAGGTGGACCTGCGGCCGGGTCAACGCCCCACGCTGGAGCCACTCCCGGGCGGTGGACGTCGCCAGCCCGCAGTACGCCCGGACCATCCCCCGCAACTCCTCGTGGTGCTCCGCCTCCTCGGCCAGCCCGACGGCGACGAGCATCCGGTCGGCGGCGACCTCCTCCGCCTCGGCGAGCACCCGCTCCACGTCGGCGTCACCACCCATCCCCCGGGCGGTGACGGCGGCCAACCAGGAGGTGCTGTGCCGCGACACCACGTCGAGGAACCACGCGACGCTGGCATCCACACGGGTCCGCAGGTCACCCTTGGGCAGTCGTTCCAGGGCAACCTCGGGGATGGTCACCATGACCCGGACGACCTCCAGGTAAAGGTCCTTCTTGGTGCCGAAGTAGTGGTTGACCAGGCCCCGGGCGACACCCGCCTCCCGGGCGACGTCGGTGGTCGACACGTCCACGTACGGCCGCTCGCCGAACAGCCGGACCGCGCAGGCCAGGATCTGCCCGCGCCGGGCGTCCGGCTCCAACCTGCGGCGGCGCGGAGCCGTCTCGACACTCATCTGCCCGACCCTATCGGCAGCTCACGCCGCCAGCTTCGGCATCGACGTCCCCCATGCCTTGTCGGAGCCGCCGGCCTCGAGGCCGCGCCGACCGATCAACGGCGGAACCTCTCGATCGCCTCGGGGGTCACCGGAGTGAAGAAGTTGACCAGGTTGCCGTCGGGGTCGCGGAAGAGCAGGGCTCGGTTACCCCAGGGCATGGTCGTGGGCTCGTTCACGAAGTCCTCCACCACGCTTTTCAGTCTCTCGTAGAGCGCGTCCACGTCTTCCACGAGGAACTCGATGATGACGCTGTGGTTGTCGGCCGGGCGGGCGGAGCCTGGCGCGAACAGTGGGACGGTGCGGGTGCTGCCGATCGCCAGCGTGCCGTGGGCGGTGCGCAACTCGGCGAAGTCCTCGTTGCCCCAGGCCGCCTGCACGCCGGTGATCTTCTCGTAGAAGCCGACCAGGCGGTTGATCTCGTCGGTGATGATGCGGATGGAGACGAAGTCCATGTCTTCTCCCTGCTCAGTACGGTCGGTACCGGTCTGTGGAGATCACGCTAGGGCAAATACTGGACAGATTTGGTCCAGTATTTTGATAAAGTTCGGACCGTGGCACGACCGACAGCCCAGGTGCTCGCACTGCTGGAGCTCCTGCAGTCCGGCGGCGTCCGGACGATGGCCGAGCTTGCCGAGCGCCTTGGTGTCGAACCGCGCACGGTGCGGCGCTACGTGAGTCATCTGGTCGACCTGGACCTGCCGGTGGAGTCGGTGCGCGGTCGCTACGGCGGGTATCGGCTCGCCGCCGGCTATCGACTGCCGCCGCTGATGCTCAGCGACGACGAAGCCTTGGCCGTCCTACTCGGCCTGATCGCCGGCCGCCGTGCCGGGTTGGCGACGGCAACAGGCGCGGCGGGCGAAACAGCCGCCGCGAAGATCCGCCGCGTCCTACCGTCGCGGACCGCGGACCGGCTGGACGCCGCACTCCAGTCCCTCGCCTTCACCGCCGAACCCGGTGACTTCCCTGCACCGCAGACCGAGGTACTACTCGCCGTCGCTGAGGCGGTCCGCCATCATCGGCCGATCTCGCTGCACTACACCTCGGGCGACGGCAGGCGTAGCGTCCGCGTGCTGCATCCGTTCGGGCTGGTCAACCATGCCGGCCGGTGGTATGTCACCGGGGTCGATCCGGAGATCGGCGAGGACCGCACCCTTCGACTCGACCGCATCGCGGACGCGAGACCGCTGCCGGGCTCGTTCGAGCCGCCCGCCGGAAACGATCCGGCCGGGCGCCTTCTCACCTCGATGGCACAAGCGCCGTACCAGCATGCGGTGTCGCTGCGGATACAAGGAACAGTCGAGCAGATCCGCAGACGACTACCGGCCAGCATCGCCGAGGTGCGAGAGGGTGCGGACGAAGGCTGGCAGGACGTGGAGATCCGGGCAGAGAGCCTCGACTGGTTGCCCGGCGTGCTCGCCGCGCTCGACCTGCCGTTCGTCATCGAACGCCCGGACGAGCTCCGCGACCGCGTCGTCGCACTCGCCGATCGGCTGGCGGCCTCGGCACGACGTGAGTCGGCCCGCAACTAGCAAGCCGCCACCCTCACCTTGATCAACTGATGCTCACCAGTTATCAGCGCCGTTCCTGAGCTGCTGAGCATCAAGTGATCACTGAATTCCGCGCTGACGCCCGATCAGGTGCCGGCCGAGATGCCGCAGGTTGGACGTCTCGGAGTACAGGGCCGCGTTGATCGCACCCACTGCGACGCCCGGGGCTCGCTGCACCCGGTCGATGTCCTGGACGACCCGACCGATCAACGTCAGCCGACAACGGAGATCGAACAACTCTCTCCGTGCGCAGTGCAGCGCCGTCTCCAATCCCCCGACCCGCTCCCGAAGCCACGCCAACTCTGTCGCCTGATCCATTGGCCAGCCCTTCGTTGAACGACGCCCCCACTGCTCGACTCGGCAGCGAGAGGAATGCTCTGACCACTCTCAGCGAGAAACAACCCCCTGTCAAGATGGGGACCCCTTTTCGGGGACCCCCGATTGGGGATACGCGAACGTGCCTAGTGTCCAGGTGTGGGTGACGAGGGGCCGGGCGAGCTGATGGGGCCGTACGAGATCGGTCAACGGCTGAACGTTTCCCGGAGCCGGTTTCAGCAGATCGCTATGCGGCCGAGTTTCCCCAAGCCCTACCAGGAGCTACGCGGCATGAAGGTCTGGCTGCGCGCCGACGTGGAGGCGTGGATCGCGGAGCACCGCCCACCGCGCCCCAGCGAGGACGACTCCGAGTAGCTCCCCCACTTGTTCGGTCGCCCTACCGTCGAGTGATGGGTGAGGTCCCGGGTCCGCTGGTCGGCCCGCACGAGCTACAGGAGTTGCTCGGCGGCGTGAGCCGGACGCGGATGCGTCAGCTCATCCGCTATCCGACCTTCCCCGCGCCGTTTCAACGGCTGCACGGCACCACGGTCTGGCTGCGTGCCGACGTGGAGGCGTGGATCGCCGAGCACCGCCCGCCGCGCCCCACCGACGGTGACGAGGCCGAGTAGCGCCACCACTCCTCGATCACCCGAGGCGCAGCATCCAGGTGGCGTCCCGGCGATGATCCAGTCCGGATCGCCGAAACGGCGGCATCCTGGCGCGCGGACACCCCCATATCGGCGAGCTGGAGTGGATCAAGGGTGTCGGGGTGGCCACCTGACGTGTGAGGGTGGGTGGATGCACCGTGGGGACCCGGACTGGCTCGCTCACTCGCGGCGTGGTGATGGACCGCCGCTGGTGCTCATCCACGGCATCGGTAGTCGGTGGCAGGTGTGGGAACCGGTGCTCGACGAGGTGGCCCGACACCGCGACGTGATCGCGCTGGACCTGCCCGGCTTCGGCGCCTCACCACCGTGGCCCGAGCCACCGAAGCCGTCGGAGCCATCAAAGCCGCCGAAGCCGCCGACGCCACCCGAGCCGCTGGCGCAGGCGGCCCCCGGGTCGGTGGAGCACCTGGCCGATCGGGTCGTCGCGTTCCTGGACGCGCTGGGTGTGCACCGGCCCGCCGTTGCCGGCAACTCGCTCGGGGGCGGCATCGCGTTGGAGTTGGGGCGACGCGGGCTGGCCCACTCGGTGACCGCGTTCTCGCCCATCGGGTTCTGGGGGCCGGTCGGGCGACGCTGGTGTCAATTGGCGGTCGGCGGGGCCCGGTCGGCGGCTGGCGGGCTGCGGCCGGCACTGCCCCGGCTGCTGGCGAGCCGGGCCGGGCGGGTGGCGTTCTGCGGCCTGTTCTACGGCCACCCGGGTCACCTCGACCCCGACGAGTGCGTCGACTCGGCGGCGGCACTGGCTGACGCGCCCGGCTTCGCGGTGGCCCGCGCCGCGTTCGCCGGATGGCAGCTCGGTCGAGGGACGGCCGGCGCGCTCGACGAAATCCCCGTGACGGTCGCCTGGGGTACGCGCGATCTCGTGTTGCCGTACCCCAGTCAGGCCCGGCGGGCCCGCGCGGCGCTGCCGGCGGCCCGGCACGTGCCGCTGGCGGGCTGCGGACATCTGCCCTTCGCGGACGACCCGGAAGCCTGTGCCCGGCTGCTGATCCAGACTTATTGACATGCCGCCAACAGCGCGCGAGGGTGGTGCACATGCCGACGCTCGATGGCTCCCCCTCGCCCTGGCGCGAACCTGAGCACGACGACCTCGCCGACCTGGCCCGCACCTTCTTCACCAAGGAGGTGCTGCCGCACACGGACCGCCTGCTGGCCCAGGGGCACCCGGACCGCGAGCACTACCGGCGTGCCGGTGAGCTGGGGTTGCTCGGCCTGTCGGTCCCCGAGGAGTACGGCGGCGGAGGCGGCGGCTTCACCCACGAGGCGGTGCTGCTGCACGAGCAGGCGTACACCGGGGAGAGCAGTCTCGGGCTGGCCGTCCACAGTGGCATCGTCACGGGCTATCTCGTCGCGTACGGCAGCGAGGAGCAGAAGCGACGGTGGCTGCCCGGCCTGTGCAGCGGTGAGCTGGTCGGCGCGATCGCGATGACCGAGCCCGACGGCGGCTCGGACCTCCAGGCGATGCGCACGCGGGCGGTCCGCGACGGCGACGACTACCTGGTCACCGGCGCGAAGACGTTCATAACCAACGGCGGCCTGGCCGACCTGATTCTGGTGGCCGTGAAGACCGACCCCGAGCAGCGGGCGGCCGGCGTCTCGCTGCTGGTGTGCAAGGTGGGCGGCGACCCGGAGGGCTTCCGCCGGGGCCGGCTGCTGTCCAAGATCGGGCTGCACGCCAACGACACCGCCGAGCTGTTCTTCGACGAGTTCCGGGTGCCGGCGGCCAACCTGCTCGGCGGTGCCGAGGGGCTGGGCTTCATCCAGCTCATGCAGCAGCTTCCGCAGGAACGGCTGGTCATCGGCGTCGGCGCGGTGGCCGCGATGGAACGCGCGGTCGAGCTGACCGTGGCGTACGCCAAGGAGCGCACCGCCTTCGGCAAGACCCTGATGGGGCACCAGAACACCCGGATGGTGCTCGCCGAGTGCGCCACCCGCACCCGGGTCAGCCGGGTCTTCCTGGACGACTGCATCGTCCGGCACACCCGTGGCGACCTGGACGTCGCCACGGCCGCGATGGCGAAGTCGTGGCTCACCGACGGGCAGTGCGAGGTCATCGACCGGTGCCTGCAACTGTTCGGCGGTTACGGCTACACGACGGAGTACCCGATCGCCCGGATGTACGCCGACGCCCGCGTCCAGAAGATCTACGGCGGCACCAACGAGATCATGAAGGAGTTGATCGCCCGTGCCCTCTGAGGCGTACGTCTATGACGCGGTCCGCACCCCGCGCGGACGCGGCCGGGACACCGGCGCGCTGCACGGGGTCAAGCCGATCTCGCTGGTGGTCGGCCTGATCGACGCGCTGCGCGAGCGCAACCCCGGCCTGGACGTGGGCCGGTTGGAGGACCTGCTGCTCGGCATCGTCACCCCCGTCGGCGAGCAGGGCGGCGACCTGGCTCGGGCCGCCGCGCTGCTGGCCGGGCTGCCCGACGAGGTGGGCGGGGTGCAGCTCAACCGGTTCTGCGCCTCCGGGCTGGAGGCGGTCAACTCCGCCGCCGCGCGCATCCGCTCCGGCTGGGAGCACCTGCTGCTCGCCGGCGGGGTCGAGTCGATGTCCCGGGTGCCGATGGGCTCCGACGGCGCCGCCTGGGCCACCGACCCGCAGACCGCGCTGGCCACGTCGTTCGTGCCGCAGGGCGTCAGCGCCGACCTGATCGCCACCCTGGAGGGCTTCACCCGCGACGACGTGGACGGCTACGCGCTGCGGTCACAGGAGCGGGCCGCCAAGGCGTGGGCCGGCGGGCACTTCGCCCGCTCGGTCGTGCCGGTCCGCGACGGCAACGGGTTGGACATCCTGACGGTCGACGAGCACCCCCGCCCGGAGACGACCCGGGAGGCCCTCGCTCGGCTCACCCCGTCCTTCGCCACCATGGGTGCGGCCGCGGGCTTCGACGCGGTCGCGTTGCAGAAGTTCCACTGGCTGGAGGCCATCGAGCACGTCCACCACGCCGGCAACTCGTCCGGCATCGTGGACGGCGCGGCGCTGGTGCTGATCGGTTCGGAGCAGGTCGGGCAGGACCTCGGCCTCACCCCGCGCGCCCGGATCGTCGGCGCGGCCGTCACCGGCGCCGACCCGACGCTCATGCTGACCGGCCCGATCCCGGCCACCCACAAGGCGCTCGCCGTCGCCGGGCTGACCCTCGACGACATCGACCTGTTCGAGATCAACGAGGCGTTCGCGGCCGTGGTCCTCAAGTACGTCCGCGACCTGGGCCTCGACCCGGACCGCGTGAACGTCAACGGCGGCGCGATCGCTCTCGGCCACCCGCTGGGCGCCACCGGAGCCATGTTGCTCGGCACGGCGTTGGACGAGTTGGAGCGCCGCGACCTGCGCCGCGCCGTGGTGACCCTCTGCATCGGCGGCGGCATGGGCGTCGCCACCGTTCTCGAGCGCTGCTGACCCGGGGGACAAGACCAATGACCACCACCATCCGGTACGACCGCGGCGCCGACGGCATCGTCACGCTCACCCTGGACGACCCCGACCAGTCCGCCAACACCATGAACCGGGCGTACGCGGCATCGATGAGCGCCGCGCTGGACCGGCTGGAGGCCGAGGACGATCTCGCTGGCGTCATCGTGACCAGCGCGAAGTCGACGTTCTTCGCCGGCGGCGACCTGCCCGAGATGATCCGCGCCACCCGCGCCGACGCGCCCGCGCTGGCGGACCTGCTCGGCACCATCAAGCGGGACCTGCGCCGACTGGAGACGCTGGGCCGACCGGTCGTCGCGGCGGTCAACGGCTCCGCGCTCGGCGGCGGCCTGGAGATCGCCCTCGCCTGCCACCACCGCATCGCGCTGGACGCGCCCGACTCGCGGCTCGGGCTGCCCGAGGTGACCCTGGGTCTGCTGCCCGGGGCCGGCGGCGTCACCCGGACGGTGCGGATGCTCGGCCTGGCCGGGGCGCTGACCACGGTGCTGCTCACCGGCCGGCGGATGCGTCCGGCCGACGCCCTGGCCGCCGGGATCGTCGACGAGGTCGTCGCCACCGAGGCGGAGATGCTGGATCGCGCGCGGGCCTGGATCGCTGCCAACCCGCACCCGAAGCAGCCGTGGGACCGGCCGGACTATCGGATGCCCGGTGGCACCCCGGCCAGCCGTTCGCTGGCCGCGCAGCTGCCCGCCTTCCCGGCCACCCTGCGCAAGCAGCTCAAGGGGGCCCGGCTGCCCGCGCCCGAGGCGATCCTGGCCACCGCCGTCGAGGGCGCGCAGGTCGACGTGGACACCGCGTTCACCGTGGAGACCCGGCACCTGATCGGCCTGCTCACCGGGCAGGTCGCCAAGAACATGATCGGCGCGTTCTTCTTCGACCTGAAGGCCGTCAACGGCGGTGCCGCCCGACCGGCCGTGGACGTTCCGCCGGTGCGGCGGGTGGCGGTGCTCGGCGCCGGCATGATGGGCGCGGGCATCGCGTACGCCTGCGCCAGCGCCGGCCTCGACGTGGTGGTCCGGGACGTGTCGCCGGAGGCCGCGGGGCGGGCCCGGGAGCACGCCGAACGACTGCTGGCCCGCCGGGTCCGCAAGGGCCGCGCCACGGAAGCCGACGCCCGCGCGGTGCTGGACCGGATCACCACCACCGACCAGGTGGACGCGCTCGCCGGCTGCGACGCCGTCATCGAGGCGGTCTTCGAGGACCCTGCCCTGAAGCAGGCCGTCTTCGCCGAGGTGCTGCCGGTGCTCGCGCCGGGCGCGCTGCTCGCCTCCAACACCTCCACCCTGCCGATCACTCAGCTGGCCGCCGGCGTGGACCGGCCGGCCGACTTCATCGGCATGCACTTCTTCTCGCCGGTGGACCGGATGCCGCTGCTGGAAATCGTGGTGGGCGAGGGCACCGGTGACGCGGCCCTGGCCCGCGCGTTCGACCTGGGCCGGCGGATCGGCAAGACCCCGATCGTGGTCAACGACGGCCGGGGCTTCTTCACCAGCCGCGTCATCGGCCGGTTCATCGACGAGGCGGTCGGCATGGTCGCCGACGGCGTACCCGCCGCGTCGGTGGAGCAGGCCGCGTTGCAGGCCGGCTACCCGACCGGGCCCCTCGCGCTGGCCGACGAGGTGAGCCTCACCCTGATCCAGCGGATCCGCCGCCAGTTCGAGGCGGCCAGCGAGGAGTACCTGCCGCTGCCCGCGCACCGGCTCGTCGACGAGCTGGTCGACGCGTACGACCGGCCGGGCCGCGCCGCCGGACGCGGCTTCTACTCCTACGACGACGGCGTCCGGGGTCGATTGTGGACAGGCCTCGCCGACCTGGTCACCGACGCCGGCCAGGCGGTGCCGTTCACCGACCTCCAGGAACGGATGCTCTTCGCCGAGGCGCTGGACGCGCTGCGCTGCCTCGACGAGGGGGTGCTGCGTACCGAGACCGACGCCAACATCGGCTCGATCTTCGGCATCGGCTTTCCCGCCTGGACGGGCGGCGTGATCCGCTACGTCCGGCAGTACGCGGGCGGCCCGGCCGGGTTCGCGGCCCGCGCCGCCGAGCTGGCCGAACGGTACGGCGACCGGTTCACGCCTCCCGCCGACCTGGCGGACCGGCTCGCTGAGCCGGTTGGCGTCGCGTGACGGCGGCGCGCGGCGGGCCGCTGGCCGGGGTGCTGGTGGTCGAGCTGGCCAGCCTCGCGCCGGCCCCGTTCGGCTGCATGGTGCTCGCCGACCTCGGGGCGGACGTGGTGCGCGTCGACCGGCCGGGCGGCCCGGGAGCCGGGCGCCTCGCCGCGCCGACCGGTGGACCGTTGCAGCGCGGCCGGCGGATCACCGCGCTGGACCTGAAGTCCCCGACCGGTGTGGCCGACCTGCTGCGCCTCGTCGAACGGGCGGACGTGCTCGTCGAGGCGTACCGGCCGGGGGTCGCCGAGCGGCTCGGCTTCGGCCCGGACGTCTGCCAGGCCCGCAACCCCCGGCTGGTGTACGCGCGGATGACCGGCTGGGGCCAGGACGGCCCGCTGGCAGCTCGGGCCGGCCACGACATCGACTACATCGCGGTCGCCGGGGCGCTGGAGCCACTGGGTCGAGCCGACGCACGCCCACACGCGCCGCTGAACCTGATCGGTGACTTCGCCGGCGGCGGCATGTTGCTGGCCGTGGGTGTGCTGGCCGCGCTGCTGGAGCGGGAACGCTCCGGCGTCGGCCAGGTCGTCGACGCGGCCATGGTGGACGGATCGGCGCTGCTCACCTCGTTCCTGCACGGGCTGCTCGGCACCGGCCTGTGGGCCGCCCCGCGCGGGCGGAACCTCCTCGACGGAGGAGCGCCCTTCTACGACACGTACGCCACCGCCGATGGCGGCTTCATGGCCGTCGGCGCGCTGGAGCCGGCCTTCTACGCCGTACTGCTGGCAGGTCTCGGCCTGGCCGACGAGGCGGAGCTGCCCGACCAGTACGACCCGAGCGGCTGGGACGAGCTGCGGAGGCGGTTCACCGAACGGTTCGCCGAGCGGACCCGGGACGAGTGGACGGCGGTCTTCGCCGACCTGGACGCCTGCGTCGCCCCCGTGCTGGCCCCGAATGAGGCGCACCGGCACCCGCACAACGCGGCCCGGGGGACGTTCGTCGAAGTCGACGGCGAGATCCAACCGGCGCCGGCACCCCGCTTCGACCGTACGCCGGCTGGCCCGCCCGCCCCGGCGCCCGATCCGGGGCGCGACGTCGCGCCGGTCGAGGACATTCTGTCCACCTGGGAGTGATCCACAGCCGACTTCCGGGGCAGCCGTGCGGGTGCCGCATTGATACGGTCGTGCACCGACGGTGGACTGCGGACGTGGGGGGACGTGCATGGCGAGCGGGATTGATCCGTCCGGCCTGAGCAGCTCGCTCGAAGAGGCGATGCGCCTGCTGAGCCAGGCAACGGGTGCTGTCACGGCGCAACCGGGTGACGGCGACGGGCCCGCGCCGGACGCCGAGCAGATGGTCGGGCGGGGCACCGGCGGTGACGGTCTCGTCGAGGCGGAGGTCTCCGCGTTCGGCGCCCTGCAGACGCTGGTGATCGACCCGAGCCTGTCCCGGGCCGGCACGAGCACGATCGCCGAGTACGTCCTGGAGGCGGTCCAGGCGGCACAGGCCGACGAGCGCGCCCGCCGGGCCGACCTGACGGCCGGGGCCCAGGTCGACAGCACGGCCCTCACCCAGCAGCTCGAACGGGTCTCCGAGCAGGCGTTCCGTGGCTTCCAACAGATGATCGGTGACCTGGACGCGGCCACCCGCCGGATGGATCGTCGCTGAGCCATGTCCGACGGAATTCAGGTGGACGTCGACGCTCTGCACGCCGCAGCCGCGTCGATCGCGACAACCGGCCAGCAGCTCGGCGAGGCGGTCAGCGGCCTCGAGTCGACGGTGAACGGGGCGGGTAATCCCTGGGGCGCCGACGAGGCGGGCTCCCTCTTCGGGGCCGTGTACGTCGAGGTCCTGACGCATGCGCTCGACGTGTACCGGTCGATGGCCGACCAGTTGTTGGAGGCCGCCGAAAACCTCGACCTCGGTGCCGACGCGCACGAGGCGACCGACCTCGCCAACGCGGAACTCTTCACGAGGATGGAGCTGCCCAGTGGGTATGCAGCTTCCTCCTGAGCTCGCCGAGGCGCTGGGCTGGGTCGGCTTCACCTGGCCGACAGCCGACGAGGAGTTGCTGTTCGAGGCGTCCCAGATGTGGTTCGCGTTCGCCGGCCGGCTGCGGACGGCGGTCGGGGAGGCCCAGGCGGGCGCGGCGCAGGTCAGCACGACCAACAGCGGCGACGACATCCGGGCGTTCGAGCAGGCGTGGCAGGACGAGGA
Source organism: Micromonospora sp. NPDC005237 (assembly GCF_040607775.1). NCBI lineage: Bacteria > Bacillati > Actinomycetota > Actinomycetes > Micromonosporales > Micromonosporaceae > Micromonospora > Micromonospora sp. NPDC005237. The sequence goes on along the minus strand of NZ_JBEXHJ010000002.1, from coordinate 775,460 downwards.
GGGTGCGCCGCGCCGCATGGAGGACGGCGCGCAGGCGGCCGAGCTGATCGGCATGGCGTTGCTGGTGATGGCCATCATCACCCTGACGCAGAAGATCATCGTGATCGTCCAGTTGACGATCCTGGTCATTCAGGTGGCGATCGCGTTGGCGGCGGCGGCACCCAGCTTCGGCGCCTCGCTGGCCCAGATCCCCGTCTCGATCGGCCTGGCCCGGATGGCGATCCAGCGGGTCATCAAGGAGGTCATTGAGAAGGTCGTCAAGGAGATCATCCCGCAGTTGTTGAAGCGCGCGAAGACACTGCTGCGCCGCTTCACCCGAAAGGGCGCGAAGCGCGGCGGCCCGAAGCGGCCCGGCGTGCCCGGCCCGCACACCACCCCGCGCTACTCCAACACCAAGCCGATGCTCGACAAGTACCGCAACGAGCATCTGCCCGGAGGGCACTTTCCGACGGCCGTGCGCCGGCTCAGCCCCGAGGAGCTGGAACAGCACCGGGTCTTCTTCGACAGCAACGGCGTGCTGCGCAGCGCGCGCAACGGCGAGCCGTTCGACACGTCGAGCGCGCAGACCGTGTTCAGCGGAAACGGTCAAGCGATCTTCGTGATGGACCGCAACGGCAACCTCTACGCGTCCAACTACCAGAAGGTCGGCGACTTCCACCACTCCACTCTGGGCGGCGGAAACCCGGTCGCCGCGGCCGGCGAGCTGGTCGTCAAGGACGGTAGGGTCCAGTACGCCACGGCGCGCAGCGGTCATTACCAGCCCGAGCCCAGCCACATGGCCAATCTCGACGCCGAGTTCAAGCGCAACGGCGTCAACGGGGTTCCGATTCTGGGCTGGGATGGCGGCCGGATCTTCTAGGGGAGTCGACGAGCATGGGTACGGACAGTTGGAAGGGCCACGTCAACGGGATCCTCTACGGGGTCCAGTTCGACAGGTCGCTCGACGATTCGGTGGTGACCCGGGTCGCCGACGGGGTGGCCGCCGGGCTCTACCCGGGTGGCCGGGCCGAGACGCGGGACGCGCTGGAGCAGGCGCTGCTCTACTCGGGCCCGCTGAACGACCAGGCCGAGACGCACCACAGCGAGGACGACATCCGCGCGTTCTTCCGGCGGCTCTCCGCCGCCCTGGCGGCCCCGCCCGCACAGAGTTGATCAAGAGGTTCGCGTCACGGCATCGCGGTGTCGTGACGCGAAACTCCTGTTCACCAGGGGTGGGCGGGAGCGGTGGTACCAGGTTGCGAAGAGTGCCACCGCCAGCAGCAGCTCCGCGACGTCGCCGCCGTAGTACATGAGGTGGGCGGCCGATCCGAACGCCGCGGCGTCCGGGTCGGTCAGCCCCGGGGGCAGGGTACCGGCCTGCGCGTAGAGGTACTTGGCGAGCGCGGCGTGGCCAGCCGACGCGCCGAGCAGCGCGCCGACCCGCACGGCCAGCCCGGGGCGGCGGGGCGCGGGGTCCGGCCCGGCCAGCGACCAGGCGAACAGGTAGCCCGCGCCCAGGTAGTGCAGGTGTACGCCGTGGTGCAGGGCTGGCTGGCGTTCCGCCGTCGCGTACAGCGGGGTGAGCAGCACCAGCGCCAGCCCACCCGTGCTCAGCAGCGCGGCGGTGACCGGGTGGGCGATCAGGTGCAGCGCGCGGGCGCGCAGCAGCCGGCCCACCCGCCGACGCGTCGAGGTGGGCGCGACGTGCAGCAGCAGCGTCACCGGGGCGCCGAGGACCAGCCCGAGCGGTGCCAACATGCCGAGCAGCAGGTGCTGCGCCATGTGCCCGCGCGGGTCGTCCGAGAGGTGGGCCAGCGGCCCGACCGCGACCGCCAGCACGGTGCACCCGGCCAGCCAGGCGACGGTACGCCGATGGTCCCAGCCACGCGGGTCGCGTACGGCGGCCAGCAGGTAGCCGACGGCCAGCACCGCGACCGGGAGCAGCGGCAACCAGCCCGGCCCGTCCGCCGGGTGGCCCCCGTGCGCCCATGGCACCACCGCCGCCCGGCCCGGGGCGACTGCCGTCACCGGGGGCCGTCATCCGGTCGGCGGGACCGCGTCCGCCAGACCAGCGCCGCGCCGGCCAGCAGCAGGACCGCGCCGCCCACGTTCCACACCACGTCGTACGGCACCAGGTGGACGCCGTAGCGGATCTGGTGCACCCGGAGCACCTTGTGGTCGACCAGCCCGTCGAAGAGCTGGAATCCTCCGGCGCCGAGCAGGAAGCCACCCCAGACCAGCCGGGGTGACAGGGCCAGCCGTCGGCGCAGATCGGCGAACCAGAAGAACCCACCGACCAGGGCGATCACCTCAGCGGCGTGCAGCAGCCCGTCCGAGAGCAGCGCCACCGACGGGGTGGACCGGTCGTAGAAGTGGTGCCAGGCCAGCAACTGGTGAAAGACGATCTCGTCCACGGCGGCCATGATCGCGACCCCGATCAGGACGCCCGCGAGCGTGGACGACCGGCGGTCCGGCGCGGCGACGGGACGCCCCCGCGGCAGGCTCGAACCGACCACCACACACCTCGCATCCGCCCGGGTCACGGCCGAACTACCCCAAACTGGCCGAGTCATGCCCGCCGAAGCCGTGCCGGCATGATCATTGGGTGGGGCGGCCGGATGCCTCGCCGGCAGCGGAGACCGAAGGGGGTGCCTGTGCCGGACGCGGACGAACTCGTCGCCGACGCGCTCGCGGCGGTGCGCGGCACCGACGTACGACAGGCCGAACGGCAGCTGGACCGGCTGATGGTCGGCACCGGCGCGGCGGACGGCGCCACGGCGGTGGACGCGGCCCTGCGGCGTCGGCTGGTCCGTGGCCTCGGGCAGCTCTGGCCACGCGGCTGGCAGCCGGTCGACGTGCACCGGATCACCGCGCGGCGGCTCGACGCACGGGCGGCCCGGCTGGTCCGGGACGCGCTGGCCGCTCAGCGACGCGAGCAGGCCGGGCCGGTCCCCGACTGGTGGGACGACCAGCTACGTGCTCTGGCCGCCGAGGGCCGGGACGACGGCGACGACCTGCTGGCCGCCTGGACCGCCGCGGAGGGACTGGACCGGGCCGACGCTCTCCGCGCCGCTGTCGACGTGCTCGCGCTGGTGGAGAGCCTGCCGCCGATCGCGGTGCTACGCCCGCCGCCCGGCTCGACCGGGGCGACGATCCCCCGCACTGCCGGTACGGTCCGCAGCGGGTCGCCGATGCTGGACCGGGTACGCGCGCTGCTCGCGAAGGCCGAGTCGACCACCTTCCCGGCCGAGGCGGAGGCGTTGACCGGGAAGGCGCAGGAACTGATCGCCCGGCACAGCATCGACGAGGCGTTGCTGGCCGCCGGGGCGGAGCCCGGCGATGTGCCGGGCGGGGTCCGGCTGGGCACCGAGACCCCGTACGCGGGGGCGAAGGCGCTGCTGGTGCAGGAGGTGGCGGCGGCGAACCGGTGCGAGGCGGTCTGGTCCGACGACCTCGGTTTCACCACCGTGCTGGGGTGGCCGGCGGACCTCGTGGCGGTGGAACTGCTCTACACCTCGCTGCTGGTGCAGGCCACCGCCGCGATGCTGCGCGGGCGCACCGAGCGCCGGCCGGGGTCGGGCCGGCGGACGAAGGTGTGGGACGAGTCCTTCCTCAACGCGTTCGCGCTGCGGATCGGTGAGCGGCTGCGCGCGGCCACCGAGGCGGCCGACCAGGCGGCTGCCGAGACGGCCGGCCCGGAGCGTCTGCTACCGGTGCTCGCCGCCCGTGGCGAGGCGGTCCAGGAGCGGCTGGGCGCCCTCTTTCCGGGTGTCACCCGACACCGGCTCAGCGTCCGCGACGCCGAGGGCTGGTCGTCCGGCACCTCGGCCGCCGACCGTGCCGCGCTCGACCTCGGCGGCGGCCAGCGGCCTCGACAGGTGCCGGGCCGACCCTGATCCGCACGGCGTGGGACCACCGCCGGAGAGTCTTTCTGCGATTTTCTTCGGTACGCGGTAGGGAACGGGGTCTCGGCTCCGACCCTCCGGTGAGCCGCGCCCAAACCGGGAGGCGGCCAGCCAAGCGAGGAGCATCGCCGTGAAGTACATGCTGCTGATCTGGAACCGGCCCGGCTTCACCGAGGAGTTGACCGAAGAGGACCGTAACGCCCTGTTCGGCGAGGTGGACGAGATCATGAAGGAGCTGACCGAGAGCGGCGAGCTGGTCGACGGCCAGGCGCTGGCCAACCCGTCGCAGACGCAGACGGTCCGGCTCGCCGGCGGTCACCCGGAAATCGTCGACGGGCCGTTCATGGAGAGCAAGGAGCAGTTCGCCGGCTACCTGACCGTCGACTGCGACAGCCCGCAGCGGGCCGCCGAGATCGCCGCCCGGTGGCCGGACGTGCGCTTCGGCGGGGCGATGGAGGTCCGCCCGATCATGGAGCAGGCCGGGACGGAGATGTGACCGACGACCGGACGGTCGAGGATCTGCTGCGCACGCTCGCGCCGCAGGTCCTCGGCCTGCTGGTCCGCCGGCACGGCCAGTTCGACAGGTGCGAGGACGCGGTCCAGGAGGCGTTGCTCGCCGCCGCGACGCAGTGGCCCGCGCAGGGCGTACCGGACAATCCGCGCGCATGGTTGCTCACCGTGGCCACCCGCCGGCTCACCGACGAGTGGCGCAGCGAGAGCGCCCGCCGGGACCGCGAGGTGGCGGTGGCGCTGCGCGAGCCGGCGTACGCCCAGGTGGCGCCGGCGGCCGACGCGGAGCCGGCAGTGGCGGACGCGGACGACACCCTCACCCTGCTCTTCCTCTGCTGCCATCCGGCGCTGGCGCCCTCGGCGCAGGTGGCGCTGACCCTGCGGGCGGCCGGCGGGCTCAGCACCGCCCAGATCGCCCGGGCGCACCTGCTGCCCGAGGCGACGATGAGCCAGCGGATCCGGCGGGCCAAGCAGCGAATCGAGGCCGCCGGGGCCCGGTTCCTGATGCCCGGGCCGGGTGAGCGCGGCGAGCGGCTGCGGACCGTGCTCCGGGTGCTCTACCTGATCTTCAACGAGGGGTACACCGCGTCCAGCGGACCGGATCTGCGACGGGCCGAGCTGACCGGCGAGGCGATCCGACTGGCCCGCGTCCTGCACGGGCTGCTGCCCGACGACGGTGAGGTGACCGGGCTGCTGGCGCTGATGCTGCTCACCGACGCGCACCGGGCGGCCCGGGTCGGCGAGAACGGCGAGTTGGTGCCGCTGACCGAGCAGGACCGCACCCGGTGGGACGCCGGTGCCATCGCGGAGGGAGTCGCCCTGGTCACCGAGGCGCTGACCTGGTCGCCGCCCGGCCCGTACCAGCTCCAGGCGGCGATCGCGGCGGTGCATGCCGAGGCGCCGACGGCCGCGGAGACGGACTGGGCGCAGATCGTGGCGCTCTACCGGCTGCTGGCCCGGATCGCTCCGAACCCGATGGTCACGCTCAACCAGGCGGTGGCCGTGGCCATGGTGGACGGGCCGCGGGCGGGGCTCGCCCTGCTCACCCCGCTGGACGCCGACGAGCGGATGGCCGGGCACCACCGGCTCGCCGCGGTCCGGGCGCACCTGCTGGAGCTGGCCGGGGAGCCGGGCGCGGCACGGGAGGCGTACCTGGCGGCCGCGCGCGGCACGACGAGCCTGCCCGAGCAGCGCTACCTGGAGCTGAGAGCCGCCCGGCTGGCGGGCCGGCCGTCACGCACCTGACGTACCGCGTGTCGCGCTGACCACGACACGGCCCGGTCGCCGCGCGGCGCTGTCGCGCGGCGACCGGGGTGTCGGTCAGCTCGACACGTCGACGGCCGGGCAGCGGGTGCCCCGGGCGGGCACCACCTGGTCGATCAGGGGGGATCTCAGGGTTCACGGCCCCGGGCACACAGCACGCCGGGCCGGTGAATGATCACCGGCCCGGCGTGCGGGTTACGTCGTACGTCAGCTCTTGAAAGCGTCCTTGATCTTCTCGCCCGCCTGCTTGAGCTTGGCCGTGGACTGGTCTGCGCGCCCCTCGGCCTCGAGCTGCTCGTTGTCGGTGGCCCGACCGGCGCCTTCCTTGAGCTTGCCGGCCGCGTCCTCGCTGGCGTTGTTGATCTTGTCATCGATACCCATGTGCCAACCTCCATTGCGAGCGTCGCTACGACCTCAGCAGTACCCCCGCAGTCCACCGCCCAACCATCACCGCCGTCACAATCCGCGATCGGCGGCGGAACGGAACCGGCGCAGGCGCAGGCTGTTGGCCACCACGAAGACCGAGGACAGCGCCATGGTGGCACCGGCGATCATCGGGTTGAGCAGGCCGGCGGCGGCCAGCGGCAGCGCCGCCACGTTGTAGCCGAAGGCCCAGAACAGGTTGCCCCGGATGATCCCGAGCGTGCGCCGGGACAGCCGGATGGCGTCCACCGCCGCGTCCAGGTCGCCCCGGACGAGCGTGAGATCGGACGCCTCGATCGCCACGTCGGTGCCGGTGCCCATCGCCAGCCCCAGATCGGCCTGGGCCAACGCCGGCGCGTCGTTCACCCCGTCGCCGACCATCGCCACCGACCGCCCCTGCGCCTGGAGCCGCCGGACGACGTCGACCTTGCCGGCGGGCAGCACCTCGGCGATCACCTCGTCGATGCCCACCTCGGCGGCGACCGCCCCGGCCACGGTGGGGTTGTCCCCGGTCAGCAGGACCGGGGTGAGCCCCAGGGCGCGCAGCCGGGCCACGGCCGTCCGGCTGGTCGGCCGGACCACGTCGGCGACCGCGAGCACGCCCCGCGCCCGTCCGTCCCAGCCGGCGACGATCGCCGTACGCCCGGCGGCCTCCGCGTCACGCACGGCCAGATCGACCTCCGGCGGTACGTCGACACCGCGCTCGCGCAGCAGCCGGAGCCGGCCGACCAGCACGGTCCGACCGTCGACTGTGCCGGTGACGCCCAACCCTTCGAGGTTGGCGAAGCCGGTAACCGGGGGCAGCGCTCCGGCCTCGGCGGCGCCCGCGGCGACGGCCCGGGCGATCGGGTGCTCGGAGGCGGCCTCCACGGCCCCGGCGAGCCGGAGCAGCTCGGCGCGGTCCTCGCCGCTCGCCGGCACGACGTCCACCAGGGTCATCCGGCCGGTCGTCACGGTTCCGGTCTTGTCCAGCACGACGGTGTCGACGCGACGGGTGGACTCCAGCACCTCCGGCCCCTTGATCAGCACGCCGAGCTGGGCGCCGCGACCGGTGCCGACCAGCAGCGCGGTCGGCGTGGCCAGGCCGAGGGCACACGGGCAGGCGATGATCAGCACGGCCACCGCGGCGGTGAACGCGGTGGTCGGACCGGCTCCGGTGCCGAGCCACCAGCCGAGGGTGCCCACCGCGAGGGTGATGACGATCGGCACGAAGACGCCGGAGATCCGGTCGGCCAGCCGCTGCACGGCCGCCTTGCCGCTCTGCGCCTGCTCGACGAGGTCGGCCATCCGGGCGAGCTGGGTGTCCGCGCCGACCCGGGTGGCGGTGACGACCAGCCGGCCGCCCGCGTTGATCGTGGCGCCGACCACACCGTCGCCCGGGCCGACCTCGACCGGCACCGACTCGCCGGTCAGCATGCTGGCGTCGACGGCGGACGTGCCCTCGTCGACGACCCCGTCGGTGGCGATCTTCTCGCCGGGGCGGACCACGAACCGGTCACCGACGACGAGCCGGTCCACCGGGATCCGGGTCTCCACCCCGTCGCGCAGCACCGCCACGTCCCGGGCGCCGAGTTCGAGAAGGGCGCGCAGGGCCGCCCCGGCGGTCCGCTTGGATCGGGCCTCGAAGTAGCGGCCGGCCAGGATGAACACGGTCACCCCGGCGGCCGCCTCCAGGTAGATGTTGCCGGCGCCGTCGGTGCGGGTGATGGCGAAGCGGAAGGGATGCGTCATCCCGGGTATCCCGGCGTCGCCCAGGAAGAGCGCCCAGAGCGACCAGCCGAACGCGGCCAGGGTGCCCAGCGAGACCAGGGTGTCCATGGTCGCGGCGCCGTGCCGCAGGTTGGTCCACGCGGCCCGGTGGAACGGCAGCCCGCCCCAGACCACCACCGGGGCGGCGAGGGTCAGCGAGAGCCACTGCCAGTAGTCGAACTGCCAGGGCGGCACCATGGCCAGCAGGACCACCGGCACGCTGAGCACCGCCGACACCCACAGACGGGTACGCGGACCCCGCAGCGGGTCGACCGGCTGCTCGGTCGTCGGCGGAGCCGGCAGGGCCGCCGTGTAGCCGGTCTTCTGCACCGTGTCGATCAGGTCGTCCGGGGTGACGCTGTCGACGTACCGGACGGTGGCCTTCTCGGTGGCGTAGTTGACGGTGGCGCTCACCCCGTCCATCCGGTTCAGCTTCTTCTCGATCCGGGCGGCGCAGGCGGCGCAGGTCATTCCCCCGATGGCCAGCTCGATCCGGTTCGGCGCCTCGGGCAGTGGTCTGCTGGTGGTGGTCATCGTCCGATCCCGTCAGTTGTGCCCGTGGCCGGGGGTGCCGTGCTCGGTCGGCGCCGGCCCGCTCGGAGTGGGGTCGCCCCCGGTCGTGGCGGTGCCGGCGACGACGGTGAACTCGGCGGTGTGCACCCGCCCGCCGTGCCGGAAGTCGAGGTAGAGCCGGTAGCTGCCGGCCGAGGGCACCTCGGCGAGGAAGGTGACCTCCGGACCGGGCCGGGTGCGCCCGTCGCCGGGTGTTCCGTCCGGGTGTACGTGCAGGTACGCGAGATCGCCCCGGCGCAGCGCCACCAGGTGCCCGTACGCGCCCAGGTAGGGCTCCAGGTCGGTGACCGGTCGCCCGTCGCGGCTGACGCTCAGGGTGAGTGACGAGGTGCGGCCGGGCTGCGGCACGCCGGCCAGGGTGACGGTGTAGCCGTCGACCGTGGTGCTGGTGGCCGGGGCGGGCAGCGGCCGTTCGGTCAGCTCACCGGGGACGGTCACGTCCACCCCGAGGGTCAGCGCCTCGCCCCCGGTCGGCGTGAAGTCGGCGAACGCCCGCCACTGCCCCGGGCCGTCCAGCGGGGTGTCGACCCGCCAGGTGCCGTCCGGGGCGAGGTCGGGGTGCACGTGGCGGAAGCCGGACAGGTCCCGCCGGGCGACGATCAGGTGCATCCGCTTGTCGTGTGCCACGTCGTACCCGGTCACCGGGCGGCCGTCCGGCCCGCCGATCCGGAAGGCGAACTCACCGGCCGGAGCGGCGACCGGAACGAGCGTGTAGCCACGGTCGGAGACGAGCAGACCGCCGGGAGTCCGGTCGGTCACCTCGTCGTGCGCGGTGGGGCCCGAGCTGTGGGCGACGCCGCCGTCGGGCCGACTCTCGGCGACCGGGGCGGCCGGGTCGACCACCCGGCCGATCCCGTACGCCGCGCCGAAGACCGCCGCGAGACCGAGGGCGAACCCGCCCATTCTGGTCACCGTGTTCATCCCGGGCTTCCCGCTCACGCCTCGACGAGGTCGTAACCGGCCTCGTCGACCGCCGCCCGGACGGACTCCGCGTCCACGGGTTGCTCGCTGGTGACGGTGACCCGGCCGGTGGCGAGATCCACCTGCACGTCGCGCACCCCGGCGATGGCGCCCACCTCGGCGCTGACCGCGCTGACGCAGTGCCCGCAGGTCATGCCCCGCACCTGGAACGTCGTGTCGACCATCGAATCTCTCCCTTCGTCGCCTGCCAGCCTATACCCCCCAGGGGTAAGGCCGAGGCAGACTCGTGACCGGTCATGTACCGGTACCCGGTGGGGGTATCGGACACGAGGGACGTTACCATACCCCCCAGGGGTACGCTATCCTCGTCGCCATGACCGCACCCACGCCGATCCGCGGCTACACCGCCAGCAAGGACCAGCTGCTCGCGCGGCTCCGCCGCGTCGAGGGGCAGGTCCGGGGCATCGAGAAGATGGTCGACGACGACCGTTACTGCATCGACGTCCTCACCCAGATCTCCGCGATCCAGGCCGCGCTCGACAAGGTGGCCCTGGGCCTGCTCGACGGGCACGCCCGGCACTGCATGCACGAGGGGGCGGCCGAGGGCCGGGCCGACGAGATGGCCACCGAGATGATGGCGGCCGTCGGCCGACTCATGAAACGCGGCTGAGCCGGTCAGTCGGGCTCCGCGTCGAGGCGTACCCGGCGGAGCAACTGGGCGTTGAGCGCCACCACGATGGTGGACGCCGACATCAGCACCGCCGCCACCGCCGGGCTCAACGCCACCCCGGCCCAGGCGAGCACCCCGGCCGCCAGGGGCAACGCCACCACGTTGTAGCCGGCGGCCCAGGCCAGGTTCTGCCGCATCTTGCGGTACGACGCCCGGGAGAGCCGGACCACGGCACCGACACCGCGCGGGTCGGACGACGCCAGCACCACCCCGGCGGACTCGATCGCCACATCGGTCCCCGCCCCGATCGCGATGCCGACGTCGGAGCGGGCCAGCGCCGGCGCGTCGTTCACCCCGTCGCCGACCATCGCCACGGTCAGCCCTCGCCGCTGGAGCTCCGCGACCCGGCTGTCCTTCTCGGCCGGCAGCACCTCGGCGAAGACCTCGTCCACCCCCGACCGGAAGCCGAGATCGGCGGCCACCGACTCGGCCACCGACCGCGCGTCGCCGGTGATCATGGCGATGGTGCGGACGCCTTCGGCACGGAGCTCGGCGATGGCCTGCCGGGCCTCCGGACGCACCTCGTCGGTGAGCGCGAACGCCCCGAGCACGGTGCCCGGCAGCCGCACCAGGTACAGCACCACGGCCCCGCGCGCCGACCATCGGCCGGTCGCCGCCTTCAGGTCGTCCGGGAGCGCTCGGCCCAGATCCCGCAGCAACGCCGGGCCGCCCACCGCGTACTCCGTACCGTCGACGGTGGCCCGCACGCCGCGGCCCGGCAGCGACCGGAAGCCGGTGGCACGCGCCGGGCCGGCGGACCCGGCCGCCGTCACGATCGCCCGAGCCAGCGGATGCTCGCTGTCGGACTCGACGCCGGCGGCGATCCGCAGCGCTTCCTCCCGCTCCAGCCCCTGGGTCGTCACCAGGTCGCTCACCGCGTGCTCACCCCGGGTCAGCGTGCCGGTCTTGTCGAAGAGCACCGCGTCGACGGTCCGCATGCGCTCCAGCGCCAACCGGTCCTTGACCAGGATCCCGCGCCGCGCCGCCAGGGCGGTGGAGAGCGCCACGACCAGCGGGATGGCCAGGCCGAGCGCGTGCGGGCAGGCGATCACCAGGACGGTGACCGTACGGACCACCGCCTGGTCGGGCTCACCGAGCGCGGTCCAGACCGCCAGCGTCACCACGGCTGTGCCGGCGGCCACGTAGAACAGCGCGGCGGCGAACCGGTCGGCCAGCAGTTGGGCCTGCCCACCCGAGCGCTGCGCCTGCGCGACCATGCGCTGAATGCCGGCGAGCGCGGTCTCGTCACCCAGCGCCTCGACCCGGACCCGGATCGCCGAGTCGGTGGCGACCGTGCCGGCCACCACCCGCTCGCCCGTCGACCGGGCCACCGGCCGCGATTCACCGGTGATCATCGACTCGTCCAGTTCGGCGTCGCCATCGACGATCCGGCCGTCCGCCGGCACCCGACCCCCGGGCCGGACAAGCACCACGTCGCCCACCCGCAACGCGCCGACCGGCACCGGCTCGGCCTGCCCGTCCGCCGCCACGCGCTCGGCCTCGTCGGGCAGCAACGCGGCCAACGCCGCCAGCGCCCCCCGGGCCTGCCCGATGGCCTTCATCTCCTGCCAGTGCCCGAGCAGCATGATGGTGACCAGCGCGGCCAACTCCCACCAGAAGTCCAGGTCGAAGGCGCCCAGGCTGGTGGCCAACGACGCCGAGTACGCCACCGTGATCGCCATCGCGACCAGCAGCATCATTCCCGGTGCCCGGTCCCGGATCTCGCGCACCGCACCGACCAGGAACGGCCAGCCACCCCAGAGGAAAATCACCGATCCGAGCACCGGCCCGACCCAGGAGCGGCCCGGAACGTCCCACCGGAGCCCGAGCCCGTCCACCACCAGGTGGCTGGTCAGCACCACCGGCAGGGTGAGCACCAGGCAGACCCAGAACCGGCGGCGGAACATCGCCGGGTCGTGGCCGGCGTGCTTGTCGTGGCCGGCGTGCTTGTCCTGGCCGGCGTGCCTCTCCGGGCCGGCGTGCTGATCGTGGCCGGCCGGCGTCGCGTGCTGGCTCTGGTCGGCGGCCTGCTCAGGGGCGGGCTCGGACGCGGGCATGACTCCAACATGCCGCTCCGGGCGACGCCGCGCGGGCGGTTCGACCATCCGACACTCCGCCACGACCTGCGACACCCGGTCCGGCTGGCTAGCATTTCCGGCGATGGCCTACCGGACCCCACCGCCCAGTCGGGCACCGGCGCCGCCACGGCGCGGCGCCTCCGCCGACCGGCCGGTCCGACGGCTCACCCTGTGTGATCACCGGGTCGCCAGCCGGCAATCCGATGCGCCCGGCACCGCGTTCGACCGGCGGAGGTGAACCGACCGGCCCGTCGGCACGTACCCCGCACCGGATCGTTGGGAGTTCTCGCATTGGGTTCCGACCACAGCCGTACCGCTCCGCCCGTCCCACCCCGGGTCCGGCGGATCCTCGTCGCGACGGTGGTGCCACTCTTCGTGGCCACCGTCGTCGCCGCCGTGGTGCTCTGGCCACGGGACGGGGCGCCGCAGACCGGCGGCGGCACGGACGCGCCGCGCCACCACGGCACGGTCACCCGGGTGGTGACCGAACCCTGCCCACCGTCGGCCAACCCGGAGGGCACGCCGGCCACCGGGCCGTGCGGGACCGTGGACGTACGGATCGAGGACGGGCCGAGCGCCGGCCAGCAGGTGCAAACGCCCGTCCCCGCCGGGCCCGGCGCTCCGCGGGTCGAGGTCGGCGACGACGTCGTCCTGGTCGAGCTGACCGACCCGACCGATCCCGCCACCAGCAGCTGGAACATCGCCGAGCATCAGCGCGGAAAGCCGCTGGTGTGGCTCGCGGTGGTCTTCGCCGCCGCGATCGTCGCGTTCGGCCGGTGGCGGGGCCTGGCCGCGCTGGCAGGGCTGGCCGCCAGCTTCGCCATCCTGCTCACCTTCGTGTTGCCGGGCATCAGCGCCGGCCGGTCACCGCTGCTGGTGGCGGTGGTTGGCGCAGCCCTGATCATGTTCGTGGTGCTCTACCTGACACACGGGGTGACCGCGCAGACCTCGGTCGCGGTGCTCGGCACCCTGGGCAGCCTGGTGCTCACCGGCGTGCTCGCGACCATCGCCACCGCCGCCACCCACCTGACCGGCTTCGGCAGCGAGGACGCCACCACGCTGTCGATGTTCCAGGCCGATGTCGATCTGCGTGGCCTGCTGCTCGCCGGGATCATCATCGGCTCACTCGGGGTGCTCGACGACGTGACCGTCACCCAGGCCGCCACGGTCACCGAGCTGGCGAACGCCAACCCCGGCCTGAGCCGGCTGCAGCTCTACCGGGCGGCCACCCGGGTCGGCCGGGCGCACATCGCCTCCACGGTCAACACCATCGTCCTGGCGTACGCGGGCGCCTCACTTCCGCTGCTGCTTCTGCTCACCGCCGACACCCGCCCCCTCGGGCAGATCCTGACCAGCGAGTTCCTCGCCCAGGAGATCGTCCGCAGCGCGGTCGCCACGCTCGGCCTGATCGCCGCCGTACCCCTCACCACCGGGCTCGCCGCCGTGGTGACCGCGGCCGGGTCGACGCCGGCGCAGGACGCGGCCGCCGACGTCCTGACGCCGCGCCCCCGTCCGGACCGGACGGAGGCGTTGGCCGCCCTCAGCTCCCCGCCAGCGGGTCGGTCCGACGGGCCCGACCCGGAGCGGAGCGCACCCCCATCCACCGCCACCACCGGGTGGCCAGAGCCGAACAGGAGCACGGATACGGCATGGTGACACTCCTCAGCGTGACCGGATCGGGCCTACGCCCTGAGAACCGCGTCACTGGTCACTCAACGCCATGGCGAAATGACGCTTTTAGTCGGCATCAGGACGTAGCTCAGGCGGTGGACTCTCGGGTAACCTCGCTGCCGGTCACCGACGAAGGCGCGCAGCGGCGCCTGCGGTGCCACCGCCCAATCGCCAACCGGCGAGCCGGGGACCCAGGTACGTGGGGTGAATCCGCGACAGCGGTAGGGGCCACTTCCGCCCCGAACCCGTCAGCTAACCCGGTCGGCGGTCGACGGAAGGGAACATTGTGACGGCACCCCTACGCCGCTGGTTGACACCCGTGGTGGCCGTGCTCGCTGCGCTGACCGTGTTCGCCGGGCCCCTCCCGGCCCACGCCGCCCCGACGACCCCCACACCGTCCGGGCACGAAGAGGAAGACGAACCCAAGCTCCTCAACGACGTCATCGAGCAGACCAACCGGGACTACGTGGCGGCCAAGTCCAAGCTGGACAAGTCCAAGAAGCGGCAGCTTGAGCTGGCGTTGCAGGTCGAGCGGGCGAAGGCCGACCTGGAGGCGCTGGCCCCGCAGGTCGGGCAGATCGCCGCCCAGTCGTACCGGACCGGGCGGATCGGCGCGATCGCGATGCTGCTGGAGAGCGACGCCCCGGACTCGTTCGTCCGACGGGCCGCGGCGCTCGACGAGATGAACATGGTCAACGAGAAGAAGCTCGCCGAGGTCAACACGGTCAAGACCCGCGCCGAGCAGGCCAAGCTGGCCCTCGACGCGGAGGTCCGCGAGCAGCAGAAGCAGACCGCCCTGATGGCGAAGGACAAGCGCGACGCGGACAAGGCGCTCGCGCTGGTCGGCGGTCAGGGTTTCACCGGCGGTCTGGTCGACGCCGTCTCGCCGGTCGCCCGGATCGGCCCGGGTCGCACCGCCGACGGCGACTGGAAGGCCGAGTCATGCAGCGAGGACGACCCCACCACCTCCGGTTGTGTCACGCCGCGCACCCTGCACGCGTACAAGGAGGTCAAGCGGGCCGGGTTCAACCGGTTCGTCGGCTGCCACCGCAACGGTGGCCCGTTCGAGCACCCGAAGGGCCGCGCCTGTGACTGGTCGTTGCAGAAGAGCGGCTTCAGCCCGTGGCACAACAACGACACCCGCATGTACGGCAACAACGTCGCCGCGTTCCTCATCCGCAACGCCGACCGCCTCGGCATCTACTACGTGATCTGGAACCGGCAGATCTGGTTCCCGGCGACCGGCTGGAAGTCGTACAGCGGACCGTCGAACCACACCGACCACGTGCACATGTCGCTGCTCTGACCCGGTGCCAAGAAGTCGAGGGCCGTCCCGCATCAGGCGGGGCGGCCCTCGTCGCGTCAGGCGGCGGAAGTTGCCGGGGCGGTCCGCGTCAGGCGGCGGCGGAAGCTGCCGGGTCGTCCGAGGCGCCGGGCGCGTCGAACGTCGCGGCACCCGCCGGTGCGGGGGTAACCGCGCGCACCACACCGGCGGCGAGCCGGTACGACATGCCCACCACCGCACACCGCCCCTGCGCCACCTCGTCGGCCAGCACGGGCGACTGCCCGAGCAGCGTCTCGACGGTCTGCGCGATGTGGATGTCGACGATGCCGTCGACGTCGTCCACGCCCTCGGCGGTGGCACGTCGCAGGCTGGGCAGCACCGCGTCGACCACCGCGGGCAGGTGTCCCGGCGGCGCGACGCCGGTGGCGGCCGCCTCACGGGCGGCCTGCACGGCACCGCACGAGTCGTGGCCGAGGACCACCACCAGTGGGGTTCCGAGCACCGTCACCGCGTACTCCACGCTGCCCAGCACCTCCGGGCCCGCGGTGTGTCCGGCCGTACGGACCACGAAGAGGTCGCCCAGCCCCCGGTCGAAGATGATCTCAGCCGCCAGGCGGGAGTCGGAGCAGCCCACGATCACCGCGAACGGGTGCTGCCCGTCGGCCACGGCGGCCCGGTGCCCGGCGTCCTGGTTGGGGTGGCGCGGCGCTCCGCTGACGAAGCGCCGGTTGCCCGCGGCCAGCTCGGCGTACGCTCGGGCCGGCTCGGTCGGCGTCGGCGCTCGATCGGCGGCCCGCTGCGGGCCCGGCTGCCCGCCAAGGGTACCGGAACGGCTCATCCCCGCACCTCGTCTCCACGCGTTTGACCTGCTCAAGAGGCTTTTCAGCCGGGCCGGCGGTGGGCGCTGGCTCGGGCTCCACGGTCACACGCACCGCAAGATGCGTCAAGATATGCGTGATTTAGATTTCATACGTTGACCCCCGAACCGGCCCTGCGGCCGTTGGGACCGGGCCGGTCCGTCGGCACCTGGCCCGACCCTCCGGCGGGCACGGAGGTGGGACGGACAACCGGAGAGGCGGCTCCACCATGACGAGCGCGGCGACGGCCGGAGGCGGCCGGAACTGGACGTTCCTCACCAACCACGGGCATGTGCTGCTGGCCATCGCCCGCGATCCCACCGCGCGACTGCGCGACGTGGCGGCCGAGGTGGGCGTCACCGAACGGGCCGCCCAGGCCATCGTCGCCGACCTGGAGGCCGGTGGTTACCTGCACCGCACCCGGGTGGGGCGTCGCAACGAGTACACCCTGAACCCCGCCGGCCGGTTCCGGCACCCCGCCGAGGCCGACCGCCAGGTCGGCGACCTGCTCGCGCTGTTCGCCGAAGCACCTGCCGACGACGTCGCGTCCCGGCCCTGACCGTCGCCGCCGCACGCCGGCTTGGCGCGGCGACCCGCTACCCGCCCGGACCGGCGTCGCCGCACGCCGGCCTGGACCGGCGTCGCCGCACGCCGGCTTCGAGCGGCGACACACCGGCCCGGACCGGCGTCGTCGCGCCCGCCGCTGAGCGACGTCATCGTTCCCGCCCGGAACGGCGTCGCCGGGCCGCTGCCCGACGCGGTGCAGCGGTAATCTCTGCGGGTGCGCGAATGCCTGCCGCCGAGCGCGACCGAGCCGTCCCGCCGTGCCGTCCGAGCTGTCCTCAGTGGAACGCTGGCGGCCCTGCTCGGCGCCGCCCTGGTGGTCCCCTCCTCCCCGGCGGTCGCGGCGCCGCCCACCTGCGGCCCGGCCGGCGAGGACGGTCTGGTGCAGATGCCGTGGGCGCTGCGAAGGGTGGATCCGGCCTCGGCGTGGCCGCTGTCCCGGGGTGCCGGGGTGACGGTCGCGGTCATCGACTCCGGGGTCTCCGCCATCCACCCGGCCCTGAAGGGTCAGGTGCTCGAGGGCCGCGACTTCAACAACCTGCCGGCCAACCGGGGGCAGTGTGACCTGGCCGGTCACGGCACGATGGTCGCCGGCATCATCGCCGGCAGGGACGGCACCGGGGTGCCGTTCAGCGGTATCGCCCCGGCGGCGCGCATCCTGCCCATCCGGGTCCTGCCGGACGCCAAGGGCACCAACGACGAGGGGCTGCCCGGGCAGATCGCCGCAGCCATCGACTGGGCGGTCGACAACGGCGCCGACGTGATCAACCTGTCCCTGGTGACCCTGCCCCGCCCCGAACTGGCACAGGCCGTCGAACGCGCCCTCGCCAAGCGGGTGGTGCTGGTCGCCGCCGCCGGCAACCGGCAGGAGACCCAGGAGGACAGGCCCGCCTACCCGGCGGCGTACCCCGGGGTCATCGCCGTCGGCGGCGTGGACGAGCAGGGCGGGCACGTGGGCACCTCGGTCAGCGGCACCTTCGTCGACGTCGCCGCGCCGGGACTGAACATCATCGGCCCGGCGCCGGGTGGATCCGGCTACCGCGCCGAGCCGACGGGTGGCACCAGCTTCGCGGCCGCGTACGTCTCGGGGGTGGCCGCGCTGGTGCGGGCCGCCTACCCGGATCTCACTCCGGAGCAGGTCGCCGACCGGTTGGAGCGGACGGCGGACAACCCGCCGCAGGGGCGCAACGCCGAGGTCGGCTACGGCGTGGTCAACCCGTACCGGGCGGTGTCGAGCCTGCTTGGCACCCGCACCAACCCGCCGGTCGACGCGCTTGCCGCACCCGCCCCGGCGGCCGACCCGCTGAGCTGGCAGCGCACCGTCGCGATCTGGGCCGCCGCGGTGGGAGCTCTACTCGCCGTACTGCTGCTGATCACGCGACCGATCGTGGCGCGCGGCCGCCGGCGCGGCTGGCGGCCGGGCCGACGTACCGACGAACCGGTCACCGGCTGAGCGGCCGGCACACCCCCCGGGACGGTTGGTCCGTGGGACACGTCACGGCGCTGCTGCGGTCGACCGCAGCAGCGCCGTGACGCGGAAAGCTCAGCGCAGGATGCCGGAGGTGCCACCGCTGTCGGCGCCCCACACGTCCTCGTCCTCCTCCAACCAGGTGTTGCGGGCGGTGTCCTCCTCGCCGTAGCCGGCACCGCCGCCCGTCCCGGCCACGCCACCGGCGCCGCGAGCACCCGCGCCCCGACCACCGGCCCCCGCCGCGCCACGCCCGGCGCCGCCCCGACCGGCGCCGGCACCGCCGCCACCGGCGACGCCACCCATACCGGGTGCCATGCCGCCGCCCAGCTTGCCGCCCGCGCCGAGTCGGCCACCGGCGCCCCGGCCACCGCCACGACCGGCACCCGCCGCGCCGCCGCCCATCATCGGGCCCATGCCCGGCGAGACCGCCCGGCCGAGCGCGCCGCCGCCCGCGAGAGCACCGGCGCCGCCCAGGCCGCCACCGCCGCTGCCGAGCCCGCCGGACGAGCCCAGGCCACCCGAGCCCAGGCCGCCCCCGAGACCGGAGCCGAGACCGGAGCCGAGACCGGGCGAACCGCCACCACCCGCACCCGCGAGGCCACTGCTGAATTCGTCGTCCGCACCGCCGACGCCCGGGACGCCACCGGTGCTCGGGTAGGTGCCCGTGCCGGAGTCGTACCCGCCCGAGAGGTCGGGATGGGCACCGGACCCGCTGGGCAGGTTGCCGGTGCCCGGCATGTCGGTGGCGCCGATCGAGGGCGTGGCCCCCAGGCCGCCGGTGGACGGGCCGCCGCCGAGCTTCGGCACGCCACCGCCACCGCCACCACCGCCACCACCGGTGCCCAGATCGGGAATCTCGGTCGTCGGGCTCTGTGTGGTGGGGGGGCCGGCATCGCCCGGAGTGCCGGGCGCGATGGCCTGGTAGTCACCGCTCACCTGCTCGTAGACCCGGGCCGCGTCCTCCGACTGGTCGTTGATCCAGTCGGCGATCGCGGTCACCGGGTCGAACCAGCCCAGGAAGTCCGGCGAGACCTTCGCTTCGAAGAAGCCGACCCCGAGGGTCAGCTTGGCGTTACGCGCCTCCAACACGTCGTTGACGCAGGTCGCCGGGACCGGGAAGTCCCGCTGGGCCGCGGTGAGCTTGTCGGCGGCGGTCTTGAGCGACTGGACGATGCCGGTGCCCTTCTCCGCGTCCGCCACGATCTGCCCGGTGTCCTTGGAGATCTGCTCGATGTGACCCTTGAACGCCTCGTACGCCGGACCCTTCCAGGTCGTACCCAGGTCCTTGATGTTGGTGTCGAGGCTCTGCTTGACGTTGTTGAGATTCTTGATCAGCTGTTCCCAGCCGAGGGCGGCGCTCTCCACGTCACCCGGCCGGCCGTCGATGACGACCTTCTGGCACATCTCTTCCCAGCTCAGGCCCATCTGCCGTCCTCCCCCGTCCTAGCGTCCGTCGCCATTGCCGGCCACGTCGCCGAAGACACGCTGCATGTCGGCGGCGGACATCCTGTTCTGCTCCTCCGCCGTCTCGTAGTTCTGCTTGACCTGGCGCAGCGCCTCCGCCGCGTCGTACAGGCTCTGCGAGAGCTTCCGGACACCGGACTCCGTGCCCTGGTAGAGCCCCTGGTGCTTGGCTGCCAACCGGGCCGCCCAGTCGAACCCCCCGAGCGGGCTCGGCTGGCCGCCCGCCCCACCCGCCACGCCGCTGGCCGCGCCCCCCATCAGGTCCTGGATGTCGACCATGTCGTAGGAGAGCTTGTTCAGGTAGGCGGCGTGGGTCTCCAGCCAGGTGATGGCCGAGTCCAGGCTGGTCGCGTCCCACTCGGTCTTGACGCCTGCCTCACCGGGCGCGGTGACCAGGCCCTTCGGCGTCGCGGCGTGGTCGACGTTGTCCATCTCCAGGCCGGTCAGGGCGAGGCCCGACGTCGGCATCCCGCCCACCGGGATCGGGATGTAGAGGTCGTCGTTCACGTACCGTGCCGGCTGGGTGGTCCTGTCGTCCGTCATCGGTCCCCTCCCCGAAACCCTGACTGGTGGTCTGCGTTCACTGCTGCTGTGGGCCGTTCGGCGGCGGGCCCGAGCCCGGCCAGCCGGACGGCCCCGGCGCGGTCGGCGCCGGCGGATGGCCCGGCGCGGGATGGCCGGGCGGCGGGTACCCCTGCCCGGGCTGGCCCGGCGGCGGGCCGTACCCGGGGACCGGCTGCTGCGGCGGGCCGTAGGCCGGCGGCGGCTGGGCGGGCCAGCCGGGTGGCGGCACGCCGGGTGCGCCGGGGTACGGGCCGACGGCGGCCGGTGGTGCGCGCCGCTTGCGGCGTCGCAGCACCATCAACAGCACGATCAGCCCGATGATCGGCACGCCGAGGCAGAGTCCCACCTGGACGATCGCGCCGGCCTTGTTCGAGACGCCGAACTCGACCGCCGGTCCGTCGTCGTCGTTGCCGGGCCGAGCGGCCCCGCCGGAGCGGGTCGGACCGGCCGCCGCGCCCTCCAACAGCGGGTTCGCCGTCACCGGGGGAACCGACCGCGTCAGCGCGGCGAGCGGGTCGACCCTGCCGAAGCCGAACTGCGGGTCCCGGCCGGCCGGACCGGCATCGCGGGCGGTCTCGATCAGACGGCTGATGATGTTGGGCGCATCGAGCTTCGGGTACTTCGAGCGCATCAGCGCCACCACACCGGACATGATGGCGGCCGCCGAACTGGTGCCGCTGGCCAGCGTGTAGCCGTTCGGCGAGACCGCCTTGGGCGCCGGGGCGATGATGCTCTCCATCGGACTCGCGATCACGATCTCCGGGCCCTGCACCGAGCCGGCGAAGAACCCGCCGCGCTTGTCGAACCCGGAGACGGCGATGACGCCCGGGATGTTGGCGGGTGAGGTGACCTGTCGGTCGCCCTGCTCGATGTTGCCCGCCGAGGCGACCACCACGGCGTCCTTGCTCAGTGCGTAGTTGATGGCGTCCACCAGCTCCGGCTGAGCCGTCCCCTCGTCGCCGAGCGAGAGGTTGATGACGTCAGCGCCGTTGTCCGCAGCCCAACGGATTCCCAGGACCACGTCCTGGTTATCGAAATTGGCGCCCATCGAGACCGGGAGAATCTTCGCGGCCGGGGCGATGCCCAACTCGTGCATCTCGCCACCGCCGCGTCCCGCGACGATGCCGGCCATCGAGGTGCCGTGCCCCTTCACCTTGTCGTCGTCACGCCGGCCGTCCGGGGCGGCCGTGGCGTTGGTGCCGTGCCCCGCGAGCACCTGCCCGCGCAGGTCCGGATGACTGGCCTCGACCCCGGTGTCGACGACGGCGACCACGACACCCGCGCCCTTGGTGATCTTGTGCGCAGCGGGGATCTTAAGGTAGTCCAGGTACCACTGAAGGCCACGGACCGTGTCAGCGGCCCGAGCCGGTGCCGGCGCGACTGTCACCGCGGGGGCCAGCGCGGCGCACAGCGCCAGCGCGGCCGCGCCCACGGCCCGTGTCGATCGGAAAGGCTTCCCCGTACGCATCGCTCTCCCAGTACCTCGCCGACGCCAACACAATGCGGCTCCGGCCCGGTCGAAGCCGGACCGGAGCCGCATTGGTGATTGTGTCAGCCCCACACCTTGGAGTTGCTCATCTCGGTGGAGACGTAGTTTTCGCGGGCGATGCCGACGGCACCACCGATCTCGTTCAGGATCCGGTTGATGTCCCGGACCGACGAGTCCCACTTCGCCTGGTGCTGCTCGTAGGCGGTCCGGTCCTCGCCCTCCCACTGCAGCTTGGACAGCATCGACCGCAGCGTGTCCAGCTTCTCGTCGATGGTCTTCGAGATGGCCTGCATCTGCTGGTTGCTGCTCTCGAGGACCGCGTAGTCAACCTTGATCGTCACGACTTCCTCCTCTGCTGGCTACGGATCACGGGTTGAGAGCAGAGTGGAACTTGTCCAGCATCTGCTGCTGCTCCTCGTCGTTGACCTGGTGCGTCGTACCCGACTTGTCGAGCAGGTCCGCGATGTTGTCCATCGCGGTCAGCAGGCCCACCGTGTCCTCGTTCCAGCGAGCCATGAGCGACTGGAACCCCGTGGACGCCTGACCCTTCCACGCCATGGCCAGGTCGTCGACTACGTTCCACAGCTTCTTCAGCTCGCCGTCGACCTCGCTGCGCGTGGACCGCACGTCACTCGCGGCGGTATGCAGAGTCGCAGCTTCGACCTCGAACGCCATGCTTCACACCCTTCCGTCATGTTGTGGCGGCGGCTTTGCCGCGCCCCTCCCCCGCGGCAAGGCAGCAACACCCCACCGACGGACACTCCACCTGAGACCGTAGCGGAATCTGTCCAGCCACCGCAGCCCAGACCGGCCGCGTTCGATGGATGGCGGTGAATCACGTCGTTTGTGCGGCCCGTTCGGACGGGAATCCGACCCGAACGGCCCCGCGACCACGCATGGTCACCCGCCGATTCCGGACCGCCGGCTCAGCGAGCCCCGTGACGGCTCGGTCAGGCTGGCTCGGACCAGGCGGTCTGGATCAACTGCTGGCCGTCGCGTCGGCGGACGAGCGTGCCCCGCCCGGGTGGCTGCGGGCTCGGACGCAGCGTGCCGAAGACGGTGCCCTCCTCCCGGTTGCCGGACATCAGCAGGCCGGGCGAGTCCAGCTCGCGGAGCCGTTGCAGCACGGGCTCGTAGAGCGCCCGGGACACCCCGCCGACCCGACGCGTGACGATCAGGTGCAGACCGATGTCACGGGCCTGCGGCAGCAGCTCGTGCAGGGCACTCAGCGGGTTGCTGCCACCGGAGGCCACCAGGTCGTAGTCGTCCACCAGGATGTACAGGTCCGGGCCCTTCCACCAGCTGCGGTCCCGCAGTTGGGCGGTGGTCACGTCCGGGCCGGGCAGCCGGTTGGACAGCGCGCTGCGGATCGAGCCGAGCCCCTGCGCGAACGCCTGGTTGGACGGCGCGTAGTCGAGCAGGTGATCGCCCTCAACCGCGCCCAGCAGCCCACGCCGGTAGTC
Source organism: Micromonospora sp. NPDC005237 (assembly GCF_040607775.1). Lineage (NCBI taxonomy): Bacteria > Bacillati > Actinomycetota > Actinomycetes > Micromonosporales > Micromonosporaceae > Micromonospora > Micromonospora sp. NPDC005237. The sequence continues at coordinate 752,501 of NZ_JBEXHJ010000002.1, read as the reverse complement.
GGCGATCACCAGCCGCGCCTGGGCCGGCGTGTACCGCTCGGTGATGCCCCGGGCGATCAGCCGCAGCAGGTTGGTCTTGCCGCACTCGGCGTCGCCGAAGACGGTCAGGTGCGGCTCGTTGGCCAGGTCCAGGTAGACCGGCGCGAGCGCCGACTCGTTGACGCCGATCGGCAGACCGGGGGCCGACCGGTCGATGATCCGGGCCAGCTCGGACACCGGCAGCCGGCGCGGCAGCAGCCGCACCTTCGGCGCCGGACGCCCCGGCCAGTTCGCCGCCACGTGCCCGGCGAGCGCGACCGACGCCTCGCTCAGATCCTCGATGTCGCGCCGACCGTCGATCCGCGAGATCGCGGTGAGGAAGTGCAGCTTGTCCCGGGTCAGGCCGCGACCGGGCGACTTCTCCGGCACGTTCATCGCCGAGCGCCTGTCGATCTCGGACTCCGCCGCGTCGCCCAGGCGCAACTCCAGCTTGGTGCCGAGCAGATCGCGCATGTTGATCCGGATCTCCGCCCAGCGCACCGCAGTGAGCACCACGTGCACCCCGAAGCCGAGACCCCGGTTGGCGAGCGTCGTGATGGTCTGCTCCAGCTCCTCGTAATCCTGGCGCAGGGTGTTCCAGCCGTCCACCACCAGGAACACGTCGCCGAACGGGTCGTCGGCGAACTCGCCGGCCGCCCGGCGACGGCGGTAGCTCGCCACCGAGTCGATGCCGTACTGGGCGAAGCGCATCTCCCGCTCGTCCAGGACCGCGACCACCTCGGCCACCGTGCGCCGCACCGCCTCGACGTCGCGCCGGCCGGCCACCCCGGCCATGTGCGGCAGGCGCTCCAGGCTGCGCAGCGCGCCACCGCCGAAGTCCAGACAGAAGAACTGCACCTCGCGCGGCGTGTGGGTGAGCGCCAGCGAGGCCAGCAGCGACCGCAGCATGGTGCTCTTGCCGCTGAGCGAACCGCCGACGATGACCACGTTGCCGCCCGCTCCGGCCAGCTCGACCATCATCGGGTCGCGGCGCTGCTCGTACGGGCGGTCCACCACGCCCACCGGCACGGTGAGGCGACCCCGGCCCGGCCAGGACGCCGTGCACAACCCGTAGGTCGGGTCGACGGCCAGCGGACCGAGCAGCTCGCCCAGGCCCGGCGGTTCCGCCAGCGGCGGCAGCCACACCTGGTGCGCGGGGCGGCCCCGACCCTTGAGCTGGTCGATCAGGACGTCCAGCATCGCGACGGCCTTGCCGTCGGCCGGCTGCTCCGGCTCCGGCATGGCGTCCACCGACACCTGCGTGGCCTGCGCCGGAATGAAGCTGACGCCGTACGGCACGATCCGGCGCTGCACCAGGGCCTGCGACGCGGAGGCCTGCTGGCCGGGCGCCCGGTACGGCCCCGAGACGTACGCGGCCCGGAACCGCAGCATGGTGCTGGTGTCCGTCTTGAGGTAGCCGTGCCCGGGCGCGTTCGGCAGCTCGTAGGCGTCCGGCACGCCGAGCACGATCCGGCTCTCCACCGCCGAGAAGGTGCGCAGACCGATCCGGTACGACAGGTGGGTGTCCAGACCGCGCAGCTTGCCCTCCTCCAGGCGCTGCGAGGCCAGCAACAGGTGCACACCGAGCGACCGACCCAGCCGGCCGATCATCACGAACAGGTCGATGAAGTCCGGCTTCGCGGCCAGCAACTCGCTGAACTCGTCACAAATGATCAACAAGCTCGGCATCGGCGCCAACGGCTCACCGGCCGCCCGGGCCTTCTCGTACTCGAACCGGGACACGTAGTTGCCCGCCGCGCGCAGCAGCTCCTGCCGGCGCACCATCTCACCGGCCAGCGCGTCGCGCATCCGGTCGACCAACGGCAGCTCGTCGGCCAGGTTGGTGATCACCGCGCTGGTGTGCGGCAACGCCTCCAGGGAGGCGAACGTCGCGCCGCCCTTGAAGTCCACCAGGACGAAGTTCAGCTCCTCCGACGAGTGGGTCACCGCCAGGGCGGCCACCACCGTACGGAGCAGCTCGCTCTTGCCCGAGCCGGTCGCGCCGATGACCAGGCCGTGTGGGCCCATACCCTCGTGCGCCGACTCCTTGAAGTCGAGTTCGACGACGTTGCCGTCCGGGCCGACGCCGAGCGGGATGCGCAGCCGGTCCCGGTGACCGCGCGGCCGCCAGGTCTGGTGCACGTCCACGGCGGCGGCGTCACCGACGCCGAGCAGGTCGGGCAGCTCCGTGCTGCGGGCCAGCGGCTCCTCGTTGCTGGTCTGCTGCTGCGACAGCCGGTACGGCGCGATCTGCCGGGCCAGCCCCTCGGCGGCCTCGGCGGTGAGCCGGTCGGGTCGTCCGAGCCGCGACGACGAGCTGCCCCGGATCAGGTCGAGGGTGGTGCCGTCGCCCACGTCCAGGCAGAGCAGCCAGCGGCCGACGTCGCGCGGCACCGTCCCGGAGAGGTCGATCAGAGTGACGCCGAGCAGCCCCTGGCCCACCAGCTGGCAGGTCGGGGAGATCTCGCCACCGTCGACCACCACGACCACGTGTGGCGCGGTGGTCAGCGGCTTGGCCTCGGCGGCGAACCGGGGTCGCCCGGCCAGCTCGGCCGCGAGAGACTCCTCGGCCTCGGCCAGGCTGGCGAAGACCAGCCGGCGCGCGCCGGCCGCGTCCGTCCGGCCGCTGTGGTGGGCGTGGGGAAGCCACTTCACCCAGTTCCAGGCCAACTGCCGGTCGGGCGCGGCGACCACGGCGACGACCAGGTCGTCCGGGGCGTGGAACGTCGCCAGTTGGCCCAGGGCCGCCCGGGTCAGATCGAGCACGGGCTCCCGGTCGCCGCGCAGCACCACCCGGCTGAACGCGCGCACCGACAGCGCGGTCGGCAGGTCGGGCACAGTGGAGTGTGCGCGGACGAACCGACGCAGCGCGATGGCGCTCATCGGTTCCAGGTCCTCGACCGGCTTGGTCTCCGGGGGGACGATCTCCACGGCCAGCCGCTGCGGGCCGAGCGCGATCCTGGTCTCACCGAAGTCGGGCTCGGTGATCCGCCGCTCCCACAGCCGGCGGGACTCCGCGATCGACCAGAGCGCGTCCGGCTCGGGGTGTCGCCAGTTCATCGCATCCCGCTGCTGGGCCGCCGCCCGCCGGGTGCGCTTGCGCATCTGCGCCAGGTAGCGCATGTAGTCGCGGCGGTCCGCGTTCAGCTCGGCCTTGTCGTTGCCGCCGTTGCTGAGCGAGCCGATGGCCATGCCGAGCATCGAGACGCCGAACAGGCCACCGGCGACGTACGTCATCATGCCGCCGCCCCGACCGGCGTAGAGGAACGCCATCGCACCGACACCGCAGACCATCGGCAGGATCATGAGCAGTTGCCCCATCCCGCGGGGCGTCGGCTCGGGCAGCTCGGGCGGGGACTCCAGCAGCACCTCACCGCGCGGCAAGGCCGGCCCCGGCTGGCGCGGAGGTCGGCGGAACACGACCGTGCTCACGGCTGTCTCCTCCCCAGAAGCGGCCCTGCTGTCGTGCCGGCGCGGCCCGAAGCCCGCGGGTGGGCACTGTACGTGCCCGTCATCGTAGGTAATCTCCCGTGGGCGCGGTGCACCCGCACCGCGGGACCCCGGCCCGCCGATCGTAGATGGACACCAGGAGGCCACTGTGGCGACGAAGACGGCGACCGGTGGTCTGAGCCGGATCACCATTGTGGCCCCCCGTACCCGGATTGATCTGGCCCTGCCGTCGGACGTGCCGATGGCGGACCTTCTGCCCACCCTGCTGCGCTACGCCGGGGAGGACCTGGCCGACGACGGGGTGCGGCACGGCGGCTGGGCGCTGTCCCGCCTGGGTGGCGCACCTCTGGAGGGTGGTCGTACCGCCGCGCAGCTCGGTGTCCGCGACGGCGAGGTGTTGTACTTCAACCCCCGTTCCGCCTCCGCGCCGGAGGTCGTATTCGACGACGTGGTGGACGCGGTCGCCACCGCGACCACCCGGCGGCCGGGCTCCTGGCAGGTCGGGGCGACCCGATCGTTCGCGGTGCTGTTCGCCGCCGCGGCGTTCGGCGCCGGCGCCCTGGCCGCCCTGTTCACCGGCCCTCCCCACCTGCCCGGCGCGCTGGCCGCCCTGCTGGTCGCGGTGGCGCTGCTGGTCGGCGCTGCGGTGCTCGCCCGGGCCGCGGGTGACAGCGGGACGGGCTCTGTGCTGGCTATGGTCGGGCTGGTGCACGCGGGCACCGGTGGCCTGCTGCTGCTCGCCGGTGACCGGAAGCTGACCGAGCTGGCCAGTCCGCACGTCCTGCTCGCGGCCACCGCCGTGGTGGTCGCCGGGGCGGTGGCCGTGCTGGCCGTCGGTGACCGGTACCCCCTCTTCTTCGCCGCGATCGGGGTGGGCGCGGGGACGGGTCTGGGCGCGCTGCTCTGCCTGGCCCTCCGCATCGACGCCGCGGCCGGGGCCGCGGTGGTGGCGGCGGTGGCGTTCGGCGTGGTGCCGGCGCTGCCGATGGTGGCCTACCGGCTGGCCCGGCTGCCGGTGCCGTCGATCCCGACCGGCCCGGACGACCTGAAGACCGACAGCGAGTCGGTCGACGGGCGGCAGGTGCTCGAGCGGAGCGACCGGGCCGACCAGTTCCTCACCGGTCTGCTGTGGACGGTCTCGCTGCTGGTGCTCGGCGCGCAGCTCGTGCTGGCCCTGGACGGCCGCCTGCCGGCGGTGCTGCTCTGCCTGGTGCTGGCCCTGCTGTCGTTGCTGCGGGCGCGTCCGCTCCTGGGTCGGGCCCAGCGCGTTCCGGTGCTGCTCGCCGGCACCGTCGGACTGGGCCTGGCCGCCGCGGCGACCTTCGCCGGTGGATCGCTTCCGGTCCGGCTCGGCCTGATCCTCGGTGGCCTGCTGCTGGCTGCCGTGGTCAGCCTGATCTACGGCCTGACCGTCGCCGGCAAGCGCATCTCGCCGGTGTGGGGCCGGTTGCTCGACATCGTCGAGATCATGCTGATCATCGCGCTGGTGCCGCTCGCCGTCTGGGTCTGCGGCCTGTACGGCTGGATCGTCAACCTGCGGCCCTGACCGGGGAGGCTCCAGCGCGCCGTCAGCGGGGTTGCCGACGACCGGCGCCGCCCAGCGCCGACGCGACCGGCGCGCTGGCGTAGACGCCCGGGCCGTGCTGCCCGTCCATCGGCCGGGCCGGCGTGCCGGCGCGGTGCGCGACGTCCCGGACGACCTTGACCAGCGCCTCGACGTGGTTGTCCATGGCCGCGACCCGGAGCAGGGGCGCCGCCATGCGCCCGTCGGGCGACACCGCCGCGGCCACCGTGTGCGAGGGGGCCGACGTGGCGGTGATCGCGTCCACCAGCGGGCCCAGCGGCGCGTCCGGGCGGCCCCGCAGGGTCAGGCAGCGGTGCGTCCAGCCGCCGCCGCGCAGCCCCCGCCAGCTCTCCGTCGGCGGCTCCGGCACCAGGTCCAGCCCGGCGGCCGACACCACGGCGGCGCGCAGCTCGTCGCGACCCAGCGGCCGGTGGGCCAACCCGGCCGCCGTCAGCGCCTTGCCCAACCGGCCGATTCCGGCGGCCAGCGTCCGGTGGACGCCGGGCAGCCCGCCGCCCCGGCTCACCGTCTCGACCCGCGCGTCGTGGACCGTGAGCCGCAGCGCCACCCAGACGGTCCGGTGCGCCGCCGGCGGCGCACCGGGAGCCGGGTACCAGACCAGGGTGTGCGCGACCACCTGGGCCCTGGACACCGGGGCCGAGAAGTCGGCGAGGACCCGCAACGCGCGGTCCACGGTCGCCGCGTCCACCGAGCCGACCGCGGCGCCGGTGACCGGTTGCAGCGCGACAGCGGCGAACCAGCCCTGCTCGTCCTGCCCGATGCCGAGCCGGGTGCCCCGGTCGGTCAACTCGATGACGCCCAGCTCGGGTGCGAGCGCGGCCAGCCGGGGGTCCACGGCCGTCCCGCCGGCCAGCGCGGCCGCCGCCCGTTCGCGGCGGCGGCGCAGCCGGCGACGCAGCAGCACGTCGTCGAACCACCAGCGACCGCCACGGCGGGCGAACGCGGCCACCACGACCGCGACCGCCAGGGCGGCGACCGTGGCGAGCAGCCAGCTCGGCCCGGCCGTCGCGGCCCAGACGGCGAGGGCACACACCTCGAGTACGACGAGCTGGCCGACCAGCACCGGACCGATGCGACCCCGACCCGGCCGATCGGCCGCCGGGGTAGCCCGTACCGGGACGTCGGACGGCCTCGCGACCGCATCCGCGGGTGGCGCCTGAACCTGCGTCATCGCTGACTGTCCCTCCTGGACGGTACGACTCTGCGCCGGGTCGACCCGGCACAGATCCGGCGGCGGCCCCGAGGACCCGCCGTCGGCCCCTTATCGTAGGGAAGCCCGCGACGGCACCCCGAGGACATCGTCGCGGATCCACCCCGCCGGAGGTAAGTCATGCGGACCCGCCGCGATCAGGTGCAGGCGTACCGCTTCGTCACCCGTCGGATCGTCTCCGCGCTCGTGTCGGGCGATCCGGAGACGACCAACCTGCCGATGCGACGGCTCGGCATGGCGGTCTTCGGCAGTGTGATCGCCGCGGCGGTGGTGCTCGGCGGCGTGGGCGCGTACGGCCAGTTGACCGGGAACACCGCGCCACTGGAGGAGAACAGCCTGGTCATCGAGCGGGAGACCGGCGCGACGTACGTGTTCGCCGAGGGACAGCTGCATCCGACGCTCAACTACGCCTCGGCACGGCTGATCCTCAACGAGCCCGACCCCACGGTGCGCACCATGTCGCAGGCGGCGCTGCGCGACCGGCCACGGGGGCACACCGTCGGCATCGTCGGCGCGCCCGACGCGTTGCCGGACCGCAAGTCGTTGACCGGCCTGCCGTGGTCCGTCTGCGACGTGCCCGACGCGGCCGACCCGCGCCACTCCACCACCCGCGTCGTGATCGACCGCGCGCTGCCCGGCGGTGCGCCGCTCGGTGACCGGGCGGTGCTGGTCACCGTGGACGGTCAGCGGCACCTGCTCACCGGCAACTCCCGGCTCGAGGTACGCGGCGGTGACCAGGCGGTCGCGGCGCTGCGGATGACCGGCACGGCACCGCTGCCGGTCGGGCAGCAGCTGCTCAACGCCGTGCCGGCCGGGCCGCCGCTGCGCAAGCCGTCGCTGCCCGGAATGGGCGACCGCAGCGGGCTGAGCGTCGCCGGCCGACCCGCCACCATCGGTCAGGTCTTCCAGGCGGCGGGGCAGCACTACGTGCTCGCGCGGGAGGGTCTCGTCTCCATCAGTGAGATCACCGCCCTGCTGCTCATCAGTGGCGGCGGTCAGATCACCGACATCACGCCGGACCAGGCGGGTCGGCTGTTGACCGAGCAGCGGGTGGACGCGGACGGAATGCCCCGGACGCTGCCCACCCTGTACCAGGCCCGGGCCGGGCAGACGCTGCTCTGCGCGACGTACCGGGCCGGCAGCGCCGGTGGTCCCCCGACCACCACACTGGAGGTCTTCGACCGGGCTCCGGCGGAGTTGACGGCGGACGAGCCCGGCTCGGTGCCGGTGCGCCAGACCAACCGGGACGCGGTGCGCACGGCAGAGTCGGTGCTGCTGCCCGGCGGCAAGGGCGTACTGGCCCAGGCCGCGCCCGGCGCCGGCACCAGCGGGTCCGGTGCCGCCGGCGCGACGGTCTACCTGATCAGCCCGCAGGGCGTCCGGTATCCGCTCGGTTCCGCCGAGACGCTGGGGGCGCTCGGCTACGAAGGGGTCACCCCGCTGGCGGTGCCCGGCTCGCTGCTCGCGTTGATCCCGACCGGGCCCACCCTGGACCGGGAGGACGCGCTCGTGCAGTTCGCACCCGGTGACGCGCCGGCGTCCGCGTCCGTGCCGCAGCCGACGTCGTCCACCACGGCCACGGGCGCCCCGGCGAGCGGCGGCACGGGCGGTGGGCTGCCCAGGGCATCGACCGGCGCCGACGGCTGAGCCGTTCGGACGGGTCGCCCCGGGTCGCGGCAGTGGACTAACCTGGGTTCGCTGACGGTTGTCAACCAGAACGACGGGGATGTTTGCCATGACCGGGCGTACGGAAGTCGACCTGCTGTCCCTTGAGGACTTCCACAAGCACCTGGCGTCGCGGCTGAGTCAGGCCGAGTCGGTGCTGCGCAAGCTCAACACCGAGATGCAGTGCAGTCCACCGGCGTTGGGTTCGTTCACCGACGCCGCCCAGAACTCACGCCGCTACAGCGAGGTCCACCAGTCGTACGTGGATCAGGCCGAGCGGCTCCGGCAGGCGGTGCAGGCGGCGCAGCAGGCGACCAGCACCATCCTTGCCAACTACCGCACCGCCGAGGCGCGTAACGCGGCCAACGCCACCGACATCACGGCTGCGCTGACCGGTGTCGACCGGGCGTTGCAGCCGAAGGGGGACGGCAGTGTCTGAGTACACCCAGCGCTACCAGGACAAGAGCCACCGCGAGCTGTACGACGCGGTGATGGCCGGCAAGCCGGAGCAGATCGAGGGGATCGCCGCCCAGTGGGCCGCCCTCAAGGGCATCCTGGACGGCCTCGGCCGGGAGCTGAGCGGCGACCTGGAGAAGCTCGGCAACACCTGGACTGGCCCGGCGGGTCGGGAGTTCCAGCGCCGGCTGACGCTGATCGTCGATCACTCCGACGCGCTGGGCGAGGGCATGGCCGGCATCAAGCAGGGCCTCACCATGATGGCCGACCAGCTGCGCACCGCGCACAAGCAGGCCGAGAGCCCGGAAGAGACCGACGACAACGACCAGGCCATCTCGGGCGCGCTCAAGGGGGCCGCCTTCGGCCTGCCCGGTGCCGTGGTCGGGGGCATCATGGGCCACCAGCAGGACAAGGAAGAGCAGGAGAAGGCCCACCAGCGGATGGTGAACGTGGTGGCCGAGCTGGCCGCCGGCTACGACCTCTCCGCCTACGACCGGGTGGTCGACCCGCCCCACCCCCACCCGGAGACGCCGAAGACGACCAATCAGGACCGGCCGACGCCGCGCAGCGGCCCGGCCACCACGACGCCGTCGGCCGCTCCGACCGCCACCGGCCTGACCGCGCACACCGGCGGCGCGACAGTCGCGACGCCCGACGGGGTGGCACCTCCGCCGGCCGGCGGGGGCGGTTCCGTCCCCGGCCAGGACGGTGGCACCTCGGTCGTCGCCATCGGGCCGGAGGGCACCGGTAGCGACCCCGAGGGCAGCACCACCTCCCTCGCCAGCGCGGATCCGCTGCTCGGCGGGGCTCTGCTCACCGGCGGGGCGGCCGGGCTGGCCGGGCTGTCCGGGCCGACCACCACCGTGGCTGCCAGCGCCTCGGGCGGGCCGAGCCTGCTCTTCGGGGCACCGGGCGGGGCGCCGGCCGGTGGGGTGCTGCGCACCTCCGCGCTCGCCGGGTCGAGCAGCACGCCCACCACGGCGGCCCGGCCGACCGGCGGCGCTGCCGCCGCCGAGAGCCGGTCCGCCAGTGGCGTCGGGCGGAGCATCGACGGCCGCCGCGGTGAGTCCGGTCGGTCGGCCGCGGGTGGGCGCCAGGGTCTGACGGGCAACGGCCGGGGCGCCAACCGCCCCGGGGTGCTCGGCGGGCACGGTCGCCCCGAGGACGACGAGTCCGACGAGCGGCTGACCTGGCTGACCGAGGACGAGATGGTGTGGCAGGACGGCGGGGACGCCGCGCCGCCGGTGCTCGGCACCGCCGGCTGACCCCCCGACGGCGCCCGGCGCCGCATGAGATACCCGAGTGACCCCTGCCGCCTGCTGCGGCGGGGGTCACCGTGGTTCGGCCCTCGGCCCTCGGCCCTCGGCCCTCGGCCCTCGGCCCTCGGCCACCGGCCACCGGCCCCCGGCCCCCGGCCCCCGGCCCCCGGCCCCCGGCCCCCGGCCCCCGGCCCCCGGGATACGGTGCGGCCGCAGGTCAGCACCGTCCACAGTGGCGACGGTGGTGGCGGTCACTCCCATTCGCCCGCTGTCGTGCTGCGCCATGCCGGGTCGGGCGATAGGTTGGTCGGGTGTCGTCCGCAGCCCTGGTCCGCCCAGCCCGGTGGGCCGTGCTGTGGTCACTGCGGGAGCTGACCCGGCTGGCGGTCACCGCGCTGGTGCTCGCGGTCGGCCTCGGCGGCGCGCTCGCCGCCACCCCGCCGTCCGCTCAGGCGCAGCTGCGGCCCAGCGCCGTGAGCAGCCGGGTGGACGCCGTTCAGCCGGAGGCCGTCGCGGCCACCGAGCGGACGAGCCAGCCGGCCGCGCCCCGGCCGAGCAGCGACGCCATCGTCGCCGCGCCGACCGGCCCGGTCCTCGCGGGCGCGGAGCACACGTCGGCCGTTGAGCCCGGCCGCGGTACCCCGCCCCGACGCGGCCCTCCCACCAGCTGATCTCAGGCCGTCAGGCCACCCGACGCTCCCCGTGACCCGGCTCCGGGTCGTGCGTCCCGGTGTTCGGGTCGCCGCCACCGGCGCTACCCGCAGCCAGACCCGATCCGGCTCGCGAGATCCCGCCCAGCGGGGATCGGCCCGAGCCTCGGGCGGCCATCCGCAGCTCACCCCGACCACTCGGAGCCCGGCGCGTCGACACCAGTCGAGCGACCGGCCCGGTGCCGTCAGGACCCATCCGTCGATACCGTCGTTCGACCGCGAGGTGCTGATCATGCAGACCGTCCTCTCCGCCGTCCTGCCCGACGTGCCCCGGGCCGCCGCCATCTGGCTGAGCCTGCTCGGGGTGGTGGTGGTCGCCGTTGCCGCGCTCCTGCTGCGCCCCGGCCGGCTCCGCCTCGACCCGGCCGCCCGGATCCGCAACGCCGCCATGCCCAGCCAGCTCGAACAGGCGCTCCAGGAGCGGGAGCAGAGCCGCTACGCGCAGGAGGTCGCGGTGGCCGCCGAGCGCGCCACCACCACCGCCCAGCGTCGACGGGCGGAGTGGGTGGCCGCGCAGGAGACCGTCGAAGCCGCCTGGCAGGCGCTGGAGGCGGCCGAGGCCGGCGTACGACGGCTCGGCGCAGCGGCCGCGATGCCGCTGCCGCAGACCGCCCGGACCCCCGCCGAGTACGCCGACCGCGAGCGCTACCTGCACCGGGCCGCGCTGGACGCGTACTGGCGGCGGGAGCTGTCGGTGGAGCAGCTCAGCGACGTCTTCGCGCACCGCGACGGCTGGGACCCGCGGCTGCACCCCGTCGATCAGGAACTCGTGCTGCAGCGGGCGATCCGCGACAATCTGGCCGCCCGGCACGTCGCGGCCCAGGAGCGGGAGCAGGCGGCCTGGCGGGCCGCGGAGCTGGCCGTGGCGGCGGCTCGTAGCCTTCGCGAGGAGGCCCACGCGGCGACCGGGCGGCGGGTGGCGGAGTCGGCGTCGGTGCTGCCGCTCAGCGAGGTCCTCCGGCCGCCGACCGAGCAGACCCGGGAGAACGCGGTGGTCGCCCGCGGTCGGGCGGCGGTCCCGGCGTTCTGACCCGGTGGCCCGGCGGTTCCGGTTTCGCGACCCGGCGAACCGGGCCGGGCCGGCGCTGGTGGGTTAGCGTGACGGCATGTCCCGACAGGCGTGGGTCCTCGTGGTGATCGCCGGCATCCTGGCGATCGCCACACTGGTCGGCGCGGTGGTGCTGGCGGTACGGGTGGTGCGCACGAGGCGGCTGCTGACCGGGCTCGGCGCGGGCGGCAAGATCGCCTTCTACGGGGCGCTGATCTACACGATCTTTCCGGTGGACATCCTCCCGGACCCGATCTACCTGGACGACATGGGTGTTCTGGCCGGCGCGCTGATCTATCTCACGCGGCTCGTGCACAAGCGCCGGGCGGCCGGCCTTCGCCTGCCCGGGCAGCCGGACGCGCCGCCGGATCCGGACCGCGCCCGCTCCGTACGATGATCGAGGTTGGCGCACAGGACGGGGGACGGACGTGGCGGGCGATCATCGGCTGGACATCCGCGACGACCGGGTGGCCGCCTTCTGCGCGGAACGGCACCTGGCGACACTGACCACCCTGCGCGCCGACGGCACCCCGCACGTGGTGCCCGTCGGGGTCACTCTCGATCCGGCGGCCGGGCTGGCCCGGGTGATCACCTCGGGTACGTCCCGCAAGGCTCGCCAGGTGGCCGCCGCCGGCGCCGACGGCACTCCGGTGGCGGTCTGCCACGTGGACGGCCGCCGCTGGTTGACGATCGAGGGCCGGGCGGTGCTCCGGTCGGACCGAGCCGCCGTCGCGGAGGCGGAGCGCCGCTACGCCGAGCGGTATCGGACCCCGCGCCCGAATCCGGAGCGCGTGGTCATCGAGATCACCGTGACCGGGCTGCTCGGGAGCCTCTGAGCCGCACTGGCCCGCTGTCCGCTTCACGCCGCCATGCCCGTTTGGGGCCCTCCCGCGGCCGCGCGCGGTCTCGCGGAATCTCGCACCGGCGGTAGCCGTTGCACCTGGTCACGACGCCCCCAGCGGCAGCCGGCGACGGAATGTCGGCCGAAGCAGGGCCGTTACGTCCCCGGTACGCACGGCCGAGACCGCCACGGAGGCGGCTACCCCCGAACGGAGACTCGACCATGAACCCGATCGTGCAGAAGAGCGGCCTGTCCGTCGTCGGCCTGCTGGTCGCCGGCGGTTGCGCCCTCGGCCCTGCGGTCGCCGCGCAGGCAGCGCCCGCGCAGGGCGCCCCGCCCTCGTCGAGCCAGACCAACCGGAGCGCGGAGCGCATTCTCGACGTGGACTACCAGGCCCAGCCGAACTTCTTCTACTGCGGCCCGGCCGCGACCCGGATTGCGCTCTCCGCGCAGGGCAAGGCGCTGTCCCAGGACGAGGTGGCCAAGCGGCTCGGCACCACCGAGGCGGGCACACCGTCGGCCCTGGACACCACCCGCGTGCTCAACGAGCTGACCGGCGGTCGCTACCGGACCACCGAGATCCGTGACTCGGTGGCCCGCCCCGACCAGGTCGAGCAGCTGCGCCGGGACGTCCTGGCCGCGATCGACGCCGGCCGACCGGTGGTGGCCAACATCAAGGGCACGACCGTGGACACCGACGGCAACCCGCACTCGTACGAGGGCGGCCACTACCTGACGCTCGTCGGCTACCGCGACGGCGGGGACAGCATCCGCGTCGCCGACCCAGCCGACCCGGCACTCGGCGAGTACTGGATGAGCCTGCCGAAGGTCGCCAACTGGATCGCCGAGCGCGGCTACTCCTCCTGACCCTGACGGTTCACCGGGCCGGTCTCTTCCTCGCGGAGAGGCCGGCCCTGTCGTCGCGTCTGCGGGAGGCGTGGTGCGCTCGCCGACGCGCCCGGGTGGCCCGAGTCGGCCGGGCGCGGTGCAGATGGTGTCGGGTCGGCGGGGAGATGGCCGCCTCGCCGGCACCGGCCGCCTTGCGCACGATCCGGTTGGCGTCGTCGGGCTCGCACCCCGCCGCCCGGAGCAGGTCGCTGGCCGCGGTGCGCAGGCCGGTGACGAGGGCGTCGCCGAACGACCTGACCCCGGTCGCGGCTGCCCGTCCGGCCAGCTCGGCACACTCCTCGACCAGCTTCCGGGTGCACCGCGGGGTCTCGCCGACCCGGCACTCCGTCCGCATCTCCGCCACCGCCTGTCCCAGCCGGGCGATCGCGTCCGGCAGCTCCGCCGGAATCGGCTCGTCGTACTGCAGGGCGGTCGTCGACCAGCGGGCCAGCGCGTGGCTGTCCAGCAGCAGCCGCTCCAGGTGCGACGCGCTGCGGGCGTACCGGTGGAACTGTTGACGGCGGTGCCAGCGTGCCGGCGCGATGGTGACCACCTCCTCCGCCCCACTCAGCGAGTCGTTCAGGCGCCCCACGTCGCCCTCGGTGCCGCGAAGCCGCTCCAGAACACCCTGCGTTCGGTCGACGTCGCGCTGCCGTACCGCCTCCGCCAGCTCGGCGAGTTGCTCGCGCAGGACCGCGAAGATCGGCGTGGCGGCGCGGTCGAGCACCCGTATCGGGTTGATGGGCAGGAGCAGCGCGACCACCAGGAGGCCGACCGCGCCGCCGACGAGCGCGTCGAAGATCCGGGGCAGCTCCAGGCCACGTTGCATCGGGGCCAGCGTGGCGATCAGCACCGCGGTACCGCCAGCCTGGCCGACCAACGGCCCGCCCTTACCGGCCACCAGGAGGGCGCTGGCGACGGCCAGGGCGACGACCACGCCGGTCTGCCACGGCCCGGAGCCGACGATGAAGCGCAGCGCGTCACCGATGACGATGCCCAGGCCGACGCCGAACAGCAGCTCGAAGGTTCGTCGGGCCCGCTGGCCGATGGCGGTGGCGATCGTACCGACGGCGGCAGCCGGGGCGAAGACGTGCGCTCCGGGGCCGAGGAAGTGCTGGGCGATCAGGGCGGCGAGCGCGGCGGCCAGCCCAGCCTGGATCGAGATGACCAGGGTGACCTCCCACTGCCGGGCCCGGATCCGGCTGGCCTGCCCGCTGCGGTGTCGCACCCGCTCGACCGCCTGGCCGCTCCGCTCGGCGGCCTCGCCGAGCGGTGACCGGTCCCGGTCGGCTGGTGGGCGGTCGTCGGCCATGGCGGCGGTTACCCCGGGGACGTCCGGCCAATCGTGCCCCTCCGTCCCGCACACACCAGAGACACCGCTGGCACCAGCCGTCGGGGCGACCACGGACGACGGATCCGCCGTCAAATCCATCGGCGACCGTAGGTTTGCCCGACCGCTGCGGGGTACCAGGGGCCACACACCCACCGACCGCAACCGGTAAGGGGCCCAGATGAGCAATCCACAGACCACCGGCGATGAGGATGTCGTCGACATCCTCATCGCCGACCACCGCGAGGTCGAGACCCTCTTCGTCGAGCTGGAGACGCGGCAGGGCACGCCCGAGTACCGCCGGCAGCTCACCGACGTGCTGATCGCCGAGCTGGTCCGGCATGCGGTGGCCGAGGAGGCGTACGTCTATCCGACGGCTCGCAAGGCGCTGCCCGACGGCGACCAGATCGCCGACCACGAGATCGACGAACACGCCGACGCCGAACGGACCATGAAGGACCTGGAGTCGGTTGACCCGTCCGACCCCCGCTTCGACGAGCTGCTCGCCAACCTGACCAGCACCATCCGTCACCACGTGCAGGACGAGGAGAACGACCTCTTCCCCCGGCTGCGCGCGGCCACGGCCCGTGAGGAGCTGGTCGAGCTGGCCGGGAAGGTGACGGCGTTCAAGAAGGTGGCGCCGACCCGGCCCCACCCGAGCGCGCCGGACCGCCCGCCGGCGAACAAGCTGCTCGCCCCCGGCACCGGGCTGATCGACCGGCTGCGTGACGCACTGCGCGACCGGCCGACGTCGATGGACGAGCTACGCGAGAAGCAGCAGCGCTGACCGACGTACCGTCCGACAGGGACAATCCCGGGCCGCCGACACCTCGGCGGCCCGGGAGACGTCCGGTTCGTCAGCGGACCTGGTCACCCTCACCGGTACGCGCCTGCGCCTGATCCACGCCCTTGTCGATCTGGTCGTCGTACTTGCCGCCCGTGCGCTTGTCGGCCATGTCGCCGGCCTTCTCCATGCCCTGGTCGACCTGCTTGTCGTGCTTGTCCGCGACGTCCTTGGCCTTGTCCATGAAGTCACCCACGGCGCTCCTCCTCGGATCGTTTCCACTTGCGTTCCCTGGGCCTGTCGGCGCAAACACCGACGGTCCGGACGGGGATGGCGCGATTCGGGTGTCGGTGCATCGCCGGCCGGGTACCGACTCGCCGAGATCGAGGAGGGCCGACATGACGGCAGACGAACCCGGGGCGGACGCCGCGCCGACAACCGGCACCGCGTCCACAACCGGCACCGCGTCCACAACCGGCACCGCGGCGACGACCGGTGAGACCGGTGAGACCGGCCCGCGCCAGGCGTGGGCCAGCCTGCCCTGGCTGGTCCGAAGCGCGGTGGTGTGGAGCGCCTGCCTGGTGGTGATCGTCGCCGGGCTCTATCTGCTGGGCCGGATCGCCGTCCTGCTGGCGCCACTGGCCATCGCGCTGGCCGCCACCATCTTCCTCACCGCGCTGCTCGACCCGGTGCTGCTCCGGCTGCGCCGCCTGCGCCTGCCCGCGGCACTGGCCGCGCTGCTCACCGTCCTGCTGCTGCTCGGCATCCTGGTGGGGGTCGGCGCGCTGGTGTGGAACCTGACCGCCAGCCAGTTCGACCAGCTCAGTCAGGAGCTGACCCAGGGGCTCGACCGCAGCCGTGACTTCGTCACCTCCACCCTGCCGGTCAGCGACGCCCAACTCGACAAGCTGGTCGACCAGGCCCGGGAGGGGCTCAGCGGCAGTTCTCCGGACCCGGTGGCGGGCGCCCGGACGGCCAGCGAGGTCGTCGGCTCCGCGCTGCTCGCCCTGGTGCTGCTCTTCTTCCTGCTCAAGGACGGCAGGTCGATGTGGCACTGGGTGCTGTCCCGGATGACCGGCCCGAACCGACCGGTGGTGGCCGAGGCCGGCCGGGCCGGCTGGCAGACGCTGGGCGCGTACAGCCGGGGGACCATGCTGATCGCCGCGATCGACGCGATCGGCATCGGCCTGGCCCTGGTGCTGCTACGGGTGCCGCTGGCCCTGCCGCTGGCGCTGATCACCTTCCTCGGCGGCTTCGTACCGATCATCGGGGCGACGGTGGCCGGCGCGGTGGCGGTGCTGGTGGCGTTGGCGGCCAACGGGCCGACGACCGCCCTGCTCACCCTCGCCGCGGTGGTCGCGGTGCAGCAGATCGAGGGCAACCTGTTGGAGCCGCTGGTCATGAAGCGGCAGGTGCGCCTGCACCCGGCCGTCATCCTGGTGGCGGTCACCGCGGGCACCCTGATCGCGGGCATCGCCGGCGCCTTCGTCAGCGTTCCGATCACCGCCGTTCTCTGGCGAGTCATCGACACCGTTCAGCGCCGCCGCTCCACCACGGACGCGCCGGCACTGTCATGAGCGGCGCGGCGCGGCGGTCGTCCGGGCGAGATGGGTGGTGAACCAGGTGCCGGCGTGTTCGGCGACCTGGTCGAGCGCGCCGGGCTCCTCGAAGAGGTGGGTGGCCCCCGGCACCACCCACAGTTCGCCGACCTCCCCCAGCTCGGTGAGCGCCTGCTCGTTGAGCGTGAGCACTTCCTCGTCCAGGCCGCCGACCAGCAGCAGCGTCGGGGTACGCACCTGGGCCAGGGCGGCGCCGGCCAGGTCGGGTCGGCCGCCCCGGGAGACCACCGCCCCCACCCGGTCGGCGCGGTACGCGGCCGCGACCAGCGCGGCGGCGGCGCCCGTGCTGGCACCGAAGAGACCGATCGGCACGTCACCGGCGGGGCTCTCGACCGCCAACCAGTCGACGATCCCGGCCAGCCGGCTGGCCAACATCCCGATGTCGAAGCGCAGTTCGGCGGTGCGCGTGTCGAGCTCGTCCTCGTCCGGGGTGAGCAGATCCACCAGCACGGTGGCGAGGCCGCGGTCGGTCAGCGTCCGGGCCACCGCGACGTTGCGTGGGCTGTGCCGCGAGCTACCGCTGCCGTGCGCGAACAGCACCACGCCGACCGGCCGTGGGGGCAGCATCAGATCGGCGGGAAGCTGGGCGTCCCGGATCGGAATGGTCACCGTGCTGCGCTGCTCGTCCATGCCGCACCTCCGCGTGCTCGCCTCTGGCCCGCTTACCCCACCCGCCGCGTCGCACGCGCCCCGCGCCCGCCGCATCGCGCGGCTTCCGGGGCGGCGTTTGCCGGGTGGGCCGCCGGGTACGCGACGACCGACCGCAGACCGTGTCGGCGCACCGGCGCCCCGACGGATCGCGAGGATCAGCATGGCCAAGCAGCAGATCTCCCGGCAGCAGCAGATGACCGAGCGCGACCAACGTGAACAGGACGCGGAGCGCAACCAGGACTTCGGGGACCAGGCCGCCTCGGCCCGGCTGCCCGACGATCCCAAGGCGGCCGCACCCCGCGACGCGATCGGGCGGCCCTCGACCGGCGAGCCGGTCTGACGTACGCGCGTGACGGCCGGGGCGGGAGTGCTCCCGCCCCGGCCGTCACTGCTCGTGCTCGGGCAGCCGCAGCAACGGCGACCGGCCCGGTGGCTGCTCCGGCGGCGGCCCCGAGGGCTCGGCCGGCGGCACCGGCACGGTCACCGGCTCATTGCAGGTGACCCGCAGCATCTGGTCGTGGTGGCGGAGCTCCACGACGTCGTCCGGGCCCCCGTGGCGCAGCGAGTACGTCGTCTGGTGCGGCCGGACGTCCACCCGCAGCGCCAGCCCGCGCCACTGAACGGAGAACTCCAGGCGGCTGAGCCGGCTGGAGAGCCGGGGCGCGAACGACAGCTCACCGTCGTGATCGCGCAGCCCGCCGAACCCGCTGACCAGGGCGAGCCACGCGCCGGCCAGCGAGGCCATGTGCACGCCGTCGCGCGTGTTCTCGTTGAGGTCGTGCAGGTCCATGAGCGCGGCCTCGCGCAGGTAGATGTGCGCCAGGTCGGGATGGCCCACCTCGGCGGCGAGCACCGACTGGGTACAGGCCGACAGCGACGAGTCGCGCACCGTCCGTCGTTCGTAGTAGAGGAAGTTGCGCACCTTCTGCTCGGGGGTGAACGCGTCCCCCCGCCAGTGCATGGCCAGGACCAGGTCAGCCTGCTTGACAACCTGTTTGCGGTACAGATCGAAGTACGGGTAGTGCAGCAGCAGCGGGTACTTCTCCGCGGGCGTGTGCGGGAAGTCCCACTCCTGCAGCCGGGTGAACCCCTCCACCTGCTGGTGCACGTCCAGCTCGTGGTCGTACGGCACGTGCATCGAGGTCGCCGCGTCCCGCCAGCTCGCCGCCTCCTCGTCGGTGACACCGAGGTGGAACGCCTCATCCCGGTAGCGCATCACGACCTCGGCGGCGGTGAGCAAATTCCGCTGGGCCATCAGGTTGGTGTAGACGTTGTCGTTCTTCACCGCCGTGTACTCGTCGGGGCCGGTGACCCCGTCGATGTGGAACTGGCCGTGCCGGTCGTGGTGCCCGATCGAGCGCCACAGCCGGGCGGTCTCGACCAGCAGCTCCAGACCGATCTCCCGCTCCATGACGGTGTCCCCGGTGACCAGCACGTACCGGCGGACCGCGTCGGCGATGTCGGCGGCGATGTGGAACGCCGCGGTGCCTGCCGGCCAGTACCCGGAGGATTCCGGCCCCTCGATGGTCCGCCAGGGAAAGGCAGCGCCCTTGAAGCCGAGCGTCTCGGCCCGTTCCCGGGCCTGCCCCAGCGTGCTGTGCCGCCACTGCAAGGCGCTGCGCACCGCGCTCGGCTGGGTGTACGTGAGCACCGGCAGGACGAACATCTCGGTGTCCCAGAAGGCGTGCCCGTCGTAACCGGGGCCGGTCAACCCCTTTGCCGAGATCGGTCGCTGCTCGGCCCGGGCGCCGGCCTGGAGCACGTGGAACAGACCGAACCGCACGGCCTGCTGGATCTCCGGATCGCCCTCGACCAGCACGTCGGCCGCGTCCCAGAACTCGTCGAGGTAGTTGCGCTGCTCCCGGTGCAGACCGTCCCAGCCGTCCAGCCGGGCCCCGGCGAGCGCCGCGCCGACCTGGTCGCGGAGCGCGGGCAGCGAACGGCGGCTGGACCAGCTGTACGTCAGGTACTTGACCACCCGCAGCTTCTCGCCGGGCCGGAGCACGCAGCCGACGGTGGTGCGAACCCAGTCCTCGTACCCCTCGGACTCGATGGTGGTGTGGTCCGGGCCGTGCACCTCGTGCTCCATGGCGGCGGCCACCCGCAGCCCGGAGACCTTGGTGCGGTGGATCAGCTGCCCGCCGTCCGGTGTGGTCAGCTCCTCCTCGGCCTGCAACGGCGACTCCAGCACCGCCGCGACCCGGGGGTCCTTGCTCTGCGCCGGCAGCGACTCGTTGGCGACCAGTTCGGACTGGACGATCAGCCGCAGCGGGCCGTCGACGGCCTCCACCTCGTAGCTGATCGCGGCGACCGACCGCTGGGTGAACGACACGAGCCGGGTGCTGCGGACCTTGACCTCACGGCCGGCCGGCGAGCGCCAGTGCAGCTCCCGGTGCAGGGTGCCGGCCCGCATGTCGAGGATGCGCTCGTGCGACAGCAGCTCGCCGTAGCGGACGTCGAGCGGTTCGTCGTCGACGAGCAGCCGGATCAGCTTGCCGTTGGTGACGTTGACGATGGTCTGCCCGGACTCGGGGAACCCGTAGCCGGCCTCCGCGTACGGCAGCGGACGCAGCTCGTAGAACGAGTTGAGGTAGGTGCCGGGCAGGCCGTGCGGCTCGCCCTCGTCGAGGTTGCCGCGCAGACCGACGTGGCCGTTGGAGAGCGCGAAGACCGACTCCGACTGGGCCAGCACGTCCATGTCCAGGCGGGTCTCCCGGATGTGCCAGGGCTCGACGGGATAGGCCCGTTCCCGGATCACGCGAGGCCCCGCTCGCCGGTGGGCGCCCGGCCAGCGGTGTCGCCGGCGGGGCGGGGCGCCGGCGGGTCGGCGTCGCCCGCGTCGAGCAGGTCGGCGAGATCCTTCACCACGACGTCGGCGCCGTGTGCGAGCAGTTCGTCGGCCTGTCCCACCCGGTCGACACCGATCACATACCCGAAGCCGCCGGCCCGGCCGGCGGCCACCCCGGAGAGCGCGTCCTCGAAGACGGCGGCCTGGGTGGGGTCCACACCGAGGATCCTGGCCCCGGCCAGGAAGGTGTCGGGCTGCGGCTTGCCGCGCAGCTTCTGCTCGCGGGCGACGAGCCCGTCGA
The DNA here is from genome assembly GCF_040607775.1 of Micromonospora sp. NPDC005237. Lineage (NCBI taxonomy): Bacteria > Bacillati > Actinomycetota > Actinomycetes > Micromonosporales > Micromonosporaceae > Micromonospora > Micromonospora sp. NPDC005237. The sequence continues at coordinate 731,898 of NZ_JBEXHJ010000002.1, read as the reverse complement.
CCCGCGCCTCCAGAAGGGCCTCCAGCCCGGCCGCGGCGACCACCTCGCGCCCGTTGGCGCTCGCGGTGACCACCGCCCGACGCAGCCCGGCGGCGGCCGCCGCCCGCAGATAACGCACCGAACCCGGGTAGACCTCGACTCCGGAGGTGCGCAGCTGTTCCAGCAGCAGGACGTTCTTGCGGTTGCCGACACCGTTGACGGTGTCGGCGTCCGGCGGGTCGTCGGGGCTGCCCTCGGGGAGCACGATCCCCCGGGAGCCGAGGAACGACCGGACGCCGTCGGCGCGGGGCCGGCCGTCGACGTAGCGGTTGTAGTCCGGGCCGGGGTCGAACGGCTGGAAGGGTTCTCCGGTTGCCGTGGCCCGCTGCCGCAGGAACTCGTCGAACGTCTTCGTCCAGGCGGCGTTGTGCACCCGGGCGGTCTGCGTCAGCACACCGTCCAGATCGAAGAGACAGGCGGTCACATGAGCAGGTAGGCCCAGCACGGTACGAATCTAACCACCCGGCCCGGCCCGCAAACCCGTTTTCGGCCGCCCGTGGCCTGGCTCAGTTCGGCCGCAACGTCCAGATCACCGTCATCGCCGAGGTGGTCGTGCCGTCCTCGGTGGCGATCTCCACCTCGACGGCGAACTCGGGCCGCCGACCGGACTCCAGCTCGGCGATCACCTCCGGGGCGGGCCGCCCGAGCCGCGCGGCGGCCAGCACCGGCCCCCGGGCCAGCTTGCGGTAGGCGATCTCGGCCCGGACGGCGAGCGGCACGCAACGGTCGAGCAGCTGCCCGAAGGCGGCCAGCACGACCGCGCCGGAGGCCGTCTCGCCGAGCGTGAACATCGCCCCGGCGTGCGGGCCGCCGACGTGGTTGTGGGTCGCCGGCGTGTCGGGGAGTCGGACGACGGCCCGCACCCCGCCGTCCGCCTCCGGTGCCACCTCGACGAATTCGATGCCGAGCGTACGGGCGAACGGCACCGCTTCCAGGATGCCGGCCGCCACCTGGCGGGAGTCGATGGTCATAGCCCGACGTTACTTCTCGGTAACCAGGGCGGCAACCAGGGTTTTTCCCGGCTACCGATGGGTCAGAGGTTGGCGATCGTCCGCAGGATCTCCGCGTAGAAGTTGCCGTCGATGCTGCGGAAGAGCGAGAAATCCTGACCCGGGTCACCGAAGAACGGACGCAGCGTCCACGCCAACTGGGTGCCGACGAACCCGAAGAGCAGGATCCAGATGTAGAGCAGCGTCATGCTGGCCGGCCGCTGCGTCGGCTCGCCGCGCCGGGCCGGCGGGGTGGCCCACGGACGCTGCGCCGCCGGGTAGCCGGGCGGCATCATGCCGGGCGGGAACGAGCCGGGGGCCGGCTGTCCGCCCCACTGGGCCGGGACGTGGGCCGGGACGTGCGCCGGGGTCTGCACCGTCGGCGTCGCGGCGGGCGTGCCACCGTTCGCGGCCGACCCCGCCACCGCTGCTCCCGCCGACACGGCGACCGGCTCGGCACCCGCATCGGCGGACGAGGCCGCACCGGCGGGCACGCTGGCCGGCACCGAACCGGCGGGCACGGCAGCCGGCACCGCCGGCGCTTGGGCGTTGACCTGGCCCGCGGCCCCGGCCGTGGCCACCGCCGGGGCGAGCAGGCCGTGGTCGTTGAGCACCTGCATCCCGCCGGTCAAAAAGCGCAGCCCGACCAGCGCCGACAGCGTCAGGATGGCGACGTTGAGCAGCTTGAAGAAGCCGTAGTCGGGCGCGGTGATCAGGAAGAAGAGGCTGATCGGTGCGAACGCCACCGCGAGCATCGACGTGACCGTGATCGCGACCATCACCAGCGCTAGCGACTGGCGCACCGACAGCCGGGCGCCGAACACCAGGTTGAACAGATAGAGCGTGGGCAGGCAGATGGCCAGCGTGACCAGGAACAGCAGCGGCAGTTTCAGCGCGGACGTGAGCGCCATCAGCGGGCTGTGGAACGCCCCGAGCACCGCGCCGTAGCAGGCGAGCGCGATGGCGGAGCTGGCCAGCATCCGCCCGGTCAGCGCGTTGAGGTCGCCCTCGGCCACGATCTGCTGCCAGATGCCCTGCCGGTCGCGCAGGATGCGCTCGATGACGAGCGGGCTGGGACGGTCACCCGACACGGGTGCACCCCTTTCGGTGTGTCACATAGTGGACTAGGTGGGCAGACGGTAGGACACCGGACGGACCTCCCGCCACCCCGCTACGGCGTGGCGTCACCGCCAACCCACGTCGATCCGGGCCCCGCGCTCGTCGAAGAAGTGCAGCGCGTCCATCCGAACCGACACGGCGAGCGGATGACCGGCGGTGACCGCCGGGTACGGCGCCAGCCGCACCGCCAACTCGGCCGGGCGACGGTGGTGCCGGCCCGGGTCGGGGAGGACGCTGGTCCGCGTGGCGCCGTTCGAGACCTCCTGGGGCTCCACCGGCTTGCCGGTGAGCCGCTGCATCACCGCACCGAACCGGCGCAGGCCTCGCTGGCCAACGGGCGGCGGGTCCAGAGGCGCGCCCATCTCGTCCACGACGATCGCGGTCGCCCCGATGTCGAGGAACGCCAGCGATTCGTGCCCGTGGTGCTCCAGGTAGCGGATCCGGCCGCGCAGCACGTCACCGGGGCTGTCCGGGGCGACCGGGGTGAGCGCCTCGGCCCGCATCCCGACCACGATCCGCTCGCCGTGGTAATGCGCCACCGCCCGGCTGCGGATGTCGTTCCACGGCAGGTAGAGCGACTGGTCACCGAGGTTGAGCGTGACGTACCGGTCGAGGTGGACGTAGACCGACGCCTCCAGCAGGTTCATCCGGGGGCTGCCCAGGAAGGCGGCCACGTAGAGCGTCGCCGGGCGGCCGTACACCTGGGTGGGTGTGCCCACGTCCTGGAGCACGCCGCGGCGCATGATGGCCACCCGGTCGGCCATGGTCAGCGCCTCGGCCTGGTCGTGGGTGACGTAGACGGTGGTGACGCCCAGCTCCCGGGTCAGCCCGGAAATCTCCGCGCGCAGCTCGGCGCGCAGCCCACTGTCCAGGTTCGACAGCGGCTCGTCCATCAGGAACAGCCCCGGTCGTCGGACGATTGCGCGGCCCATGGCGACCCGCTGGCGCTGGCCGCCGGAGAGCTGGCCCGGCTTGCGGGCGAGCACGTCGCTGATGCCCAGGGCGCTCGCCACGTCGGTCACCCGCTCACCGCGCGGCTCCGGTTCGACACCGGCCAGCCGCAGCGGAAAGGCGATGTTGTCGCCAACGGTCATGTGCGGATAGAGCGCGAAGTCCTGGAAGACCATCGCGATCTTGCGGTCGCGTGGCGGCAGGTCGTTGGCCAGCTCCCCGTCCAGCAGCACCGCGCCCTGTGTCGGGTCCTCCAGACCGGCGATCATGCGCAGCACTGTGGACTTGCCGCAGCCGGATGGCCCCAGCAACACCATGAACTCGCCGTCGTTCACATCCAGATTTATGCTGTCGACGGCCAACGTGCCGTCCTTGAAAACTTTGGTCACATCTTTGAGCGCGACGGTGCTCACCGTCACCTCCCCCAGGTCGTCGGCCGAACCCCCACAAGACTGTGACCAGGATCATTCGATTCGCACATCGGGTAAACGTCTCGTGTTCGGCCCATGACGCCGCTATTACGCCGGGACGAGGTGTCGTCGCGGTCAGCAGCCCGCCGACGGTTCGGGCTGTTCGCCGAGGAACACCCGGCGCACCACCCGCTCGGCCGCCTGCCCGTCGTCCAGGCGGCAGAACCGGCCCCGGAAGTGCTGGCGGGCCTTGTGCGCGGCGTCCGAGCGCACCGCGTCCGTGCGGAACAGGTCGAGCAGGTCGGCGAACGTGGTGGCCACAGCCCCCGGTGGCTCCGCGGTGACGTCGAAGTAGACACCCCGGGCCAGGCGGTACGCCTCCCAGTCCGGTGTGTAGAGCACGATGGGCCGGTCCAGCACCGCATAGTCGAACATCGCCGAGGAGTAGTCGGTGACCAGCACGTCGGCGACGAGGTAGAGGTCCTCCACCCGCTGGTAGCCGCTGACGTCGCGCACCCGCTGGAAGTCCAGCGGCCAGCCGGGCCGGCGCTCCCGGTCGTGGAAGTAGTGGCTGCGCATCAGCAGCCGCCCCGAGTCACCGAGCGCGGCGACGAACCGGTCCGGGTCGAAGGGCGGCCGGTAGCCGGGCAGGTGCTCGCGGTGCGTCGGGGCGTACAGGACCACCTGCTCGTCGGGCCCGAAGCCGAACTCCGCGCGGAGCCGGCGTACCTCGTCCGGACTGGCCGTGACCAGCCGGTCGTTGCGCGGATAGCCCACCTCCAGCGTCGTGTAGGTGGCCGGATAGGCCCGGTCCCACATCTGGGTGGAGAAGCTGTTGGCGCTGACGCTGTAGTCCCAACGGTCCACCCGGCGCAGCAGGCCGGCGAAGTCCATCCGGCCCGCGCCGACCGGGTAGCGCTGCTGGTCGAGCCCCATCACCTTGACCGGGGTGCCGTGATGGGTCTGCACGTGCACCTGCTCCGGCCGCTTGCGCACGAAGTCCGGGTAGTTGACGTTGTTGACCAACCACCGGGCCCGCGCGAGGACCCGGTAGTACGCCGGGGTGCCGGCGACGACGTACTCCACCCCGGCCGGGACATCGTCCACCCGGTCGCGGCGCACGATCCACACGCCCCGCACCTCGGGGGCCAGCCGGCGGGCCGCCTCGTAGATCGCGGCCGGGTTGCAGGAGTACCCGCGGTACCAGTAGGCCGCGTACACCGCGAGCGTCGGGTCCACCGGCCGGCGCAGCTCCGCCCGGTAGTACTCGTGCAGCAGCCCGTCGCGGGTCAGCCGCGCGCCACGCCGGGCCACCGGCCCGACCCGACGACGGGCGGTACGCGCCTGCCTCCGGGCCGTGTCGCGGGCCCGGCTGGCGGCCCGCAACGCGCTGAACGTCCGCCACCGGCCGGCCGCCACCAGCCGGTGCTTGACTCCCTCGACGCCCTCCGGCACGGGATACCCGCCCTCCGGCAGCCACCGCGCGTAGTCGGCGGTGATCTGCGCGAAGAACGCCGGCCGCAGTTCCGGGGCGATCCGCTGACCGTTGCCGAGCACGGTCAGGTAGTGCCAGATCATCCGTTCGAAGACCGCCGGCCGCAGCGCGTCCACCGCCGGCGACCAGGCGTCCATCAGGTGGAAGACCCGGTGCCACTGCGGGAACACCTCGAAGTGCCGGTCCCCTCTGGTCTTCGTGATCGCGCCGGCACGGCGCTGCCGGTAGTTGACGCAGACCCGATCCAGTACGCCGATCCGCTGCGCCGCCATCAGCACCGGGTAGCTGAACGAGACGTCCTCGTACCAGCCGTCCGAGAAGCGCAACCCCAGCTCGACCAGAAACTCGCGGCGGACCAGCCGGTTCCAGGCGGTGTGCAGCAGCCGCATCGCCTCCGGCCGGTCCCGCAGCCGGAAAGTGGCCGCCCCGGGCGACTCCGGGAACACCTCGGCCATCGCGCTGCGGGTGGCGGTGTCGTTCCAGTGCGTCCGGACGTGGTCCACCAGCAGCACGTCCGGCCGGGTCGCGCGCAGTCGCTCGGCCACCTCCCGCAGGCAGTCCGGCGCCAGCCAGTCGTCCCCGTCGAGAAACCACACGTACTCGCCGACGGCCTGGTCCAGCCCGATGTTGCGGGCTGGACCGAGGCCGACGTTCTCCGACAGCCGGACCGACCGGACCCGCTGGTCGCGGGCCGCGTACTCGTCGATGATCTCGCCGCTGGCGTCGGGCGAGCAGTCGTCGACGGCGATCACCTCGAGGTCGGTCACCGGCTGGCCGAGGACCGAGTCCAGGCACTCGCGCAGATACCCCTGCACCCGGAAGGCCGGCACCACGAAACTGATCAGGGTCATCCGGCCGTCCCTCCGTCAGCGCGGCGCGACACCTCCCGCGCCCACCGGCGCGGCCGACGCCCGCGCGCTACGGGCCGGCCGGACGAACCAGGCCAGGACGACGCTCGCCACGAAAACCACGAGAAGGTACGCACCGAGTGTAGCCATGCCGATACTCACGATGCCGACAATCGCCGCGAGGGCCAGCAGCACCGAACGTCCGTCCCAGCCCAGCGTGGCGACGTGCAGCGGCGGCGCCGTCTGCCGCTTCTCCAGTCGCGCCGTCAGGTCGTAGTGGTGCACGGTGAGCACGAAGACGTAGCCGAAGATCAGCCAGCCCGGCGCGTCGCCGACCACCCCGACGGCGATCGCGAACAGGTACTCGGCGGCCCGCAGCGCCGCCGGCACCAGCCAGTCCAGCGGGCCGTTGTGCGCGGCCCCGGCGCCGAGGCCACCGGCCAGCAGCACCAGCAACGCCACCGGCACCGCCCACCGCAGCCCTGCCGGCGAGTCGCCCAGCAGGGCGACGACAAGCAGCACCGCCGGGCCGAGCGCGGCGATCACCGCCAAAGTGAGCGGCCCCATCGGGCGGACCACCGGCAGCCGGCGGGCCAGCGGGCCGTCGTCGCGGTGCAGGGTCGCGTCGACCGTGTCCAGCACCGGCACCCACATCCAGCGGGCCCGCAACGTGCGCAACGCCCCGGTGTACGCGAACGCCAACCCACCCCAGACCAGCACCGCGATGAGGCTGACCAACGGATTGAACAGCGCCACGGTCAGCGCGATCAGCGCCCACCGCTCACCGATCGGGAACACCACGGTCCGCTTCAGCCAGTACGACAGCGAGCCCGTGTCCGCCTGCACCCGCGTCGACGCGGCGTTCAGCCGGTCACCGATACCGCCGCTGGCTCCCGCCGCCGTCCGGGGCCGGCGTGCCGCCTCGTCGTGCAGCACCCCGTACCAGGTGTCGGTCATGTGCCGGACGGTCTGCAACGTCATCGCGGCGATCGCCAACGCCCAGCCGTTGCCCAGCCCGGCGTGACTGACTCCAAAGCCCAGGCCGGCGTAGACCAGGTACTCCTTCGCCCGGTCGGCCATCGTGTCCAGCCAGCCGCCCCACGCGCTGAAGTGCCGGGTGTAGCGGGCCAGCTGACCGTCCACGCAGTCCAGCACGAAGCCGAGGTAGAGCAGCACCGCGCCGCCGACCAGCGCGGGTCGCCCGCCGACCCCGAACAGCACGGCGGCGGCCAGCGCGAACAGCACCGAGATCACCGTGACCCCGGTCGGGGTGAGCCGCAGCCGGGCCGCGAGCCGGACCACGTACGGCGACCAGGTGCTGACGAAGTACGTGGAGAAGAAGTCGTCCCGCTCCTTCACCGACAGCCGCAGCTCGGCGCGGTCCTCGTCGACCGCCGTCACCGCCGCCTCGGCGGCGACCAGCCCGGCCGGGTCCTCGACCCGGTGCGCGACGAGGAGGCGTACCCGCTGGGCGAAGATCAGGGTGCCGAGCGCCGCGAGACCCGCGACGAGCCGGTCCACGGCGGGCCCGGGCTCGTCGTGGCCGGCGCCCCCGCCCGCCGGCAGCGGCGACACGTCACCGGCCGGCCCGATCGGGGCGGCAAGGGGTCGCGCGCCGACGGCGGCGGCCCGCGCGGCGGCGGCCAGGGTCGGCAGGTCGTCGACGCCGACGCGCAACGCGCCACCGAACACGCCGGTCGCGTCACCGTCGAGGGCGTCCAGCGGGCCGGCGTCGACGATCTGGCCGCGCTCCTCGCGCACGGCGGTCCGTCCGGGCACCGGCGGGTCGGTCAGCACCAGTGCCACGGTCGGTCCCACCGGGCTGGTGGCGAGGTGCCGCAGTACGGCGGTGTGCGCCACCAGGTCGGTGCCACTGATCAGCAGCGGCCCGTCGGCGGCGTCGGCCAGCTCGGCCAGCTCGGCCAGCTCGTCGAGGGTGGCGGCGAAGCGCACGTCGGCCGCCCCGGCCCGGCGCAGCTGGGCGGCGAGTCGGTCGGCCAGCGGCTCGCCGGACGCGGTGCGCAGGCTCGCCGCGGCCGTCCCGGCGGCGAGCACGATCGCGAGCGTCACCGCGCAACCGCGGCGTGGTACGCGTCGAGCGCCTCGGCGATGGTGCCGTCGAGCGTCAACCGGCCCGCGTCGAGGTACAACCCCCGACGGCAGAACCGGGTCAGGTCCTTTTCGTTGTGTGACACCAGCACGAGCGTGCGCCCCTCCCCGAGCAGACGTTCAATCGTCGCGTAACACTTCTTGCGGAACTCCGCGTCGCCGACCGCGGTCACCTCGTCCATCAACAGGATCGGGTGCGGCAGGTGCGAGATGATCGCGAAGCCGAGCCGCACCTTCATTCCCGACGAGTAGTGCCGCACCGACGTGTCGATGGCCCGTTCCACCTGCTCACCGGCGAACTCGACGATCTCGTCGAAGTGCCGCTTCAGGTAGCTCGTCGACAGCCCGTGCAGCCCACCGACCAGGTGCAGGTTCTCCCGCCCGGTCAGGTCGTTGGAGAAGCCGGCGGACAACTCCAGCAGCGGCGCCACCGCGCCGTGCACCCGGATGTCGCCCTCGTCGGGGATGAGCACCCCGGCGATCAGCCGCAGCAGGGTGCTCTTGCCGGTGCCGTTGCGGCCGATCACCCCGACGGTCTCGCCCGGCTCGACGGTGAACGACACGTCGCGCAGCGGCCAGAACTGGCCGGGCAGGGCGCCCCGGGCGCCCCGGTGGATGAACAGCTCGCGCAGCCGCAGTTGGCGGCGCCGGTTGCGGACGAACCGGATGCCCAGACCGTCCGCCTCGATGATCGGCGCGGCCACGTCAGAGTTCCTTGAGCACGGCGGGTTCCAACCGGCGGAACGACCACCAACCGGCGGCCAGCACCAGCAGGCTGCCGACGACCGTGGTGGCGAGCAGGCGGGTGTCCGGGAACTCGTCCGGGTACCAGATCGCGTGGTGCAGCTGGAAGATCCCGACCAGCGGGTTCAGCTCGTACGCCACCTTCAGCCAGCCCGGCAGGCCGGACTCCCGGACCAGGCTGAGCGGATAGATGATCGGCGTGGCGTAGAACAGCACCCGGATGATCAGCCGCAGGAACCGCTCCACGTCGCGCATCAGCACGTTCCACGCGGACAACAGCAGGGCCAGCCCGATCAGCAGCACCGCCTGCACCGCCACCGCGAGCGGCAGGGCGAGCAGCGACCACCCGGGGTGGATCTTGCCACGCGCCGCGTAGATCACCGCGATGCCGATCAGGATCGGCAGGCCGGCCGCGTACTCGGCGAACCGACCGGTGACCCGGCCGATCGGGAACACCTGCCGCGGCACGTTCATCGTGGTGATCAGCCGGGACTGGCCGGTCAGCGCGTTGGTGGCCTCGCTCAGCGCCGAACTGGCCCACATCCAGGCGAAGATCCCGGTGATCAGGAACAACGGGTACGACCCGGCCGCCTCGCCGAGGTGCCGACCGGTGTCGCGGGAGTAGAGCACCCCGAAGACGAACCAGTAGATGGCGCCCATGCCGAGTGGCTCGATCAGCGACCAGAAGTAACCCAGCACCGACTGCTGGTACTTGACCGCCAGATCCCGTCGGACCAGGATGCGCAGCGAGTTGCGGTGCGACCACAGGGCCGCGACGCCAGAGGTCACCGCAGCCTCCCGCCTCCTGAAAACGGACGCCAGGTTAGCAGTCGGTGAACGAATGCCCCGAATCGGCGGGGTTCAGCACTCGATCACGTTGACGGCCAGACCGCCCCGCGCCGTCTCCTTGTACTTGACCTTCATGTCGGCGCCCGTCTCCCGCATGGTCTTGATGACCTTGTCCAGCGACACCTTGTGCACGCCGTCGCCGCGCAGGGCCAACCGGGCGGCCGTGATCGCCTTGATGCTAGCCACCGCGTTCCGCTCGATGCAGGGGATCTGCACCAGGCCACCCACCGGGTCACAGGTCAACCCGAGGTTGTGCTCCATCCCGATCTCGGCGGCGTTCTCCACCTGTTCCGGAGTGCCACCGAGCACCTCGGCCAGCCCCGCCGCCGCCATCGAGCAGGCCGAGCCGACCTCACCCTGACAGCCGACCTCCGCGCCGGAGATCGACGCGTTCTCCTTGAACAGCACGCCGATCGCGCCGGCCGCCAGCAGGAACCGCACCACGCCGTCGTCGTCGGCTTTTTCGATGAAGCGGCTGTAGTAGTGCAGCACCGCCGGGATGATCCCCGCCGCGCCGTTCGTCGGCGCGGTCACCACCCGACCGCCGGCCGCGTTCTCCTCGTTCACCGCGAGGGCGAACAGCGTCACCCAGTCCATGGCGTGCAGCGGATCGGGCGTCCCGACCTCCGCCTCCAGGCCGCGCCGCAACTCCGCCGCGCGCCGCCGGACCTTCAAACCACCAGGGAGTACGCCGTCCCGCTCATAGCCGCGCTGCACGCACTCCCGCATGACCCGCCAGATTTCCAGCAGGCCGGCCCGGATCTCCGCCTCGCTGCGCCACGAGCGCTCGTTGGCGAGCATCACCTCGCTGATCGACAGCCCGGTGCGGGTGGTGACCTCCAGCAGCTGCGCCCCGGTCAGGAACGGGTATCGCACCCGCGTGCTGTCCGGCTTGATGCGGTCCGCGCCCGCCGCCGCCTCGTCCACCACGAAGCCACCGCCGACGGAGTAGTAGCTGCGGGCCCGGACCTGCTCCCCGGCCGCGTCGAAGGCCACGAAGGTCATCCCGTTCGGGTGGTACGGCAGCGACCGGCGACGGTGCAGCGTCAGGTCCCGGTCCGGATCGAAGTCGATCTCGTGCGCACCCAGCAGACTGATCCGCCGCTCGGCGCGGATCCGCTCGACCCGAGGACCGACGGTGTCGGTGTCGACCGTCTCCGGCGCCTCGCCGGCCAGCCCCAGCAGCACCGCCCGGTCGCTGCCGTGCCCGTGCCCGGTCGCGCCCAGCGAACCGAACAGCTCGGCCTGCACCCGCGCCGTCTCGGTGAGCAGCCCGTCGGCCTTGAGCCCGGCCACGAACGTACGGGCGGCCCGCATCGGCCCGACCGTGTGCGAGCTGGACGGCCCGATGCCGACGCTGAAGAGGTCGAAAACACTGATCATGGCTGCGCTTCCTCGGCGTCATCCCGTCGTACGGGATCCGCCCGGTCGTGGCCGCCGGTCCGGCAGCCCCGCTCGTGGCCGCCCGGTCGGGTGGCCGCCGGTCACCCGGGGTGTGGGTGCCCGACCTGCGAGCCTACCCGCCCAGCTCACCCCTCAACCGAGCACGGCGGCGGGGCCACCCGGCCGCCTCCCGCCGGTCACCGCCCGGCCACCCTCGCGCAGCCTCCATGATCACGCTCGATCCTTGTTGTAGTGGCCTCGCGAGTGGCGGAAAGCCACTACATCCAGGATCGAGCACGACCTTGAGAGGCGCGGCCTGCCGGCGGGCCGCGGGCGCGGGGCCTGCGCGCGGGGAGCGCGGGCTGCCGGCAGGGCGCGGGCGCGGGGCCTGCGCGCGGGGAGCGCGGGCCGGAGGCGTCGAGCGGGGCCGCACGGGTAAGTACCTACGGGTCCATGGACCGCTGATCCTCCTCGGGACCGAGGGCAGGACGGCCACCCCTTTCTACCGTGGATTGCAGACGCGGCGCACCGCCGCAGAGTGGGAGTACGACGATGAGTCGCAAACTGGTTCGGCCCCGCCAGGGGCGCATGCTCGCCGGTGTCTGCGCCGGCCTCGGTCAGCGGTTCGGCATGTCCGCCGGGATGGTCCGGCTGCTGTTCCTGCTGTCACTGCTGCTGCCCGGCACCCAGGTGATCGTCTACCTGATCCTCTGGATCCTCATGCCGAACGAGGACCGCTACCTCGCCTCCACCGGCCACTGACCACCCCCGCACAGCACAGCACAGCGCAGTCTGGAGGCCACCACGTCGACGATGTGGTGGCCTCCGGCCACCCCGCTCCTGGACATGGCGCGAATCTCGGGCGGGCACGAATCGCTGGTGGCGCGCGATCGAGTGGCAGCGCGCGGCCCCGCGGTAGCGCAGAGCCCCGCGGTGACGCACAGCCCAGCGGTAGCGCGCGGCCCAGCAGTGACGCACAACCCGGCGGTAGCGCACGACCCGGCGGTGACGCACAGCCCAGCGGTGACGCACAGCCCAGCGGTAGCGCGCGGCCCCGCGGTAGCGCACGACCCGGCGGTGACGCACAGCCCGGCGGTGGTGCTGGTGGCCCGCGCGAAAGTCGCGGCGGTGGTGGTCGGTCCGGCGGGCGGGCGCAACCAGCGGCACAACCCGGACTCGCCGCAAGTCATGCCCCGCAGAAACCCTGACCGCAGGGCGTGACCGCGTCGGCGTCACGCGCCCAACCGGCCCTCCACTCCGAGATCTTGGACAGTTTCCGTTAGCTGCTGACGGAAACTGTCCAAGATCTGCTCATACCGCAGCCAGAGGATGGCGCGGACCCGACAAATCGCCCTGGCCGACGCCGACGAGCGGCGTGCACGGGTAATTGCCGACCTGCCAGCGGGGACGCAGGACGAGCACGGCGCGGAGGCAGCCACAGCAACGCGGCCCGGGTCGGTGCGGGCACCGAGCAGCGAGCAGCGAGGAGCAGGCGGCGAGCGGCAAGCGGCAGGCGGCGAGCGGCAAGCAGCAGGCGGCGAGCGGCGAGCGGCGAGCAGCAGGCGGCGAGCGGCGAGCACCAGGCGGCGGGCTCCAGGCGTCAGGCGCCAGGCGCCAGGCGCCAGGCAGCGGGCGGCGAGCAGCAGGCGGCGGGCGGCGGGCGGCGGGCGGCGGGCCAGTGAAAACGCCCGCCCCGACGGTGGTCGGGGCGGGCGCGGCTGCAGTTTTGGAGCGCCGGGCACCGGATTCCGGCACCGAAGCCCCGAGCGTGGAGATGCCGGACCGCCAGGCGCCGAGGGGCCGGATCACCGAGCACGGAGGTGCCGGGGCGTCCGAGCGCCGCAGCGACCTACTGCCGAAGCGTCGAGCGTCAGGGGGCCGTGTAGGTGACCGTGACCTGCTGGTAGCCCAGCGAGCGCAGCAGCCCCTGCAGCATCTTGCGGGTGTTCTCCTCGGCGCGGGCGGAGAGCCCGCTGTCCCGGGCGGCGGCGGTGATCCGTTCCTCGGCCAGTTGGTAGACCTGCTGCTGGCGGTTGGGGTCGTTGCCGACCAGGTCGCCGAGCCGGTTGAGCAGGCCGCGCTGCTCGGCGAAGACGTAGCTCTTCTCCATGTCGAGGTTGGTCTCGCCGAGCTGCGGCGCGGGCAGCTTGATCTCGACCGACTTGCCGTCGGCGGACTGCACGATCGCACCCTCACCGATCTTGGTGAAGTCGACGTACGCCTCGACGCTGCCGGCCCCGACGAACAGGGTGCGTTCGTTGAGCAGGAAGTCCGGGACGTTGCGCCGGTCGTTCTGGGTGTCGACCACGACCTGGAAGTTGCCTTCGGCGGCCACGTAGCGGCTGAGATCCTGGATCGACTTCAGCAGCGGCGGCTGGCTGCGGTCGGTCTGCTCCTTGGTGAACGGGTTACGGAAATCGGGCAGGAAGCCGGTCGCCTGCACGCCGAGCAGCACCACCACGGCCAGCGCGGCGGCACCGAGCAGGAGGAGCAGCCCACGGGCCGCACCCCCACCCCCGCCGGCCGGAGGACCATCGGTGCCACCCGGCCCGCCCGGAGTCGGGTCGGGTGTCGCGGCCGAGCGCTCCTTGAGGTCGTCGCCGGTCGGGTAACCGGGGAACTCCCTCGTGGGCTCGTTGATGCCAGCGTCGCGGGCCATCACACTCACCGTCCTCGTCAGACACGTCGTCTGTCAATGACGGTACGGCCCCGGTACGACAGCCGCGCGGCGAGCGGCCGGAATGCGTAAACGGGCAGGTCAGGCGAACGCGGAGAGCCCGGTGAGCCGCTGCCCGACGACGAGCTGGTGGATCTCGGACGTGCCCTCGTACGTCAGGACGCTCTCCAGGTTGTTCGCGTGCCGCATCACCGGGTACTCCCCGGAGACGCCGTTGGCGCCGAGGATGGTGCGGCACTGCCGGGCGATGGCCAGGGCCTCCCGCACGTTGTTCAGCTTGCCCACGCTGACCTGCTCGGGGCGGAGCCGGCCGCCGTCGGCGAGCCGGCCGAGGTGCAGCGCGAGCAGTTGGCCCTTGACCAGTTCGACGGCCATGTCGGCGAGCTTGGCCTGGGTGAGTTGGAATCCGGCCAGCGGCCGACCGAACTGGGTACGGCTGGTGGCGTACGCCAGGGTGGTCTCCAGGCAGTCCCGTGCCGCGCCGAGTGAGCCCCAGACGATGCCGTACCGGGCCTCGGTCAGGCAGCTCAGCGGCGCCTTGAGCCCGACCGCCTCGGGCAGCCGTGCGTCGGCGGGGAGCCGGACGTCGTCGAGCACGATCTCGCCGGTCACCGACGCGCGCAGGGACATCTTGCGGCCGATCTCGCGGGCCGTGACGCCGGGCGTGTCCATGGGTACGGCGAAACCGCGGACGCCCTCGTCGGTGCGTGCCCAGATGACGGCCACGTCGGCGATCGGCGCGTTGGTGATCCACATCTTGGCGCCGGTGAGCACCCAGTCGTCGCCGTCGCGGCGGGCCCGGGTGGTCATGGACGCCGGGTCGGAGCCGTGGTCGGGTTCGGTGAGGCCGAAGCAGCCGATCGCCTCGCCGGTCGCCATCGCCGGCAGCCAGCGTTGCTTCTGCTCCTCGCTGCCGTAGCGCCAGATGGCGTACATCGCCAGTGAGCCCTGCACCGAGACCAGCGAGCGGAGCCCGGAGTCACCGGCCTCCAGCTCCTGGCAGGCCAGCCCGTACGCGACGGCGGAGGCGCCGGCGCAGCCGTAGCCGGTCAGGTGCATGCCGAGCAGACCGAGTTTGCCGAACTCGCGGGCCAGCTCGCGGGCCGGCACGCGACCCTCCTCGTACCACTCGGCGACGTGTGGGCGGACCCGGTCGTCGACGAGCTGGCGGACGACGTCGCGGATCTGCCGCTCCTCCTCGCTGAGCGACGGGTCCAGGTCGAGCAGATCGAGGGCAGTCATGCCGTCACCTTAACGAAGCCTCAGCTCACGCCGTTCAGTCGATCGGCCCGGAGAGCACCAGCACACGGGCGTGGATCTGGTTGCGCTGTTGCAGGGCGGCACGCAGGGCGCGGTGCAGCCCGTCCTCCAGGTAGAGCCCACCGTTCCACTGGACCACGTGCGGAAAGAGGTCGCCGTAGAAGGTCGAGTCCTCGGCGAGGAGCTTGTCGAGCGCCAGCTCGCGCTTGGTGGTGATCAACTGGTCCAGGCGCAGCGGACGGGGCGGAATCTCCGCCCACTGCTTGAGCGTCAGGTTGTGCTCCGGATAGGGACGCCCGTCCCGGACCGCTCTGAAGATCACGACGGCACGCTCCCCTCCCCGTGGCCGGGCCGACCGACGACACCGAGCCGGGCCGCGGCGGGCACCGCGCGGCGCGGCACCGATGACCGTGCCAGCCTAGCCGTCCAGCGCACGCGACGTTCTGCTCCCTGATGTCAGTTTCGCTACCGCTCGCCCGATCCTCAACTCCGACGAACGGGACGCGCCACTCAACTCCACCGCCCGCGCCGCACCACCTCGTCCATTTCGCGCCGCCCTCGGCGCAGCGATGGTGACCGATGGTCCGGCGCACGGTAACCGATTGTGACGGCACCGATGGGGTGGTACTCCTCCGGCACGCCGAACGCGCCCCGGTACGCGCCCAGCCGCTGCGGCGGAATCCCGAAAAAGCACGCCCCCAGCCCCTCGTCCACGGCGGTGAGCAGCATCAGGAGCGCGGCGAAGCCGGTGTCCACGTACCAGTAGGGCACCGGCCAGCGGTCGGTCGACCGGTCGGTCCAACCCTTGTCCGGCTCGGCGTACCGCCGCAGGTAGGCCGACTCGTTGGCGTGCGGCACCACGATGAGCGGCGCCCTGCGCATCCCCGCCAGCCAGCGCTCCCGCCCGCCACCCTCCGGCGTGGTGGCGGCCCAGAACCGCTCCCGGTCGGCCGGCTCCTCCAGCACGAGGAAGCCCCAGCCCTGGGCGAACCCGGCCGAGGGGGCGCGGACGGCGTGGTCGAGCAGCCGATCCACCACGTCGGGCGGGACGGGACGGTCCGGGTCGTAGTTGCGCACCATCCGCCGTCGGCGGACGACCTCGGCGAACTCCATCAGGCCCCGGGACGGATGCCCCAGGCACCCCGCCAGGTCGTGCCGGGCTTGAGCGTGAGCAGGTCCTTGCCCGAGCGGAACGCGTCCGGCGGGCAGGTCATCGGCTCGATCGCCACCGAGCGCCGGTGCCGCTCGCCGATGAGCGCGTCCCCGGTGAACACCTGCCACCAGCCGAACTCCGCGTCCGCCCAGATGCTCACCCCGGACGAGGAGTCCGGCGCGGCCAGGCTCACCGAGGAACCGCCGTCGGCGTCCCGGACCACCTCGCCGAAGCAGAGGTCCAACTCCGCGCCGCCGATCCGGCGCGGGCTGGTCCAGTCGTACTCGGTGCCGGCCACCGGGGTCGCCCCGACCGGGAGCAGCCGACCGTCCACCAGCACACGGGTACGCGCCGGCAGCCGCATGACCAGGTCGTCCACCGCAACACCCGGCAGTTGCAGGTACGGGTGCACCGAGAAGCCGAACGGGGCCACCTCGGCGCCGATGTTGGTCACCTCGTGCTCGGCGCGCAGACCGTCCGCGCCGACGCTCCACCGGCTGACCAGTCGCAGCGGCCACGGGTAGCCGGGCTGCGGCGGCAGGTCGTAGCCGACCGTCACCGCATCCGCGGACTGCTCCAGCAGCCGCCACGGCACCCAGTTGACCAGCCCGTGGATGGCGACGTGCCGCTCCGGCTCGGTCAGCGCGAGCTGGTGCGTCCGGTCCGCGAACGGGTAGCGACCGTCGCGGATCCGGTTCGGCCAGGGCGCGAGCACCTGCCCGGCGCAGCCGGGGCACACCTCGTCGGTCTGGTACCCGTCGACCAGGTCGACACCCTCGTGCCGGTACGTCCGCAGCCCGCCGCCCACCTCCACGATGACTGCCTCGTGGCCCGCGGCGGCGATGGTCCACTGTGCGCCGGAGAAGGGGCGCTGGTCGGGGCTTTCCATGTCGGCGACCCTAACCGGTCACGGCCGGTCGCCGCTCGACGCCGTCGTGGCCCGGTAGCGCAGCAGCGCCGGGAAGGCGACCGCGAGCACCACCACGAGCACCGCCGAGGCGAGCCCACCGGCGACCCAGGCCACCCCGCCGCCGAACCCGGCGGCCATGGTGCCGGCCCGCAGGTCACCCAGGCGCGGACCGCCGGCCACCACCACCGTGTTGACGCCCTGGAGCCGACCACGCATCCGGTCCGGCGCGTACACCAGCAGCATGGACTGGCGCAGTACGGCGCTGACCAGGTCGGCGGCGCCGGCCACGGCGAGCAGCAGGACCATCAGCCAGAGCTGGTGGGCCAACCCGGCCGCGGCGATCGCCAGGCCCCAGCCGACCACCGCGACCACCAGGCCGACCCCCTGCCGGCGGAGGCGACCGATCCAGCCGGAGGTCAGCCCGCCGATCATCGAGCCGATCGCGATGGCGCTGTAGAGCAGGCCGACCGCGCCACCGCCGCCGAACCGCTCCTGGGCGATCTCCGGGAACAGCGCCCTCGGCATGGCCAGGATCATCGCGATCAGGTCGACGCCGAAGGAGAGCAGCAGCACCGGCGTGGTGGCGAGGTACCGGAATCCGTCGATCACACTGGCCAGGCCGGCACGTCGGGCCTGGCCGTCGGCGGTCGGCTCGGGCGGGAGCGAGGGGAGGCGCAGCGCGGCCCAGAGCATGGCGGTGAACAGCACCGCGTCCAACCCGTACGCGATCGGCAGGACCACCGTGGTGTCCGGCGAGGCGGAGAGGATCAGACCGGCGGCGAGCGGGCCGGCGACCGAGGCGGCGGTGAAGGTCGTGTAGTTCAGGGTGGTGGCGGACGCCACCAGGTCGTCCGGCACCAGCCGGGGCAGCATGGCGCTGCGGGCCGGCGAGGTGATCGCGAAGGCCACCGACTGCACCGCCATCAACGCCAGCAACAGCACCGGGCTGCCCACGTTCAGCAGCGCCTGGACCAGCAACCCGAGGGTGGATGCCCAGAGCAACAATGAGCCGCCGAGCAGCACCGCACGGCGGTCGCGGGCGTCGGCGACCGCGCCACCCCAGAGCCCGAAGACCAGCAGGGGTACGAAGGCAGCCACACCCAGCAGACCGACCCAGAACGAGTCCCGGGTCAGGGCGTACATCTCCACCGGCACCGCCACGGCGGTGAACTGGAAGCCGAACATCGCCACGGTGTTGCCGAGCCACAACCGCCGGTACGCCGGAACCCGCAGCGGACGGACGTCGATCGCCCAGCGGCGCGCTCCGCGCGGCCGGGCCTCCTGCACACCCGTCACGGCGCCAGCCGCTCGACGATCCAGTCGCTTCCGTCGACGCGACGGAACCGCAGGCGGTCGTGCAGCCGACCCGCCCGCCCCTGCCAGAACTCCACCGAGTCCGGCCGGACCCGCAGACCACCCCAGTGCGGCGGGGGCGGGATGACCGTCGCGTCGGCGAACCGCTCGGCCACCTCCCGATAGCGGTCCTCCAGCGTGGCCCGGTCCGGCACCACCTGCGACTGCGGGCTGGCCCAGGCGCCCAGCTGCGAGCCGCGTGGCCGGCTCGCGAAGTACGACTCGGTCACCGCCCGCTCGACCGGGGCGATCGACCCGGCGACCACCACCTGCCGCTGCATGGGAAACCACGGAAATACCAGGCTGGCGTACGGGTTGGCGGACGCCTCGACACCCTTGCGCGAGAGGTGGTTGGTGAAGAAGACGAAGCCCTCGGGGTCGTACCCCTTGAGCAGCACCGTCCGGCCGCTGGGCCGGCCGGCGGCGTCGGCGGTGCCCACCACCATCGCGTTCGGCTCGGGCAGCCCGAAGGCCACCGCGTCGGCGAACCAGCTGTCGAACTGGCGGTGCCAGTCGGCGGCCAGGTCAGCTTCGGTCAGGCCCAGGTCCGCGGCGTACTCGTTACGCATCGCGGCCGGGGCGGGTGTGTCGCCCGTCACGTCCCCACTCCTTCTCGGCGGCCCGACATGCACCCTTCCGCGCTGGCCAGTCCGCATCGCCCAGTCTCACCGAGTGGCGCGGAGAATGCGCGTCCTCAGATGTCGTGTGCAGCACAGTCGCAGCGGGTCGCATATCCGGTTACGCAGCAGGCAAGATGTTCCGAACACATCCCTGAGGGTCGCCTAAGGCGCTCGGCCGACCGGGCCGGCTCAGCTGATCAGGCGCACCGACCAGATCCAGGAGAGCGACATGGCCGATTTCAAACCCGGTCTGGAGGGCGTCGTAGCCTTCGAGACCGAGATCGCCGAACCCGACCGCGAGGGTGGCGCGCTGCGCTATCGCGGGGTCGACATCGAGGATCTGATCGGCCAGGTCTCGTTCGGCAACGTGTGGGCGCTGCTGGTCGACGGCCGGTTCGGGCCGGGCCTGCCCCCGGCGGAGCCGTTCCCGGTGCCGGTGCACTCCGGCGACATCCGGGTCGACGTGCAGTCGGCGGTCGCGATGCTGGCGCCGTACTGGGGGCTCAGCCAGCTGTTGGACATCTCCGACGAGCAGGCCCGTGAGGACCTCGCCCGGGTCTCGGTGACCGCGCTCTCCTTCGTCGCGCAGTCCGCCCGTGGCCTCGGCCTGCCGGCGGTGCCGCAGAAGGAGATCGACAAGGCGCAGACCATCGTCGAGCGGTTCATGAAGCGCTGGCGGGGTGAGCCGGACCCGCGGCACGTCAAGGCCGTCGACGCGTACTTCATCTCGGCCGCCGAGCACGGCCTGAACGCCTCCACCTTCACCGCGCGCATCGTCGCCTCCACCGGGGCCGACGCCGCGGCCTGCATCTCGTCGGGCATCGGCGCCCTCTCCGGGCCGCTGCACGGCGGCGCACCGTCCCGCGTGCTCAGCATGCTGGAGGCTGTGGAGCGCAGCGGCGACGCGGAGGGCTACGTCAAGGGTGTCCTGGACCGCGGCGAGCGGCTGATGGGCTTCGGCCACCGGGTCTACCGTGCCGAGGACCCGCGCGCCCGCGTGCTCCGGCGCACCGCCAAGGAGCTGGGCGCACCGCGCTTCGAGATCGCCGAGGCGCTGGAGAAGGCCGCCCTCGCCGAGCTTCAGGCCCGCCGCCCGGACCGGGTGCTGGCCACCAACGTCGAGTTCTGGTCGGCCGTGGTGCTGGACTTCGCCGAGGTGCCGGCGCACATGTTCACCTCGATGTTCACCTGCGCCCGGATGGGCGGCTGGAGCGCGCACATCCTGGAGCAGAAGCGTCTGCAGCGGCTGGTCCGCCCGTCCGCCCGCTACGTCGGCCCGAACACCCGCAAGCCGTCCGACGTCGAGGGCTGGGCCGCCATCCCGCACGGCGTCTGAGCTGCCCGGAAGCCGGAGCTGCCCGGAGGGCCCCCGCACCAGCCGCGAGGCGTGGTGCGGGGGCCCTTTTCGACCGCTGTCGACCTCGTGGGCCGCTCGATGTGGTGAAGGACTCAGACCGGCCGTCGGGACCCCGGCGGTCGCCATCCGCCCCGGGTGCGAGGATGAGGGCCGGCAGTGTCGCCGGGCCCGCCCTCGCCCTTGCGGAAGGATCTTCAGTACCGTGGCTGACGCACCGATCATCCGGATTCCCGACGAGATCAAGCCCGCCGACGGACGTTTCGGCTGCGGCCCGTCCAAGGTCCGTCCGGCGGCCGTGTCCGCGCTCGCCGAGGTGGCGACCAGCTACCTGGGCACGTCGCACCGGCAGAAGACGGTCCGCGACCAGGTGGCCCGACTGCGCTCCGGCATCGCCGAGTTCTTCTCGCTGCCCGAGGGCTACGAGGTCGTGATCGGCAACGGCGGCACCACCGCGTTCTGGGAGGTCGCCACCTTCGGCCTCGTCCGCGACCGTGCGCAGTTCGCCAGCTTCGGCGAGTTCGGCGCGAAGTTCGCCAAGTCGGTCTCCGACGCTCCGTTCCTGGGTGAGCCGACCGTCCGCAAGGCCGCGGCGGGCAGCGCGCCGACCCTGGTCGCCGAGGCCGGCGTGGACGTGTACGCGACGCCGCACAACGAGACCTCGACCGGCGTGGCCGTGCCGATCAACCGGGTCGCCGGTGCGGACGAGGGGTCGCTGCTCCTGGTCGACGCCACCTCGGGCGCGGGCGGCCTGGAGGTCAACGTCGGCGAGACCGACGTCTACTACTTCGCGCCGCAGAAGTGCTTCGGCTCCGACGGCGGCCTCTGGCTGGCCCTGATGTCGCCGGCCGCGTTGGACCGGGCCGCCGAGATCAAGGCGTCGGGGCGCTACATCCCGGCCTTCCTGGACCTGGTGACCGCGATCGACAACTCGCGGCTGGAGCAGACGTACAACACCCCGGCGCTGGCCACCATCTTCCTCGCGGCCGAGCAGACCGACTGGATGAACGCGCAGGGTGGTCTGGCCTGGGCGGCCAAGCGCACGGCGGAGAGCGCCGCGACGGTGTACGGCTGGGCGGAGCGGTCCACGGTGGCCACCCCGTTCGTCACCGACCCGGCGCTGCGGTCCAACGTGGTCGCGACCATCGACTTCGCCGACGGGGTGGACGCCACCGCGATCGCCAAGGCGCTGCGCGCCAACGGCATCGTCGACACCGAGCCGTACCGCAAGCTCGGCCGCAACCAGTTGCGGGTGGCGCTGTTCCCGGCCGTCGAGCCGGCTGATGTCGAGGCGCTGACCGCGTCGATCGACTACGTCGTCGAGCGCCTCTGAGCATCGTCACGGTGGGTGTCCGTCGGGGCCTCGATGGACACCCACCGTGATCATCGCCGCAGCTCAGTCGCGACATGCGGGGTGTCGCTTCCCCCACCCCGAGACAGATGCGCGTACGGTGGTCCGAGACGCCTGGGTGGCCGACTCGTGGCGTGCGGCCAGCGAAGCGGGACGGAGGCAACGCTATGCGCCCAGTACGCTTCGTCGCCCTTTCCGAGGACGGCCAGGCGCTGGTGCTCGCCGACGAGGTCGGGCGACTCCTCGCCCTGCCGATCGACGAACGCATCGCCGGCGTGATGCACCCCGAGCCGGGTGCCCCGCCGCTCGCGGTGGCACCGAGCACCGTCGACCCGACTCCCTCACTGTCTCCCCGGGACATCCAGGCCCGCATCCGCTCCGGTGAGTCCGCCGAGGACGTCGCCCGGATTGCCGGGGTGCCGGTCGACCGCGTGCTGCGCTACGCCGGCCCGGTGCTCCAGGAACGGGCGATGCTCGCCCAGCACGCCCGTCGCACCCGACTCAAGGGCGCGGAGAAGCCCACCCCGCTCGCCGAGGTGGTCAACGGCCGACTGAGCCAGCACGGCATCGACACCGAGAAGATCTCCTGGGACGCGTACCGGCGCGACGACGGCACCTGGCGGATCATCGCCACCTGGCCGTCCGGCAAGGCCACCGCGCAGGCCATCTGGGACATGGACAAGGCCCGGCAGGTGGTTACCCCGCACGACGACATGGCGCAGTACCTGTGCGCCGAGCGGCCCACGCCGATCCTCGGCCAGGAGCCGGCGCCGGAGCGGGGCGGGCACGCCCTGCCTGGTCCGTCGCGTGGCGAGCCGAGCCGTGGTGGGCACGGGCTGCCGGCCGCGTCCGAACACCCGCGCCCTGGTCGGGATCCGATTCGGGCCGGCCGGGACGCGCTGCTCGCTTCACTGGACCGTCCGCTCGGCGGCTCGTCGGGTCGCGGCCTTGAGCCGCGTACCCCGGCCGCTCTGGCCGGGTCGGACGCGCCCCGGCAGCGGCCGGTCGGCGGCGGCGCTGCCGCGCTGCTCGGCGGTGGCCAGGGCTCGGCCTTCGACGACGACTCGGACGCGCCCAAGGAGGTCCCGGCCGTTCCGTCGCTGGCGGTGCTGCGGCCCCGCCGGACCGGTACGGCCGCCGCGGCGGCCGGTGGCGAGTCCACCGACGCCAACGGCAAGCCGCGCAAGCGCCTGCCGAGCTGGGACGACGTGCTCTTCGGCAGCGGTCCGGCCGCCCGCGAGTCCTCCTGACGCTCGACGTCCACGGTCCACTCCCGAGATCGCCGATGTCGCGGTGTCCCCTGCGCTTGATACCCCGAGATCGGCGCTCCGAAGTGCCCGCCGTGTCGATGTGCTGGTGAGCGGTATACCTCAGAGGTATGAATATGACTCTGAGGTATACCGCTTACCACCGCATCCGCCCCCATGGAGGTGACCGAGGGTGACCGTCGGCAGCCGGCTGCGCCCACCGCCCCAGCGAGGTTAGGCATTACTCGTCTAGCCAGGGCAAGCTCAGGCGCACGACGTTGCCGGCCGATGCCGTTCAAGCCGGCTCGACGAATCAGAGCGGCCAGGCGGCGAGCCGCTCGTAACGCGGGCGTGCCGACCCGAGGTGGCTCCGCATCAGCAGCAACCCCGTCGCCGGCCACTCCGGGCCCGCGTAGTCGTCCAGGGTCACCCTGTCGGCCTCGACGGCAGCCAACTCCACCCGGTCACCGGGCCGGGCGACGGTCAGGTGCGGCCGAGACGGCTTCTCGTCGTACGGCAACCCGGCCACGCGTAGCCGCTCCCGGACGAGCTGGGCCAGCTCGTGCAGCGCCTCGACATCGCCCCGGGCGTCCACCCAGAGCACCGTGCGGCGACCGTCGCCGAACACGCCACCGCCACCCAAAAGCAGCCGGGGCGGGGCGTCCCGGGCATCGCGGAACCGGTCGGCGGCGAGCCCGAGCGCACTCACCACGTCGACCAGCCGGGCGGCCTCGACGTCACCGAGGAACGCCAGGGTGATGTGCAGGTCCGCCGGGTCGGCAAGCCGCACCCGGACACCGGCGGCCGCCGCCGCGCCGACCCGCAGCCGCGCGATCTGCGCGCCGAGATGGCTGACCGCCCCGACGGGCGGATAGACCGCGACGAAGAGCCGCAAACTGTTGGACCGTTCAGCGGTGCCGTTGCCGGTGCCCGGCCCGGGCCGCCGGCAGGGTCAGACCGGCGGCGTGCAGGACGCCCTCCACCCGTACCCGTTCGATCTCCTGGTCGACGCCGGTCAACTCGGTGAGGTGTTCGGTGATCCCGAGGGCGCGGCAGGCCAGCCGGAGCCGGTCGTCGTACGCCTGGACCACCGCGCCGTGCCAGACCATCGACCGGCCGGTGCCGCCGAGCCGCTGACCGCCGAGGCGACGCAGGTCGGCGGCGAGCTGTTCCAATGGGCGACGGTCGGTGCGGTCGAACTCGCTGAGGTCGATGTCGCGGGTCAGCGCGTCGGCTTCGATGGCCCGGTCGAGGCGGGCGATGGTGCGTCGCTCCCGCCGGCGCTCGCGCCACTCGGACCAGGCGCAGACCACCCGGTCGATGATCTCGTCGGCGCAGAAGAGCAGGGCGAACGCCGCCGGGAGGCTGGCCACGGCGAGGAACGCCAGGGCAAGCATCAGCGCGCGTTCGACTCCCACATATCGACGCTAAGCCCCGTCGTGCCACCTCGCCAGCGATTTGGCCGCATCCGCGCTATCCGCCGATCGGGACTTCGCCGTGTTCTCCGAACGTGCTTGAAGGGCCCGTTCCGACCGGAAAGGGCCCTTCGCGTAGCTCAGCAGTCGGTGGAGGTGACGTAGAAGCGGGGCATCGGCAGCACCCGGAAGCGCAGTCGCGCACCAGAGCGGCGCAGTTGCCAGGTGAGCGCGATCAGCGCGGTGGCCAGCGAGATGAGCCCGCCCATCCAGATGCTCGCGCCGGCGCCGAAGTGCTCGGCGACCCAGCCGATCAGCGGTGCGCCGACCGGGTTGGTGCCCAGGAACACCAGCACCCACAGGGCCATCACCCGGCCCCGGAAGGCGGCGTCCACCCCGAGCTGGACGCGCTGGTTGGCGGCCTGGGCGAAGAAGACCATGAAGAAGCCGGTGGGCACGAGCAGCGCCACGACCAGCCAGTACGTCGACGCGAAGCCGACCAGGGTGCCGAAGCTGGCGCAGCCGATCGCGGCGCCGAGCACCAGCCAGACCGACGGGCGGCTGCGCCGGCCGGTGCCGCTGAGCGCCCCGCCCAGCGCGCCGACGGCCAGCGCGGTGCTGAACAGGCCGAAGGAGGCCGCGCCGGTGTGGAAGACCGTCTTGGCCAGCGCGGCGAGGGTGAGCTGGAAGTTGAACAGCGACATGCCGATCACCGACATGACCGCCATCGGCAACAGCAGGTCCGGCCGGCGCCACACGTACCGCAGCCCGTCGACGACCTTCGCGGACGCTCGCTCGTCGCGCGGCAGCAGGGCGTCGCGGTGCAGGTCGGCCGTCCGCATGCGGACCACGTTGACCAGCGGCGCGATGGAGCTGAGGGCGGTGAAGAGGAAGACCGGGCCCACGTCGAAGGCGGCGATAGCCAGACCGGCGACCGCCGGGCCGATGATCCGGGCGGAGTTGAACACGGCGGCGTTCAGCGACAGGGCGTTGGGCAGCAGCGGCGTGCCGACCAGTTCGGAGACGAACGCCTGGCGGACCGGGGTCTCCACGGCGTTGGCCGTGCCGAGCAGCGCGGCGAACGCGAAGACGTGCCAGAGCTGCACCAGATCGGTCAGCACCAGCAGGGACATCCCGAGCGCCAGCACCGTCCAGAAGGCGTTGGCGGCGAAGAGCAGCACCCGCTTGTCGTACCGGTCGGCGAGCCGGCCGGAGAGCAGGGTGAGCAGCAGCACCGGGGTGAACTGGAGCGCGGTGACCACGCCGAGGGCGGTGGCCGAGTTGTCGGAGAGCTCGAGGACGAGCCAGTCCTGGGCGATGAACATCATCCAGACGCCGATCAGCTTGATCAGCTGCCCGGATGCGAAGAGCCGGTAGTTGCGAACCTGTAGGGACTGGAACATCGTGCTCAGCTTGGCCTGCACTCTCGGTGCGCCTCCTCAAGGACGTACGCGTCATCGACAGGTGACGGCACGGCCGGAAGTGGCGCGCGCGGGCTCAGGCGCGAGCGAGCTGCTGGAGAATCTCGGCAGCCCTGTGCAGGGTCTCCCGTTGGTCCTCGTCGAGCGCGGCCAGCCGGTGGGCCAGCCATTCGTCGCGGGCCCGCTCGAACTGGTCGAGCACGGCCTGCCCTCCTTCGGTCGCCGCGAGGATGACCTGGCGACCGTCGGTCGGATGGGGGGTCCGCTGCACGAGGCCGCGGTCCTCCAACTTCGCGACGATCTTGGTCATCGTCGGTGGCTGCACCCGTTCGACATCGGCCAGTTCCCGGGGCGTCATCGCGCCCGCCAGCCGCAGGCTGGTGAGCGCGGACACCTGGGTGACCGTGAGGTCGCCGACCGGCCGGGCCCGTCGGACCCGCCGGTTGAGTCGGGTGATCGCATCTCGCAACTGGGGAGCCAGCTGCGCCGGTGGCACGCGTTCCGCCGTCACCGTCCGCTCCGTCACGTTAGTTAGCTTAACTAATGAGCCTGGCTAACGACATCCGTTATGACCAGGCTCACGAGGATGTTCGTGCTGTTCCGGGCGGGGAATCACCCTCGACTCCCCGCCCGGACGACGCGTCAGAGGACCAACGACTCGATGGGCCCGCGCAGGAAGTACAGCACGAAGAGCGCGGCCACCCCGTACAGCAGCGGGTGGATCTCCCGGGCCTTACCCTTCGCCAGCTTGACGACCACGAAGGTGATCAGACCGGCGCCGATCCCGTTGGAGATCGAGTAGGTGAACGGCATCAGCACGATGGTGAGGAACGCCGGGATGGCGATCTCGTAGTCGGACCAGTCGATCGTCCGTACCGCGGTCATCATCAGGAAGCCGACCACCACCAGGGCCGTCGACGCCGCCTCGAACGGCACGATCACCACCAGCGGCGCCAGGAACATCGCCAGCAGGAAGAGGACGCCGGTGACCAGGCTGGCCACGCCGGTCCGGGCGCCCTCCCCGACACCGGCGGCACTCTCGATGTACGACGTGTTGCTGGAGGTGCTGGCCGCACCACCGGCCGCCGCCGCGATCGAGTCGACCAGCAGGATCTCCTTGGCCTTCGGCGGGGTGCCCCGCTCGTCGAGCAGGCCACCCTCCTGACCGACCGCCACCATCGTGCCCATGGTGTCGAAGAAGTCCGTGATCAACAGGGTGAAGACGAACATCAGCACGACCACCCAGCCGGCCCGGCCCCACGAGTCGAGCACGTTGAACTTGCCGAGCAGCGACAGGTCCGGCACGTCCACCACCGTCTTGGGCAGCTCCGGCACGTTCAGTGCCCAGCCCTTCGGGTTGGGCTTCCCGTCGACGAACGACGGGCCGATGTTGGCGACCGCCTCGACGATGACCGCCAGCACGGTGGAGGTCAGGATCCCGATCAGGATCGCGCCCTTCACCCGGCGCACCACGAGCACCAACGTGAGCAGCAGGCCCACCACGAAGACCAGCAGCGGCCAGCTCACCAGCTTGCCGCCGATGCCCAGGCCGACCGGCACGGTGGTGTTCGCGACGTCCGGGATCCGCCGGACGAAGCCGGCGTCCACCAGGCCGATGATGGTCAGAAAGAGGCCGATGCCGACGCCGATGGCCGTCTTCATCTGCGTGGGCACCGCGCGGAACACCGCGGTACGCAGGCCGGTGAGCACCAGCACGGCGATGAGCACACCCTCGATCACCACCAGGCCCATCGCGTCGGCCCAGGTCATCTCGGGGGCGATCTCGTACGCCACCAGGGCGTTGACGCCCAGACCGGCGGCGAGCGCCAGCGGGAACCGGCCGACCACACCCATCAGGATGGTCATCAGGCCGGCGACCAGCGCGGTCGCCGCGGCCAGCGCCGGAATCGGGAGGGACTTGCCGTCACCGTCGACGGCACCGCCCAGGATCAACGGATTGAGCACCACGATGTACGCCATCGTGAAGAAGGTCGCCAGGCCACCGCGTACCTCACGGCTCAACGTCGAGCCGCGGGCGGAGATCTCGAAGAACCGGTCGAAGCCGTTACGCGGGTGAGCGGGGTCGGGAGGTGTGCCGTTCTCGGGCGGCGCTACTGCCATCAGGGTCCTCGCAGGTGATCTTCCAGTTGTCGCGCGCATCGTCCCAGATCACCGACGGGCAGGGGAAGCGGATCGCGTACGCTTGCCCGATGCCGAACGACCAGCCACCGCGTCCCGCGCCGCTGGACCCACCGATGGTGCCGTTCGCCGTCGCCGGGCTGATCGCATGGGCGGTCGTCGGGCTGGTGCTGCTGGTCTTCTTCCGGGGCTGGCTGACCGAGCACGACCACGAGAACTGGCTCTGGACCTGCCTGGCCGGTTTCCTGTGGGGGTTCCCCGGCCTCGCCGTGATGATGCGTCACGACGCCAACCGACGCCGCCGCCGCGCGAGCTGACGGCACCCGGCCGCGCCGGAGCGAACGCTCAGGGGTGCCCGTACGGCTCCGCCGGCTCGGCTGCCTCCACCGAACCCGGGGCACGGCTGACCGACATGGCCTCCACCGCGCTGTCGTCGTACACCGTCGGAAGATCCTCCACCGCGGTCTCGGCGGCCTCGATCAGCGTCTCGGAGTGGGCGCCGCAACCATGGTCGGCGCTGACCACCCGGCCGTCATCCGGAGCGTAGAAGTTGCCGCACGCGCCGAAGGCCTGCCGCATCGCACCGGCCAGCGGCAGGTAGAAGCCGCAGGTGCCGCAGCGGGCGGCGGCCGGGGCGGCGACGGAGATGGCCGCCGTGGGGCCGTGGTCGCCGTCGTACCAGCGCTGCGCCGCGTCGGCGCGACCCTCCCGGGAGAGCACCCGGGCCCGACCGAGACCAAGCTCCCAGGCCGTCTCCTCGACCGCCGGGTCGTCGGAGAGCAGATAACCGGGGGCCAGCCGCTCGTCCTCCGGGGAGGTCGGCAGCAGGTCACCCGGGCCGAGGTCACCCGGCTTGAGCCGCTCCTGCCAGGGCAGCCAGCCGGGCGCGAGCAGCGCGTCCGGGCCGGGCAGCAGCACGGTCTCGCAGATGGTCACCGTGCGGCTGCGCGGAACGCGGGTGACGGTGACCGCCCACCGCCAGCCGCGGTAGCCGGCGAGGCGGCATTCGAAGTAGTGGGTGACCAGCCGTTCACCCTCGGCCACGACCTGCAGGTGGTCGCCGACATCGTCGGCGTCCACCTCGGTGATGCCAGCGCGGGCCACCTCGACGGCGGCGGCGCAGACCTGGTCGAGACGGGCGGCACGGGTGGAGGCGGGCCTGGTCACCCGACCATTGTTCCCCATGCTCCCCGCAGAGGTGACAGGGACTCCCGGGGAACCTTTCACCGCAGTGGTGCGGCGTACCTGGATCAGATGGGCGAGGATGGTGCACATGCCGCCGTACTCCCGCTCCGGGCGATCCGTCCTCGGGCGGACCGTCGGCACCGGCATTCGGGCCGTCCGCCTGCTCCTGCGTGGTTCGGTGGGCAGCGGCCGCTGGGTGACCCGCCGGGCCGGTCGGGCCCGGACGCGGGGCGCCGGCGGCGAGGTCGGCATGGTCCGCCTGTTCGATCTGCACGCCGTCTCCTGCGCGGGCGACACACTGATCGCCATCGGCCTGGCCGGGACGATCTTCTTCAACGTGCCGCTCGGCGAGGCCCGCAGCAAGGTCGCGCTCTACCTGCTGGTGACCATGGTGCCGTTCGCGATGCTCGCCCCCGTGGTGGGCCCGCTGCTGGACCACTTCCGGCACGGCCGGCGGTACGCGCTGGCCGCGACCATGCTCGGCCGGGCGTTCCTGGCCTGGCTGATCTCCGACTACATCCACGGCTTCGGGCTCTATCCGGCCGCGTTCGGTGTGCTCGCGCTGTCGCGTGCCTACGGCGTGGCACGGTCTGCGGCGGTGCCCCGGCTGCTGCCGGAAGGGCTGGGCCTCTCCCAGGTGGGCGCACGGGCCAGCGTCTACGGCACGGTGGCGGGGGCGCTCGTGGCCCCGATCGGGTTGGCGGCCTTCTGGTTCGGGCCGCAGTGGCCGCTGCGCGTCGCGTCGGTGATCTTCCTGATCGGCATGGTGATCTCCCTGCGGCTGCCACCGAAGGCGGACTCGGAGCCACCGGAGCGGGTCCCCCGCGCGCTGCGCGCGCTGGGCCGCCGCGAAGACCGGCCGCTGGGCCGGGGCCGACCCGCCGGGCGGCTGGTGATCGCCACCCTGATCGGCGCCGCGACGCTACGCGCGGTGTACGGCTTCCTGCTGTTGTTCCTCGCCTTCGCCATCAAGAAGGGTGACCTGACCACCGCCGTGTTCGGCCGGGACCTGGGCGCGGAGTGGGCGCTCGGCCTGATCGGCGGCGCGCTGGCCGTCGGCAGCTTCCTGGCGACCGCCGTCGGCACCCGGTTGCGCATCCACCGGCCGACCGCCATCCAGTCCAGCAGCATGATCATCGTGGCGGGGGTGGCGGTGCTCGCCGTCATCCAGTTCTCGCTGTCGATGGTGGCCCTGCTCTGTCTGGTCACCGCGCTGGTCAGCGGGGTGGCCAAACTCGCCGTGGACGCCTCGATCCAGGAGCGCATCCCGGAACGGCTGCGGGCCAGTTCCTTCGCGCACTCCGAGACGGTGCTGATGCTCGCCTTCGTGGTCGGCGGTGGGCTCGGACTGGTCCCGTTCGACGGCCGCACCGGCATCGCGGTCGCCGCCGGCGTGGGCATCCTGGCCGCCGTCCGGGGGGTGGTGGTCGCCGCCCGGCTGCGCGCCGAGAAGCTCGCCGGCCGGCCGCTGGGTGACGACGAACTGACCGAGGACGAGCCGGCCGAGGACGAGCCGGTTGCCCAGCCCGCGGACGTCGCCCCCACCTCGCCGGCTCCAAACCAGGCCAACTCGCCGCAGCACGACGAGCCGGGGCTGGCACCGCCGGGCTACCACATCTACCGCCCCTCCTCGGCAGTCGGCGGCCCGGGCGGCGGAGCGGACGACGAGACCCGCCGGGAATCCCCCGGCTCGCTCTCGTGACCGGCCTGCTGGTGGTGACGGCGGTGCCGGCCGAGGCGGACGCCGTACGGGCCGGGCTGACCGACGCCAGCGTCACCGTCGCCCCGATCGGGGTGGGCCCGGCGGTCGCTGGTGCCGCCACCGCACGGCTGCTGGCCCTGGCCGAGGCGGCCGGTCGCCCGTACCGCGCGGTGGTCAGCGCCGGCGTGGCCGGCGGCTTCATCGGGCGGGCCGCGGTCGGCGACACGGTGCTCGGCACCGCCAGCATCGCCGCCGACCTGGGCGCCGAGTCACCCGACGGTTTCATCCCTGTCGACGAACTGGGCATGCCACCCGCGTTGCTCGGCGGAGGCAGCGTGGTGCCCGCGGACCCGGGCCTGCTCGCGGCACTCCGGGCGGCCCTGCCGTCGGCGACGACCGGCCCGGTGCTCACCGTCAGCACGGTCACCGGCACCGCCGCCAGCACCGACGAGCTGCGCCGCCGGCATCCGGAGGCGGTCGCCGAGGCCATGGAGGGGTACGGGGTCGCGGTCGCCGCCGCGCAGGCCGGGGTGCCCTTCGTCGAGCTGCGCACCATCTCCAACCCCATCGGCCCCCGTGACCGCGACGCCTGGCGGCTGCGCGAGGCCCTCACCGCGCTGACCGCGGCAGCTCCGGCGCTGCGCTGACCACGGGCACCCGTCACACCTCGAGCATCAGCGCCGACGGCCTGCTCGCCTGCAGCTCGAACCCACAGGCGAGAAGGAACTCGACGTTGCCGAACTCGGCGACCGCGTGGGCGGCGCGAATGCCGGCACGTGTCATCTCCTCCGCCAACAGCTCGACAAGCCGCCGCCCGACGCCAAGCGCCCGCAGGCCCGGAGCGACGACCACACCTTCCAGCACCAACTCACGCCGGTCGTCCAGATCCTCGCCGAGGAGCAGATCGACGCTCCGCTCATGAGCCCGCAGCTCACCGACCGGCCCACCGCCGGGCACCTCGGCGAGGAACCGCCAGGACGTGGCCGGCAGCCCGTCGGATACCCGCCGGAAGATCATCTGCGCACGCGCCTCCGACCGCCACCGCCGCCTGTCCCGCCGCGCCCGATCCAGGTCGTAGGTCAACTCCGGAACCTTCACCGGCCACAACTTCTCCGGGAGCGTGTACGAGTGCACCCACCAGGCGCCCGGCCAGTCCTTGAGGGTTCGGACCCGGCGGACGTCGAGGTGGGCGGGGTACCGGCGGTCAGCCTCGTCCCGTGGCTCGTCGGCAGGCATGCCCAGCAGCCCGCCGCCCGCGGACCCGTCGCCGTCCCCGGGTAAGCGGAGCGCGAGCTCGCCGCCCGCGGCCGCGACCAGCCGCGCCACCGTTCGAAAGGCGGGCCCGCCACCCTGGCCGGCCTCGATGCGTGCCAGCGTGCTCTTCGGGACCCCGGACCGCTCGGCCAACTCCCGCTGGCTCAGATCGGCACGTCGACGAAGATCACGCAGCGCCGCGCCCACATCGATCGCATCCCCTCCGGCTGCCACCCGCTCATGGTTTTCTGCGACGGCGAACGCCGTCAACAGCCCCCCTTTCGCCTGTGGATAACCATGTGGAAAACGTCACCGCCGCTGTGGGTATCCCCCCTCGGTCGGGCCCTGTCGAGCTGCCCCATGTGTGGGGCGGCTGCCTGGGGCGGGACACCGCCACCAGGATCGCCCCTCGGTGCCCGATCACGGCCACGCCACCGCCGCCACCGCTCGCCGCGGGCGCTGACCTCGCCCCATATCTGGGGCAGCTCGACAGGGCGCGACGTGACCTCACCCAGCCCGGACCGAAGCCCGACCGGCCACCCCGCCTGAGCTGAACGGAAGCACCCCGCCGAGCCCGACGGCGATACCGCCGCAGCCCGCCGGGAGGCTGGGAGGCTGGCTCCGGGCGGGCCGGGCCGGCCGTCGTGGATCACAGTGGGCGGGGTGTGCGCGGGCTGCTGCCCGGGGGCGGGGCTAACGTGAGGGCGTGGCGCTCTCCCTGGCGATCTCGCCCTGCCCCAACGACACGTTCGTCTTCGACGCCCTGGTGCACGGGCGGGTGCCCGGTGCGCCGCCGGTCGAGGTGACGTACGCCGACGTGGACGTCACCAACACGGCGGCCGAGCGGGGTGCGTTCGACCTGGTGAAGGTGAGCTACGCGGCGCTGCCCTGGCTGCTCGACGACTACCACCTGCTGCCCTGCGGGGGCGCGCTCGGCCGCGGGTGCGGGCCGCTGGTTCTCACCAGGGGCGACCGCGCCGACCTGACCGGCGCCACGGTGGCGGTGCCCGGTGATCGGACGACCGCGTACCTGCTGTTCCGGCTCTGGTCGGCCGGGCAGTCGCCGGCCCGGATCGAGGTGGTGCCGTTCCACGAGATCATGCCGGGCGTCGCGGCTGGTCGCTACGACGCTGGGTTGGTCATCCACGAGGCCCGGTTCACCTACCACCGGCACGGGCTGACCGCGCTCGTCGACCTCGGCGAGTGGTGGGAAGCCGACACCGGGCTGCCCATCCCGCTCGGCGCGATCCTGGCCCGGCGCGGCGCGGTGGACCCGGTGGCAGCGGCCGGATGGATTCGCGAATCCGTCCGGCAGGCCTGGGCGGATCCGGCGGCCAGCCGGGAGTACGTGCTCGCGCACGCCCAGGAGATGGAACTCGACGTGGTGGACCGGCACATCGGCCTCTACGTCAACGAGTTCACCGCCGACCTGGGCGAGGCCGGCTTCGCTGCGGTGACGGCGCTCCTCGACCGCGCCGCCACCGCCGGCCTGGTGCCTCAGACCTCCAGCTCGCGCGCCACCGCGTGGACCAGCTGAGCGATCTTCTGCGCGGTCTTCTTGTCCGGGTACCGGCCCCGGCGCAGGTCCGGCTGGACCTTCGCCTCCAGCACCTTGATCATGTCCTCGACGAGGCCGTGCAGCTCCTCGGCCGGCCGACGTCGCAGCTCCGCCATCGACGGCGGCGCGTCCAGCAGCTTGACGCCCATGGCCTGCGCGCCCCGGCGGCTGTCCACCACGCTGAAGTCGACCCGCTGACCACCCTTGAGGTCGGTGACGCCCGCCGGCAGAGCACCCTTGGGCAGAAACACGTCGCCGCCCTCATCACTGGTGACGAAGCCGTATCCCTTGGCCGTGTCGTACCACTTCACTCGACCCGTAGGCACCTGAAAACCCCTGCTTCACTTGAGCCGCTACTGCTCCCAGGCTAGCTGGATCATGCCGTCGAGCGCCGCTGGGAATCCGGTGAGATCGTCCAGCACCACGCTCGCCCCCGCCGCACGCAGCTCATCCGGGGAGCACGGCCCGGTCGCGACAGCGATTCCCGGCACCCCTGCCACGCCCGCCGCCACCATGTCCGCCACGTGGTCACCGACGTAGTGGGTCGCGCCGTGCTCCCGCAGCGCGGTCGCCTTCTGCTCGGCGAACAGGTCACCCGCCAGCTCGTCCACCACGAGGCCGAGGTGATCCAGGTGCAACCGGGCCAGTCGGCCAATCTTGGACGTGACGACGAGCACCCTTCCGCCCCGGGCACGGATCGCGTCGATCGCCTCCCGCGCGCCGGGCAGCGGCACCGTCGGTGTGATGGCGTACGCCGGATACAGCTCCCGGTACACCTGCACGGCCGACTCGACCTGCTCCGGCGGAAACCAGTGCGCGATCTCGGTGCGCAGCGGCGGGCCGAGCCGGGACACGGCCAGGTCGGCGTCCACCGGTACGCCCGTCCTGGCGGTCAGCGCCCGGTAGGCCGCGGCGATGCCGGGGCGGGAGTCAACCAGGGTCATGTCGAGATCGAATCCGACGGTCAGCGCGGGCATGTCGAGAAACGTACCCGGCGACCTTTGACCGCCCGGACGTCCGAGGGGCGCGACTGCCCCACCCCGGGCTAGCGTGGAAAGACGATGACCACCTCACTCGCCGACCACCTGCGGTCGCTGCCCGACGAGTCGCTGGCCGCGCTCCTCCAGCTCCGGCCGGACCTCGTCGTGCCCGTGCCGGCAGACGTCTCCGCCCTGGCCATCCGCGCCCAGTCCCGGGTCTCGGTGGCCCGCGCCCTGGACGGTTTGGACCAGTTCACCCTCCAGATCCTCGACGCCGCCCGGCTCACCCGGCATCCGGACGAGGGCACCACGGCCACCGACGCCGTGCTCGCCATGGCGACCACCGGGCCGCACCCGCCGGCACCGACGGCCGTCCGGGCCGCCCTCGGCCGGCTGAGGGCGCTCTTCCTGCTGTACGGCCCCGAGCACGCCCTGCACGTGGTGCCCGCCGTCGACGAGGTCTCCCCGTACCCCGCTGGGCTCGGCCGACCCGCCGCGGAGCTGGACCCGCGCACGGCCGCGCTCTGCGCGGACCCGGCGAAACTGCGCCGGACGCTGCTCGCCGCGCCCTCGTCGGCCCGGGCGATCCTGGACCGGTTGGCGGCCGGACCACCCGTGGGCAGCGTGCCCCCGGGCGCGTTGCAGGCACCGCCGATCGGCACGCAGGACGCCGTCCTCGCCGACCCGACCAACGGTGGCGCGCCGACCGGCTCGCCGGTGCGCTGGCTGGTCGACAACCGGCTGCTGGTCGCCGTCTCGGCCGGCTCGTCGACGGCCAGCGGCACGGTCGAGCTGCCCCGCGAGGTGGGGCTGCTGCTGCGCCGCGACAGTGGCCCGCTCGGGCCGATGCGCACCAGCCCGCCGCCGGTGGCCACCGCGCCCCGCGAGCCCAAGGCGGTCGACTCGGCCGGCGCCGGGCAGACCATGGAGGTGGTCCGGCACACCGAAGGGCTGTTGGAGCAGCTCGCCGCCGAACCCGCGGCGGTGCTGCGCTCCGGCGGCATCGGCGTCCGGGACCTGCGCCGGCTGGCGCGTACCGCCGGCCTGGACGAGCCGACCACCGCCCTGCTGCTGGAGGTGGCGTACGCGGCGGGGCTCGCCGGTGAGCTGGAGATGCCCGGTTCGACCACGGGCCGGTACGGCGCGGATCAGCAGGTGCTGCCGACCGGCGGGTACGAGGTGTGGCGGGCCGCCTCACTGGCCCAGCGGTGGGAGCACCTGGCCCGCGCCTGGTTGACGATGACCCGGCAGGTCGGCCTGGTCGGTCGGCGGGACGACCGGGACCGGCCGATCACCGCGCTGTCCGCCGAGGCCGAGCGGGCCGGCGCGCCGGCCACCCGGCGGGCGGTGCTCGGGGTGCTCGCCGACCTGGAGCCGGCGACCGCGCCCACCCCGGAGGAGGTGCAGGCCCTGCTGGACTGGCGGGCGCCGCGACGCAGCCGGGGTCGGGAGGCCGCCCACCGGGAGGTGCTTGCCGAGGCGGCGCAGCTCGGCGTGACCGGCCTGGGGGCGCTCACCTCGTACGGGCGGTTGTTGCTGGGCGAGCTGACGTCGGCCGACGAGCCGGGCGGCGACCCGCTGGGGTTGCACGCGGACGCGGAGAGCGGCGATCCGTCCAGTGCCGCGCGGGCGTTGGACGCGCTGCTGCCCGCCCCGGTCGACCACTTCCTGGTGCAGGCCGACCTGACCGTGGTGGTGCCCGGGCCGCCCGAGCCGGCGCTGGCCGCCGAGTTGGAGGCCACGACCGAACCCGAGTCGGCCGGCGGGGCGAGTGTGCACCGGGTCACCACGGCGAGCGTGCGGAGGGCGCTGGACGCCGGTTACACGGCCGACGATCTGCACGAGCTGTTCCGGCGACGGTCGCGTACCCCGGTGCCGCAGGGACTCAGCTACCTGGTGGACGACGTGGCCCGTAAGCACGGTGGGCTGCGGGTCGGGTCGGCCGGGGCGTACCTGCGCAGTGACGACGAGGCGCTGCTCACCGAGGTGCTGGCCGACCGGCGGCTGGAGTCGTTGACGCTGCGCCGGCTGGCGCCGACGGTGCTGAGCACCCCGTACCAGGTCAGCCGGCTGTTGGGCGCGCTGCGGGACGCCGGGTACGCGCCGGTGCAGGAGGACGGCACGGGCGGCACGATGCTGTCCCGTCCCCGGATCAGGCGTGCTCCGGCGCGGGTCGCGGTGACCACCAGGACGCTCGACCCGCTGGCCGCCCCGAAGCTGCCGATGCCCCGGCTGCTCGGGGTGGTGGAGCACATCCGCCGGGGTGACGCGGCGGCGCGGGCGGCCCGCCGGGCGCCGGCCGTCGTCCGGGGCGGGGCGGCAGGGCTGGGCGGAGGCCCGGTGCCCGCGCACACGCACAGCGAGGCCCTTGCCGTGCTCCAGCAGGCGGTCCGCGACAAGGCGCTGGTCTGGGTCGGGTATGTCGACGCGCACGGGGCGACCGCGTCCCGGCTGGTCAAGCCGGTCTCGATCGGTGCCGGCTACCTGCGAGCCGAGGACGAGCGGACCGAGATGCTGCACACCTTCGCACTGCACCGGATCACGGCGGCGGTGCTGGCGGACTGACGGGGCGACGCCGCCGCTGCTCGGTCAGCGGCGGCTGCGCCGAAAGGTGCCGACCACCGAGACGACAAGCAACAGTGCGAAGCCGGCGCCGGCGGACTCACCGACCGAGTCGAC
Source organism: Micromonospora sp. NPDC005237 (assembly GCF_040607775.1). Taxonomy (NCBI): domain Bacteria; kingdom Bacillati; phylum Actinomycetota; class Actinomycetes; order Micromonosporales; family Micromonosporaceae; genus Micromonospora; species Micromonospora sp. NPDC005237. Next base: position 694,704 of record NZ_JBEXHJ010000002.1, on the reverse strand, counting down.
GAAGCCCTGCCGCAGCACCAGCCAGCCGAAGAGGAACCACCCGACGAGGAGCGCCGCGGCGAGGGCGTACGCGACCACGGTCACGCGGGACACCTCGTCGGGTGGCGCCTGTTCATGCTCTGCGATCACGTCACGGTCGACCGTCATGCCCAGCCTCCCCGCCCGGTGCGGCCCTGGACTCCCAAGAGTGTCACTCCCGGGACGGGTGTGACAGGGGATAAACCCCGAGTCGGGCGGGATGTTCAGGTGCCGGGGCGGCGGCCGATCAGCACCACCCGGGTGCCGACCTTGCCCAACTCCCACATCCGGACGGCGTCGGCGTGCAGCAGGTTGACGCAGCCGTGCGAGCCGATCGACTTGTCGTGCAGGTAGGTCGTGGTCTCGTGGAACCCCATGCCCTGGGTGAAGTGCTGCCAGTACGGCAGCCACACCTCGTACGGGTTGGACCACTCCTTCGGATTGCGGTAGTTGACCGTGTAGGTGCCGGACGGGGTCCGGTAGCCGGACATGCCGGTGCGCGTCACCGTCGGCGCCATGATCACCTTGCCGCCCCGGACCGCCCACACGGTCTGCCGGGTCAGGTCCACGCAGAAGGTGGTGCCGGTGCCGGCCTTGCAGCGGGTCGTGTCGGTGGTGGCGAGTCGCTGGGCCACGTCCAAGGTCGTTGGTCCGGCGCGTCCCTCGACGGGGCGAATGCCGTACCTCTTCTGGAACTTCTTGATGGCGGCGCAGTCGGCGGCGGACTGCCGCCCGTCGACCGTGACCGGCCCGAACCCGCCCAGCCGGGCGAGGTAGGTCTCCACGGCTCGCTGGTGCTGGCCCTGCGGGCAGCCGGCGACGGTCGGCGTACCGGTGCTCGGGGTCGGGGTCGACGCCGTGCGGGTCGGCTTTGGCGTGGGTTTCCCGGAGGGTTTCGGGCTGGGTTTCGACGTCGGCGCGGCCGGCGTGGGCCGGCCGCGCTGGCCCGGCCCGGACGTGCCGCTCGCCCCCGTTGCCTGTTCCGCCGCACCGACCGGGGCGGCTCCCCCGCCACCACTCCCGCCGGACTGCGGATCGAACGTGCACGCGCCGGCCCCGACCAGCACGACCACCGCCAGGGCAACCAACCGGGAAGTGCTCCGGACACGCCTCATGGCACCTCCCCTGGACGGTCGTCCCTTTGCTAGACGTTCGTGAGTGCCGTCCTGGTTGCACCCGGTGCTCATCTTTCTTTCCACGTTCTCCGCCGTGCAACACTGGATGGTCAGCCAGCGGCGGGTCTGCGACCCGCTCCGGCTGGACGGCCAACCGAGGAGAGGACGCTGGCGTGAGTGGTGGACCCCTGATCGTGCAGTCGGACAAGACCCTGCTGCTGGAGATCGACCACCCCGACGCGCAGGCCTGCCGGATGGCGATCGCCCCCTTCGCCGAGCTGGAGCGCTCCCCGGAGCACGTGCACACGTACCGGCTGACCCCGCTCGGGCTGTGGAACGCCCGTGCGGCGGGGCACGATGCCGAGGGCGTGGTCGACACGCTGATCAAGTACTCGCGGTACCCGGTGCCGCACGCGCTGCTGGTGGACGTGGCCGAGACGATGGACCGCTACGGCCGGCTCCAGCTCGCGAACGACCCGGCGCACGGGCTGGTGCTGCGCGCGCTCGACCGGCTGGTGCTGATCGAGGTGGCCAAGAGCAAGAAGCTCGCCGGGATGCTCGGCGACAAGATCGACGACGACACGATCCGGGTCCACCCGTCCGAGCGGGGCCGGCTCAAGCAGGCGCTGCTCAAGCTGGGTTGGCCGGCGGAGGACCTGGCCGGTTACGTCGACGGCGAGGCGCACCCGATCGAGCTGGCCGAGGCCGGCAAGGACGGGCGCAAGCCGTGGACGCTGCGGTCGTACCAGCGGGAGGCCGTCGAGGCGTTCTGGGCCGGCGGGTCGGGCGTGGTGGTGCTGCCCTGCGGCGCCGGCAAGACCCTGGTGGGCGCGGCGGCGATGGCCGAGGCGAAGGCGACCACGCTGATCCTGGTCACCAACACCGTCGCCGGCCGGCAGTGGAAGCGGGAACTGATCGCCCGCACGTCGCTGACCGAGGAGGAGATCGGCGAGTACTCCGGCGAGCGCAAGGAGATCCGCCCGGTCACCATCGCCACGTACCAGGTGCTCACCTCGCGGCGCGGCGGCGCGTTCACCCACCTGGACCTGTTCGGCGCCCGCGACTGGGGCCTGGTCGTCTACGACGAGGTCCACCTGCTGCCCGCGCCGATCTTCCGCTTCACGGCGGACCTCCAGGCCCGCCGTCGGCTGGGCCTCACCGCCACTCTGGTACGCGAGGACGGCCGCGAGGGCGACGTGTTCAGCCTGATCGGGCCGAAGCGGTACGACGCGCCGTGGAAGGACATCGAGTCGCAGGGCTGGATCGCCCCGGCCGAGTGCGTCGAGGTCCGCGTGACGCTGACCGACGCGGAGCGCATGTCGTACGCGACGGCGGAGGCCGAGGAGCGCTACCGGATGGCGGCGACCGCCCGCACCAAGCTGCCGGTGGTCAAGGCGCTTGTCGACCGGCACCCGGACGACCAGGTGCTGGTGATCGGCGCGTACATCGACCAGTTGCACCAGATCGGCGAGTACCTCGACGCGCCGATCGTCCAAGGCTCGACCACGAACAAGGAGCGGGAGCGGTTGTTCGACGCGTTCCGCTCCGGTGAGCTGCGGACGTTGGTGATTTCGAAGGTCGGGAACTTCTCGATCGACCTGCCGGAGGCGGCGGTGGCGATCCAGGTGTCCGGGACGTTCGGGTCACGCCAGGAGGAGGCGCAGCGGCTCGGGCGGGTGCTGCGGCCGAAGGCCGACGGGCGTCAGGCGCACTTCTACACGGTGGTGTCCCGGGACACGATCGACACCGAGTACGCGGCGCACCGCCAGCGGTTCCTGGCCGAGCAGGGGTACGCGTACACGATCGTCGACGCCGACGACGTCCTCGGCCCGTCCCTGCCGTCCTTCGACTGACGCGACGCTCGGCCTTGACGCCTTGACGCCTTGACGCCTTGGCGCCTTGATCGACTCCACATCGCCGACGTGGCGGTATCCCAGCAGGTTGATGCCCCCACATCGGCGATACGGAGTCGATCAAAGGGTTGGCCCCGCCGCGGGTTCCGCCCCGCTTGATCGACTCGGATTCCTGAAAACCGGGGTGTCCCGAGCGCCCGGACACCCCGCCTTCCTGAAACCCGAGTTGACCAAGGCGCGTGCCAGCCCAAGAGCCGCACACCTTCCCTCGGCGGACGGCGGGCGGCAGGCGGCAGGCGGCAGGCGGATCAGCGCCGGCCGGACTCCGCCACGAACACACCCCGCCCCGGTCGACCGACCAGCACTCCCTGCTTCCGAAGCGTCGCCACCGCACGGCTGATCGTGGATTGCGAGACGTCGTACTCGTCGGCCAGAACGCGCCCGGACGGAAGCTGTGATCCAGGCGCGTAGGTCCCGCTCTTGATCTTTTGCAACAGATCGTCGAGCAGTTCGTCCATCGTGGGCGGGATAGGCACGGGGAGCCCCTTGCAGTCGGTTGGCTCGCCCAGTATTGATCGACTCCATCGGCACAGGCAACGCATGTAACGCGGATGACATAGGTGGGTTAATGACTCAAAGACATGCTTGACATAGGTGACTCGGTGGCAATAGCGTCGCTCTCGGTGATGCGGTGCTGCTGCGGTCGGTTGGCGCCTCTCGTACCGGTCTCGCATCGCCACCGAGGCCCCATCCGCCGCGCTCCCCCGGCGCGGCCCTGCTGCCGTACCTCCGGAACGGCTGCGGGCGGGCGGCCTCCGCCGTGCGCAACCGGCGGGGGCCGCCCCTCACCGTCGATCCCATCCGACGAAGGGCAGTCACCGTGCGCTACCCGAGGAGAGGGCTGGCGAGCCCCCGCGACCCGAACCACCGTCCCCGATGAGCGAGCGCTGGGTGATCCACCTGCCGATCATCGCTCCGGACCTGCTGCGCGCCCGGATCTTCGCGCGTACCGCCGCTCGGGTGTTGGTCCGGCTCAGCGCGCGGGTCGAGCCGGGCGGGGTGACCGTGTCGGCGGAGGACCAGCAGGGCGTACGACACTGGGTGTTCTGTGACCGGCCACTGCCTGGCGGCGCGCGGTGCGCCCTGCCGGTCGACCACCTCGCGCCGTGCGCCAGGCGCGCACGGCCGTAACGGCAACGCTCAGCGAGAGAAGCGGTCCACCAGGACCGCGAGCCGGCGGTCGTGGTCGGCGCGGCGGAGCCGGCCGCTGCGCATCAGCGTGACCAGCCCGTGCAGGCCGCTCCAGAATGTCTCGGTGACCGCCTCCAGGTCGTCGTTCCCGGCGATCGGACGCACCGCGTCGGCCAGCTCGGCGAAACCCCGGGCCAGGTCGGTCGGGACGTCCTGGCTGGCGAACGGCAGGTCCACGGCGAGGGTGAACATCGCGTCGTAGAGGGCGGGCCGCTGTTCGGCGAAGGTGGTGTACGCCGCGGCGACGTCGGCGACGGCCTGCCGGGGGTCGGCGGCCGAGGTTCGGGCCGCGGCCAGGGCGGTGGCCAGCTCGGCGAAGCCCTCGACGGCGACCGCCGCCATGATGGCGTCCTTGCCCTTGAAGTGGCTGTAGAGGACGGGCTGGCTGTATTCGATCTCGGCGGCGAGCCGCCGGGTGGTCACCGCGTCCCAGCCCTCGGCCAGGGCCAGGTCGCGGGCGGCGGCGACGATGGCCCGTTCCCGTTCCGCCCGCTCGCGCTCCCGGCGCGTCTGAGTCGACATGACAAAATCCTAGCACCGCTAGCAAACCTGCCGCTGCTCTGCTAGCGTCGCTCCCATATCTAGCAACGCTAGGAATTGGAGCGGACCATGTTGTCACCCCTCGCCTACGGGCTCGCCGTCGTCCTCAGCCTCTTCGTCGCCTTCATCGGTGCGCGGTTCCTGCTGGTGCCGCAGGCCGCAGCCGCCGGGTACGGCGTACCGGCCCGGCCGGATGGCGACCCCGCCTACCTGACGATCAAGGGCCTACGCGATCTCAGCTACGGCCTACTCGGCCTCGCCCTGATCGCCTTCACCACGGCCGACGCGGTCGCGTGGTTCATGCTGATCGTCGCGCTCGTCCCGCTGGGCGACACCCTCATCGTGCTCCGCAACGGCGGGACGAAGGCCGTAGCCTTCGGCATCCACCTCGCGACGGCCGCAGTGGTCCTCCTGAACGCCGCCCTGCTCTTCGCCCTCTGACCCCCCCACCGCATGTGGTGATCAAGAGGTTTGCGTCATCGACGGGCCGATCGGTGACGCAAACCTCTTGATCAACGCGGTCGGGGGGTCAGGACGTGGGAGGTGGGCAGCGGTCGGGGAGTTGGACCTCGCCGGGGCGGAGCTCGAAGGTGTCCATCGTGAACCACTCGTCGAGTTCCGGGTCGAAGAGGTTCTGCAGGCCGAACTGCAACACCTGCCACCACCGGGTCGAGTCGCGCTGGTCGACGTAGATGTCGCCGAGCGCGAGCGGGAACCGGAAGAACTCTCCCGGCACGGTCGAGCCGCCGACGACCCCGACCCGCCAGTGGTCGACGTGCCGGTCCTTCTCCCCCTGCAGGATCTCCGGCCCGACGAAGCGGGCGGTCTTCAGCTTGTCGTTGAAGATCTGCCGGTTGAAGAACCCCGGCACCTTGCTGCACGCACGGGGCGGGAACAGTGGGATGTTCGGCCACTTGTAGGTGAGCGTGTAGAGGGTGTTCTCGAAGATCAGGTTCGTGAACCAGATCGGGTACTCCGGGCCGCCGGCGATCATCTGGCTGTTGCCGTCGCGGCCCTGCCAGGTGAACGGGACGTCGATGCCGAGGTCCCGCACGATGTACCGGCCGGTGCCCCGGAAGTCCGCCGGCAGCAGCGGCGGGCGCGGCTCGCGCGGCTCGGGGGTCACGTCGCCGTCCGCCCGGGCCGCGCGAGGCAGCGGCGCCGCCGCCGGACCCGGCGCGACCACGCCGAGGGCGAACAGGGCGCCGGCAACCGCCGACACCACCATCCGACGTGTACGCCTCGACGCCACCGCTGCCCTCCGTCGGGTGTGAGAGTGCCACCTGCTTTCGGCGCAGCGTATGAGCAGGAAAAACGTGAGAGCCGGCGGAAGACTGCCGCTCCACCGGACGGGTGACGAGATGCGCACCGGCCCGGGACCAGAAACGGTCCCGGGCCGGCGTCACGCCAATCTGACTACTTGATCAGCTTCCAGGGGCCGTTGTTGTCACCGGGCTCCTGGCCGCGCGTCCACCATTTCGCCTCGTAGACGTGCCAGCGCCCCGGAGGCCCCGCCGGACGCCAGGAACGTGGCGGCGGTGGCGGTGAGAACCGCCAGTCGGAAGGTCGATCTCCTGTGCATCGGTGCACCTTTCAGTGAGGGAGCGGTGCGGTGTCGATGACGTCGTTGTTCGGGTATGAGAACATGCCGACGGCATCGACAAAAGACCCTCTGAGCAGGGCAGATGCCGAGGTAACGGAACAGAATCGGCCAGCGCTGTTAGGCCGGCCCGGCAGCGGTCTACAGGACCCGGGTCACCCGCTCGGCGGCGACGATCGCATCCCGTCGCGCCGGGTCGAGGTTGGCGCTGATGACCACGGACGCGCCCGCCGACAGCGGCGCGAGCAACCACTTCAACGGCTGCTCGTGCTCGGCGGCGTCGACCAGCAGCCGGTCACCGGCGCGCAGGTCCAGCATCCCGGCGACCTCCCGGGCGAGCGCTTCCCACTGACCGTAGGTCGTGCCGTCCGCGCTGGCGGGATCCGACGGGTGGATGGCGGTGTGGTCGGGCGTGACGTCCGAGTAGCGAAGCACCTCTGCGGACCAGTCCAACCAGCCCAGCGGCACGTCGGCCAACCGACCCGGCCCGCTGCCGACGAGGTAGCGGTGCGGGGCGTCCGGCACGTCCTCCAACCAGTCGTCCTGGCGTTCAGGGGTCACGAAGACCGCGTCGAACGGCCGGTCACCGCCGGGCTCCAGCACCGGCAGGCCCGCCGTGGCGCGCGGCCGGAACGACACCGCCAGGCCGCAGGCCCAGGCGCCCAACAACACCGCGGCGGTACGCCAGTGCGGCGGCAGCAGCACCGCTACGCGGCTGCCGGGGCCGAGTCCGCAGCCGTCCCGCAGCAGGCTGGCGCTGCGCGCGGCCCAGGCGCCGACCTGCTGCGCGGTCAGGTCGACGCGCTCGCCGGTCGCCTCGTCGCGGTAGCTGAGCAGCGGAATCTCGGTGGCGGTGGACGGGTCCGACAGGTCGGCCGTGGCGTGTGGCTGCATCCGCGCGCTCCCCGGGTGACGACGTCGCCACCACCCTACGCAACGACTTTGGTCGTACCCCTCGTCGGCCGATGGCCGTAGCGGCTGGCCGGGTGGCCCACGGACGCTACGGACGACCCCCGCAGCGCCACCGAGGAGTGCCCATGCCGACCGCGCCCGACCTCGCCGACCGTCCCCCGTTGCGCCGCCGGCTCGTGCCGGTGGTCGCGTTGCTGCTGCTCGCGCCCTGGGCGGCCGAGTGCTCGTGGGGTGGCTTCGCCCTCGACGGCTTCCTCCCGGTGGTGATCTTCCTGGGCCCGATGTACGGCGGGGCGGCGATCCTGATCCGGGAGACCGCCCGGCACCTCGGCGCGGGATGGCCGACGATCGTGCTGCTCGCCGCCGCCTTCGGTGTGCTCCAGGCCGGCCTGGTGGACCAGTCCCTGTTCAACCCCGGCTACCTCGATGACACCCAGTACGCCGACACCCGGGCCGCCGCCGAGGCGTCGCTGGTGCCGGGGCTCGGCTTCAGCCTCCGGCAGGCGTTCGACTACGTGGGCAACCACATCCTGCTGACCATCTGCGCGCCGATCGTGTTCGTCGAGTCGTTCCTCGGTGCGAAACGGCGGCTTCGGCCGTGGCTCGGACGACAGGGGTTGGCGGTGGTCGCGGTGCTCTACCTGCTCGGCAGCCTGCTGATCTTCACCACTCCCGAGGGCCGGAAGAACTTCCTGGCCAGCCCGCTGCAACTGGCCTTCGCCACCGCGGTGGTCCTCACCCTGGTCGCGACGGCCCTGCTGCCCCGCTGGCGTCGCCCCCACCCGCGCCGCGTCCGCCGGGTGCCGCACCCGATCTGGGTGGGTCTGCTGGTCGTCCTCGCCCGCCTCTTCACCGACCCGACGCCCGGTTGGCCGGGGGTGGCCGTCGCGCTGGCGCTCGCCGCCACCGTCGGGGCCGTGCTCGCGTACCTGTCGGGGGGCGCTCGCTGGGGGCAGCGGCACGTGCTCGCCGCGGGCTCGGCGAGCGTGGTCAGCGCCGCCGCGTTCGCGTACCTGGTGCCGCCGTACTCCCCGGCGAGCCCGGCGGCGGCCCTGGCCGGCGACGTCGCGGTCACCGTCATCACCGTGGCCCTGGTCGTTGGCGCCTGGTGGCGTCTGCGCCGCGCTTCGCCCGCTGTTCACGTCGCCGCGAGCTGATGCTCCCTGGCGGTGCCGGCCCGGTGCCGACGAGGTAGCGGGTCGGGGCGCGGCCGTTTGCCAGTGCGGCGGCAGCAGCACCGCCACGCGGCTGCCGGCAGCGGACGATGCTCAGGACCGGTCGCCGGCAGCAGGGCCGGCCTGGATGAGTCGATCCAGGACATCGCGAGCGGCTGCGAGCCGATCCATGGACGTCGTGATGCGGGTGCGCTCCACTGCCAGAGCGTCGAGGAGCTCCGGGCAGGTGGGGGCCAGCACGGTTACGTCGTCGGGGATGCAGGGAAGGATCTCGGCGATCGCCGCGGTGTTCAAGCCGGCGGACAACAACAGTTGGATGTGCCGCACCGTGCCGACCGCCTGCGGGTCGTAGTGACGGTAGCCGCTGGCGAGACGGGCGGGACGCAACAGGCCCTGCTCCTCGTAGTAGCGCAGGGCACGTGGGGTGGTGCCCGCCTCCCGCGCCAGTTCGCTGATCCGCACACCGACAGCAGATCAGGGCTTGACCTTCACGTCAACGTGAAGGTTTAGCGTCGTCGCTGTGACTCACCGCAACCAGGACAATCAATCCGCCATCGTCGCCGTCCTGGGGCTCGGCCCGATGGGTCGGGCGCTGGCCGCCGCGTCGCTCGCCGCCGGCCACCCGCAGGCGGCACGCTGATCACGATCGGCGACGGACCGGGTGGCGCGACCTGGCGATTACACTCGCCCCCACACCACTTTGGAGGGGGCGGCGCAGTGGGTGAACTGCTGTCGGCGGTGGTCCAGATCGTCAACTCGTACGTCAGCAGACTGCTGGATCGGCGGACGGTTTTCCAGGATGCGAAGGTCGGCGCCCACCTGCTGGACGTGGTCCTCACGTTGCAGGAGTTGTGCCTCAACGGCGACCGCCTCCTGAGCCTGGCCGACGCCCTGATCTCCGACACCGACCCCCGGGCAGACGACCAGGCGGAGTTCGCCGCGCTGCTGCACCGGCAGTCCGTGCTGATCAACCAGCTCCGGCGCAGCATGGACGACTCCCGCGCGCTGCTCGCCACCGTCGACGTGGACTTCGCGTTCGCGATGGCGCCCTTCCTCGATGGCAAGTCGGGGCTGCTGACCCGCTGGCAGCAACAGGCAGCCCTCAGCCGGTACTCCACCACGACGCTGTTCTTCCTACCCGCCGAGGCGGTCACCCGGGTGGTGGCGGCCAGTCCGACCGCCTCGACCACCACCGAAATCGACCGGAACCGGACGGAGTTCGTGCTGGTGATGGCGGACGAGGTACGCAGCGCTCGCCGGCGGGAGGTGGCGGACATCCGAGCCGTCGCGGACGACGAGCGCGCCACGCTGCTGCGGGACGCGAGCCGGGCCCGTGCCGACCTGGCCGCCGCCCGGGCGCTGTGCGCGCGGCTGCTCGCGGCGACGCAGGAGGCCATCGGTCCAGCGGCCACCGCCCAGATACGACGGACGCTGACGCCCCGACAGCAGCACCGCTGAGCGCAATCAGTCGCCCGGATCCCGGTCCCAGTCGAAGCCGGCGCGGGCGAACGCGACGCTGCCGTCCCCGGTGGCGTACACCTTGATCGCTTTCAGGCCCAGCGACCGGGTGAGCCTTTCCAGGTTGGACATGATGCGCTGGAAGAGCCCGGTGCCGGTGGCCTCCTCGGTGATGCGGATCTCGTCCAGCATCGCCAACCGCCGGGGGAAGGAGAGCCGCAGTTCGAGCAGGACCCGCAGAACGTCGGACGGCGCGATGCGCAGCGAGACCGCGGCGCCGCCGTCGGCGTAGAGCGAGATCTCGACACGCGCGTCGGGCAGCTCCGCCGTCAACACCTCGTAGAACTGCCGCGGCGTCAGCTTCATCCACTGTCGCCAGGCGGCGAGCGCGGCCTCGTCCGCCCGGCCGACCGTCAGCGCCGGTTCCGCCGCCCGCAGGTCGACCACGGTCAGCGCCTCGATCTCGACCGGTCGCTCCCCGGCTCGGACCTCCTCGTACGGCGTCAACGACACTCCCGCCTCGACCAGGAGCCGGTCGAAGTCCGGGTCGGGCCAGTACGGGGCCGGCGCGAACTCGCCGACGCGGCACCACAGTTCGTGCCACAGCCGTACCGCGCCAAGCGGTCGAAGGCCGAGCCGCATGGCTGCGACGAGGACGCACCGGTGCAGGTGCAGCGTTGCGGCGAGCGCCGCCAGGTTCGCCCCCGGCTCGTCGCAGGCCCGCAGGGCGCCGACGGAGTTCCGGTCCAGTTCGGTGTACGCCACCAGTTCCGGCAGGTCCGTCAGACGCACCGGGATCGGGGAGTCGAGCAGAGAGTCGAGGTCGGCCGGCTCCCAGGCGACGTCGTCGTTCAGCAGGATCATCCGCAGATCCCGGCCGTGCTGGCGGACCACCACCTGGAGGATCGGCTCACCATGCGGCAGCGTCCGGTGGTTGAGCCACACCACCGCCTCGGGGTAGAGCCGCAGGCTCACGTCGATCGCCGGCACGGTGACGAGCAGGGCGGAGCCGTCGTGCTCAACCCGCAGCGCGCGGAGCTCACTCAGCGCGCCGACGAGTTCACTCATCTGCATCGGCGAACTCTAGCGACGAAACGCCGTCGCGGCGTCCGGTGGCGGCTCGGCGGGCCCGCCGTGTCGATGCGCTGTTGAGCGGCATACCTCAGAGGTATGAATATGACTCTGAGGAATACCGCTTACCACCGCATCCGCCCCCACGAAGGTGACCGACGGTCACCGTCGACCTTCGACTGCGCCCACAGCACCAGCCAGGGTCAGCCCTTGGCCGGCAGTTCCGGGCCGCCGTCGAGCAGTGCGGCCAGCAGGTCGCCGTACTCCTCGACCCGCTCCAGGACCTCGGCGGCGGTGAACTGGCGGACGGCGGGTGTCCGGCCGCGCGCGCCGGCCTCGACCTCGTCCCAGGTCAACGGCGTCGAGGCCGAGGGGGTCCGCTGGGCGCGCAGCGAGTACGGCGCCACTGTGGTCTTCGCCGCGTTGTTCTGACTCCAGTCGATGAAGACCTTGCCGGGGCGCAGGTTCTTCGCCATCTTCGACACGATCAGCTTCGGGTGCGCCTTCTCCAGCTCCTGCGCGATCCGGCGCGCGTAGGCGGAGACGTCGTCGGCGGACTGGGTGCCGGCGATCGGGCAGCAGAGCTGCATGCCCTTCTTGCCGGACGTCTTCGGGTACGAGTCGATGCCGTCGTCGGCGAGCCGGTCGCGCATCAGCACCGCCACCGGGCAGCACTCGGCGAGCCCGGCCGGCGGCCCCGGGTCCAGGTCGACGACCATCATGTCCGGGTCCTGGCCCACCTTCCACTGCGGTGTGTGCAGCTCCAACGCGGCGAGGTTGGCCAGCCAGACCAGGGTGGGCAGGTCGTCGGCGACCACGTAGTCGATGGTCTCCCGACCCTTCGTCGACCCGGGCGCGGGCAGCGTCTCCACCCGTACCCAGTCCGGGGTCGCGGCCGGCTTGTTCTTCTCGAAGAAGGACTTGTCGTCCACCCCGTTGGGAAAGCGGATCCGGGTCACCGGCCGGTCGCACAGGTGCGGCAGCAGCACCGGCGAGATCCGGGTGTAGTAGTCGATCACCTCGCCCTTGGTGAAGCCGACCGCCGGATAGAGGACCTTGTCCAGGTTGGACAGCTCCAGCGGGCGACCCTCGACGTCCACCCGCACCTTTTCAGCCGGCATCGTCGACCTCCTCCGGCGGCTTGTCCGGGCGCAACCGCAGCACCCGGGGGAAGCGCAGCCGGCCGTCCGGGGTGCGTTGGCCGTACTTCACCTCCACCACCACCCGGGGTTCTACCCAGATGGCGCCCCGGGCATCCTCGCGCGGCACTCCCGGCGCGAACGGTGACACGCCGGAGCGCAGCGGCTCCAGCTCGGCGAGGAGCTGCCGTTCGATGGCCGCCCCGATCCCGCCACCGACCCGGCCCCGGTAAATCAACCGGCCGTCCGGGCCGGGCACCCCGACCAGCAGCCCGCCGATGCGGCGAGCACCCGGCCGCCAGCCGCCCACGACGAAGTCCCCGGTCACCTCCAGCTTGACCTTCACCCAGTCCGGGGAGCGCACCCCGGGCCGGTAGACGGCGCCGACCCGCTTGGCCATCACGCCCTCCAGGCCGTGCTCCCCGGCCGCCTCGTAGGTCGCCGGGCCGTCGGCGAACACCGGCGGCACCGCCCACCGGGCGCCGCCGAGCGCGAGCGCGTCCAGCGCCTCCCGCCGGCGCTCGTACGGCCAGCCGGTCAGGTCGTCGCCGTTGCGGCGCAACAGGTCGAAGATCATGTACGTGACCGGCATGACCGCCGCCAGCCGGGCCGCCTTGTTGCGATCCCGGACGTGCATCCGCTCGGCCAGCGCCGTGAACGAGGGCTGCCCGCCCTGGCCGAGCAGCACCACCTCGCCGTCGAGCAGCACGTCGTCGACCTGCTCGGGGAGGGTGGCCAGCTCGGGGTACGCGGCGGTGATCTCCACGCCGGAGCGGGCGTACAGGTGCTGGACGCCGCCGGAGATGTCGGCGAGCGCGCGGACCCCGTCCCACTTGAACTCGTACGCCCAGCCGTCACCCGCCGGGAGCGGCCCGGTCATCGCGAGCATCGGCTTGAGCGGCGCGCCGGGCACGACCCGACTGTAGTAGCAGGCCGAACACCTCGCGTGGAGTTCCAACGGATGCGAGCATGGTCGATACCGGGGAAGGGAGCGCAGGATGCGTGCCATCTGGAAGGGAGCCGTGTCGTTCGGGCTCGTCTCGATCGGGGTGAAGCTCTACTCGGCGACCGAGGAGAAGGACATCCGGTTCCACCAGGTGCACCGCGAGGACGGCGGCCGGATCCGCTACAAGCGCACCTGCTCGGTCTGCGGCGAGGAGGTCACCTACGACGACATCGCCAAAGGCTACGACATCGGCGGCGGCGAGATGGTGATCCTCACCGACGAGGACTTCGCCGACCTGCCGCTGACCAGCTCGCGGGCGATCGACGTGCTGGAGTTCGTCCCCGCCGATCAGGTCGACCCGATCCTCTACAACAAGGCGTACTTCCTGGAGCCGGAGGGCACCGCTACCAAGCCGTACGTGCTGCTGCGCGACGCCCTGATCGATTCGGAGCGGGTGGCGATCGTCAAGGTGGCGCTGCGCCAGCGGGAACAGCTCGCCACGCTGCGGGTCCGCGAGGGCGTGCTGCTGCTCAACACGATGCTCTGGCCGGACGAGATCCGTACGCCGGACTTCGGTTTCCTCGACGAGGACCTGAAGGTACGCCCACCGGAGCTGGCCATGGCCAGCTCCCTGATCGACTCGATGACCGGCGAGTTCGAGCCGGACGTCTTCACCGACGACTACCGGGCCGCGTTGCAGGAGGTCATCGACGCCAAGGTGGAGGGTCGGGAGGTCGTCCAGCCGGAGGAGGTCGAGGAGGCCCCGGCCGCGGCGGTGGACCTGATGGCCGCGCTGAAGGCATCGGTGGACCGGGCCCGGGCGGCACGCGGCGAACAGCCCGCGCGCGGTGGCGGCGGCGGCGAGCCGACGCCCATCTCGTCGGCCCGCTCGGCCCAGAAGGCGGCCGAGAAAAAGGCCGCCAAGGCGCCCGCGAAGAAGACCACGGCGAAGAAGACGGCGGAGAAGAAGACCGCCGCGAAGAAAGCCGAGCCAGCGAAGAAGACGGCCGCGAAGAAGGCCGAGCCGGCAAAGAAGACGGCCGCGCGCAAGACCGCACCCCGCAAGAGCGCCTGACCGTACGGCGGCGACGAAGGGTGTCCGCCGGACCGGGTACGCTCCGCCGGCCGTTGGCCACCGGAGGAGCCCCCCATGCCGTACACCCCTGACCTGGACCGGTTGTTGACGCCCGGTGCCCGCTTCACCGACGAGTACGGCGCGTACCTGATCGAGGCCCATCCCGTGGATGACGTCGTGCTGCCCACCGGCCGGGTGGTCGGGTGCGACCCGCTGGTCTGCCCGGAGGCCGAGCCGTACACGGTGACTGTCGCGCCGGGGCGGTACCCCGCCCGCGCCTGGGTGGCCGTGGTGCTCCGGGAGGGCGCCGAGGTGGACCGGCGGGTGGCCGCGCTGCAACTGGTGGTCTCCGACGAGCCGGCGATTCGCTGGGAGCCGGCCGTCGCGGGCGACCAGGACGTCGCCGCGCTCGGCCCGGACGACTACTTCGGGTACGGGGTGGACGCGGGCGCCGGCACGCTCGCCGACCCGACGGCGCTCGCCGTCCTCGACGGCTGGGACCACGACCAGGTGGAGGAGGTGTTCATCCCCGACGAGCTGCCCATGTCGCCGGTCCGGGGTCTGATCACCGCAGTCCTCGACGAGGCCACCGGCGCCAATGTCGTCACCGTGGCCACGGGTTGGGGGGACGGCTGCTACGGCACCTGGATCGGGCGCGCGGCCGACGGGGCCGTGACGTCGTTCGTGACCGACTTCATGGTGATCCCGAAATAACGTCCCGCGAGGGCGTCGCTGGGCGATCCGAGGCATCCGGGGCGGGCACGGCAGGCCGCCGGGCGGGTACCGTGTGCGTCGGCTTTCCCCCCGGCACCGCGTGCCGGCCACACCTTCGCAGCAGGGAGTCGACGACGTGAGCGAGCGCACGCAGGAGAACCGGTCGGAGGGCCAGAGCCCGGCGACGAAGGCGGGTCGGCGGCTGGCCGCCCAGCTGGCGGCGCAGAAGGCCGCCGAGGCGAAGCGCCGCCGCCAGGCGTGGGCGGGTGGCCTCGCCGGCGTCGCCGTGATGGCGCTGCTGATCGGCGGTTTCGTGTGGATCGACCGGAACCGGAGCGACGACAAGCCCGCCAACCAGGCAGGCGCGACCCCGTCCGCCTCCGCCCCGGCCGCGGACGCCCCCACCGCGCCCCCGGCTCCGCAGCTGCCCGCGGGCGCCGACCCGGCGCTGGGCACCAAGCCGACGGTGGCCGCGGGCAAGGGTGAGCTGAAGAAGCTCACCGTCACCCCGGTGATCAAGGGCACCGGCCCGGCGGTGAAGAAGGGCCAGACCATCACCACCAACTACGTGGGCGTCTTCTTCAAGGACGGCAAGGAGTTCGACTCGTCCTGGAACGCCGGCCAGCCGGCCAGCTTCCCCATCGGCGTGGGCCAGGTCATCCCGGGCTGGGACCAGGGACTGGTGGGCGTGACCGTGGGCAGCCGGGTGCAGCTCGACATCCCGGGCGAGCTGGCGTACGGCAACGACGAGGCCAACGCCAACGGGCGTCCGACCGGTCCGCTGCGCTTCGTGGTGGACGTGCTCGCCGCCCAGTGACCCGTCCGGATCGCCCCGGTTGTCGCCGCGGCGCGATGGACTTGTTCACATGGGGCTTCCTGCCCGTCACCCTCCGGCAGTAGGTTCGGCGTCACCCCGGGCGGCCCGCCGTCCGGGGTGACCATGCGGACCCGGGACGCGGAGGTGCACGTGACGGCGCTGGACGAGCCCGGGCGGACCGCCCGGCTGATGTGGACGCACTTCGAGCCGGTGCACGCGGTCACCTACTTCCACCCTCGGGCCCGGGCCGCGCACGAGGCGGTCGGGCTGCGCGGCTACTGGCGGGGCTACTTCGCCGGCCGGGCCGCGCCGCTGGGCGCCGCCGAGGCCGCCCCGGTCATCGCCGCGTTCTTCAACTTCGCACCACCCATGGTGAGCCGGGCCCTGCCGGCGGTCTGGCGGCTGGCCACCCCGCAGGAGGCGCTGCGCGCCCGGCTGACCGGCGCCGTGCAGGCCCTCGCGGAGCTGACCTACGAGCTGCCCGAGGCGCACCTGGCCGAGGCCGCCGACCTGCTGGAACGGGCCGCCTCGGCGGCGCAGACCGCCGGTCGGGTGCTCGGCGCGGCCAACGCGGCGCTGCCGGTCGGGGAATACCCTCTCGCCCGCCTCTGGCAGGCCGCGACCACGCTGCGGGAGCTGCGGGGCGACGGGCACATCGCCGCCCTGGTGGCCGCCGGCCTGGACCCGGTGGAGACGCTGGCCTGGCGGGTCGCGGTGGACATGTCGGCGGAGAACCTGCTCGGCCGGGGCTGGTCCGAGGAGCAGTGGCGGGCCGCCCGCGAACGGTTGGCCCAGCGCGGCTGGCTGACCGGGGACGGCACGGCCACCGACGTCGGTCACGCCGGGTTCCAGGCGATCGAGGACGCCACCGACCGGGCCGCCGCACATCCGTGGCGGGCTCTCGGCCCGGACGACACCGACCGGCTGCGTGAGCTGCTGGAGCCGATGGCCCGGTCCTGCCACACGGTGATCCCGCCGAACAGCCCGATCGGCCTACCCGCGCTGCCCGGCTGACCGGCGGTCCGCCTCTCGGGCAGGATGGGCCCGTGGTGGATGCGGTGGTTTTCGACCTGGACGGCGTGATCGTGGATTCCGAACCGGTCTGGGAGGAGGTCCGGCGGGCGTACGTGGCGGCACACGGTGGGTCCTGGCAGCCGGACACCCAGCGCCGGCTGATGGGCATGAGCACCGGGGAGTGGGCCCGCTACCTCAGCGGTGAGCTGGGCGTGCGCCGCAGCCCCGAGCAGGTCGCCGACGAGGTGGTGCGGGAGATGGCCCGGCGCTACACCGAGCACGTACCGCTGATCGACCGCGCCGACGAGGTCGTACGCCGGCTGGCCGCGCGGTGGCCGCTGGGGTTGGCCAGCTCGTCGCCGACCCGGCTGATCGCGGCGGCGCTGGACGCCACCGGCCTGACCGGCGCGTTCGGCGCGACCCTCTCCACCGAGGAGACCGAGCGGGGCAAGCCGGCGCCGGACGTGTACCTGACCGTCGCGCGGCGCCTCGGCGTCGACCCGACCCGTTGCGCGGCCGTGGAGGACTCGTCCAACGGCGTGCGGTCGGCCGCGGCGGCGGGGATGAAGGTGGTGGCGGTGCCCCACGGGTCGTACCCCCTCGACCCGGACGCCGCCGGGCTCGCGGTCGTGACTTTGGGGTCGATCGGTGAGTTGACGCCGGAGCTGGTGGAGGGGCTGGGTTGACGCGGGCCGAGCGGGGTAGGAGCCACGAATGAAAGCCATCGTGTACGAGCGCACCGGCGACCCTTCCGTGCTGGAGCTGGTCGACCGGCCGGTGCCGGAGCCGGGGGCCGGCGAGGTGCTGGTCCGCCTGGCGGTGTCCGGGGTGAACCCGACGGACTGGAAGTCGCGGCGTGCCTCTCCGCCGGACGGGTGGCAGATCCCCGGGCAGGACGGCGCGGGCGTGGTGGAGGCGGTCGGCGAGGGGGTCGACCGTGAGCTGATCGGCGAGCGGGTCTGGATCTGGGAGGCGGCCTGGCAGCGGCCGTGGGGCACCGCGGCGGAGTACACGCTGGTGCCGGTGCGGCAGGCGGTTCCCCTGGGCGACGCCTCGTTCGAGTTGGGAGCCAGCCTGGGCATCCCGTTCCTCACCGCGCACCGCTGTCTGACGGCCGGCGAGTTCATGCCCGACGCGCTGCGCGCCGGTGCGCTGGCCGATCACACCGTGCTGGTGCAGGGCGGGGCGGGCGCGGTCGGCAACGCGGCGATCCAGCTCGCCCGCTGGGCCGACGCGACGGTGATCGCCACGGTGAGCAGCGCGGAGAAGGCACAGCTCGCGGCGGCGGCCGGCGCCTCCTACGTGATCAACTATCGAGAGCAGGACGTGGTCGAGGAGGTCCGCAGGATCACCCCCGACGGTGTCCACACGATCGTGGAGGTCTCCCCCGGCCGGAACGCCGCGGTCGACGCCCAGGTGCTGCGGCACGGCGGCGCGGTCTGCATGTACGCCGACGACGGCGGGGGCGAGGTGACCATCCCGATCCGGCCGATGATGGCGCCGAACGCCCGCTGGCAGTTCGTGCTGGTCTACACGGAGCCGAAGGCGGCCAAGGCGCAGGGTGTGATCGACGTGGCGGCGGCGGCCAACCAGGGCGGCCTCCGGGTCGGCGCGGACGCCGGTCTGCCGCTGCACCACTATCCGCTTGCCGACACGGCCGCCGCGCACCAGGCGGTCGAGGACTCGGCGGTGGGCAAGGTGCTGATCACCACCAGCGACGCCTGAACGGGTCGCTGGACACCCGATTTCCCCGTCATCAGGACAGACGCGAACAAGTTTCGCAACAATGACGGTGCGGGATCACCCCGTGTGGAGCGGGCGGCCCCGGCGCGGTGCGAACGCCGGGGCCGCCCCTGGGGAGGAATGTCAGGAGTACTCCTCTGCCCAACAGGCGACAGTGCCCGGTAAAACGTTACGGTGCTGTCAGCTCCCGGACAGTCAGCTCACCGTCGGCGTACCGCGAACGGACGACCTTCTTGTCGAACTTGCCGACGCTGGTCTTCGGCACCGTGTCGATGAACGCCCACCGCTCGGGCAACTGCCACCGGGCGACCGAACCGGCCAGGAAGTCCCGCAACTCCTCGGCGGTCACCGACGCACCCTCGCGGACCACCACGGTCGCCAGTGGCCGCTCGTCCCACCGCTCGTCCGGCACGCCCACCACGCACGCCTCCAGCACGGCCGGGTGCGCCATCAGCGCGTTCTCCAGCTCCACCGACGAGATCCACTCGCCGCCGGACTTGATCACGTCCTTCGCCCGGTCGGTAAGCGTGATGTACCCGTCCGAGGAGAGCATGCCCACGTCGCCGGTACGCAGCCAGCCGTCGCGGAACTTCTCCTCATCCGGGGCGTCGTCACCGACGTACCGCGCGGTCACCCACGGCCCGCGGACCTCCAACTCGCCCACGGCCGTGCCGTCGGCGGGCAGCGGCTCGCCCAGCGGCCCGACGATGCGCGCCTGCACCCCGGCCGGCACGCGACCCTGCGTGTAGCGGTAGCGCCAGGCCTGCTCGCCGGTCGCCCCGGCGGGCGGGCGGGAGACCGACCCCAGCGGCGACATCTCGGTCATCCCCCAGGCGTGGATGACGTCGATCCCGTGCCGCTCGTCGAACGCGTGCATCAACGCCGGCGGGCAGGCCGAACCACCGACGATCACCTCGGTGAGCGAGGACGTGTCCACCTCGTGGCTGTCCAGGTAGGCCAGCAGGTCGGTCCAGATGGTCGGCACCGCGCCGGCCAGGGTGGGCCGCTCGGCGGCGATCATCTCGGCGATCGGCGCGGCCTGGAGGAACCGGTCCGGCATGATCAACGACGCGCCGGAGAGGAACGCCGCGTACGGCAGGCCCCAGGACATGGCGTGGAACATCGGCACGATGGCCAGCTCCCGGTCGGTCGGCCCGAGACCGAAGCCCTCCGGCATGCAGACCTGCAACGAGTGCAGGTAGATGGACCGGTGCGAGTAGGCCACGCCCTTCGGGTTGCCGGTGGTGCCCGAGGTGTAGCAGAGCGCCGCGGCGTCGCGCTCGTCGACCTCGGGCCAGTCGTACACCTCGGGCCGGTCGGCCAGCAGCGCGTCCCAGTGGTGCACGGTGATCCGGTCTCCGGCGGCCGCCACCAGCGGGGCCGGGTCGCCACCGCCGACCACCACCACGTGCCGCACCGTGTTCAGCTCGCCGATCACCCTGGCCAGCAGCGGGATGAGCGTGCTGTCGACCAGCACCACCCGGTCCTGCGCGTGGTTGGCGATGTAGGTGAGCTGGTCGGGAAAGAGCCGGAGGTTGAGGGTGTGCAGCACCGCGCCCATGCTCGGCACCGCGAAGTAGGCCACCAGGTGCTCGTTGTTGTTCCACATGAAGGTGGCGACCCGCTCGTCGCCGGTGACGCCGCACTCGTCGCGCAGCGCGTGGGCCAACCGGGCGGCGGTGCGGCCCACCTCGGCGTACGTCATCCGGCGGGGTTCGGCGCCCGTCCAGGTGACCACCTCGGCCGTGCCGTGCACCCCTGCGCCGTGGTCGAGGATCCGGGAGACCTGCAGGGGGGCGTCCATCATCGTGCTACGCATGGGTAACAAGCTAGTGTCGGCGGTCACACGTTGGGAACCCCCGTAAATTGTCGCAGGTGAGCATCTCCTGGGCCGACTCATACGTGGGGCAGTTGCGCGCGCTCGCCGGGGACCGGACGCTGATGTTCGTCGGCGCCCGTGCCGTGGTCAGCGACAACGCGGGGCGCATCCTGCTCATCCAACGATCGGACAACGGCCAGTGGGCCATGCCCGCCGGGGCCATGGAGCTGGGCGAGTCGATCGCCGACTGCGCGGTCCGCGAGGTCCGCGAGGAGACCGGACTGCGGGCGCTGCGGGTCTGCGCGTTCGCCCTCTACACCGGCCCGGACCGGACCAGCACCAACATGTACGGGCACACGTACCAGGTCTTCACCACCGCGTTCAAGGTCGAGGAGTGGGACGGGCAGCTGACCCGGGTCACCGACGAGACCACCGACGCCGGCTTCTTCCCCCGCGACAGGTTCCCCACACCGCTCTCCGGATCGGTGTTGGAAACCCTGGCCGACCTGGACGTCTTCGAGCAGACCAACCGGCTGATCCTCAAGTAGGGCGGTGGTGTGCGCTCGTGCAACTCCTTGACGGCACGGTGGGCCGTCGCTTCGGTGATGTTCCAGAAATAGCTGTCTGATCTGGCTGGAGTCGGAGCGCGACGGGGCACCGCTCATTCGGGAGTGTGCCCGTCGTCGCGGAGCCGTCCCGGCGATCGGCCGAGGACGGTCAGATCATCGTCTGGGACTTGGCCTCCATGTCGGCGGCCGCCTCGTCCTTGGATTCGCGGGTCAGCGGCTTGCCGCCCGGCGCCGGAGCCTCACCGCCGAGCGGGTCGGCCCCGCCCTTGGCGCCCTGCGGACCGGCACCCCGCAGCTCGTTGTTCGGCATCGCCAGGGTGACCAGCACCGCCACGATGGCGACGAGCCCGGTGGTCAGGAAGACCAGGTGCAGCGACTCCACGAACGACGCCTGGATGGCGGCCCGGACGGCGCCGGGCAGGGCCATGATGGTCGCCGGGTCGTTGATCGAGATGTTCGTGCCGCCACTCGCCGCGACCGCGGCCCGCTGCTCCGGTGGAAGCTGGGCGATCGCACCGGGCAACCGGTCGGCGAGCTGCGAGTTGAGCCGCGACGAGAGCACCGTGCCGAGGATCGCCACCCCGAACGAACCACCCAGCGACCGGAAGAACGTCGCCGACGAGGTACCGGCGCCCAGGTCGCGGACGGAGACCGCGTTCTGCACCGCGAGGACGAGCGACTGCATGCACAGACCGAGGCCGACGCCGATCACCACCATGAAGCCGAACGCCACCCAGAGCGACGTACCCACCTGCAACCGGGTGAACAGCAGCATGCCGACCAGCAGGGTGACCGCCCCGGCCACCGGGAACCACTTGTACCGGCCGATCCGGCTCATCGCCCGGCCGGTGAGGATCGAGGTCACGATGATGCCGGCCATCATCGGCAGCATCAGCAGACCGCTGCGGGTCGGCGAGGCGCCCTTGACGATCTGGAGGTACAGCGGGATGAAGATGATCGACCCGAACATCACCAGACCGAGCACGAAGCCGGCAGAGTTGGCCAGCGCGAACGTGGCGCTGCGGAACAGCCGCAGCGGCAGGATCGGCTCGGCGACCCGCGCCTCCTGGAGCACGAAGAGCACGGCCAGCACCGCACCGGCGACGAAGAGGCCGATGATCAGCCCGGAACCCCACGGGTACTCGTTTCCGCCCCAGCTCAGCGCGAGCAGGAGGCAGCTCACCGCGGCCACCAGCAGGCCGGCGCCGAGCCAGTCGATCGCGTGGTCCCGGCGCTCGAACGGGATCAGCCGCATCACGTGGTAGCAGACCACGATGGCCAGGATCGCCAGCGGCACGTTGATGTAGAAGATCCACCGCCAGTCGGTCTCGGCGAAGTACCCACCGACCAGCGGGCCGGCCACCGACGCGATGCCGAACACCGCCCCGAACAGACCCTGGTAGCGGCCCCTCTCCCGAGGTGAGACCACGTCCGAGATGATCGTGAACGCCAGCGTCAGCAGACCACCGGCACCGAGCCCCTGGATGCCCCGCGTGACGATCAGCTGGGTCATGTTCTGCGACAGGCCGGCCAGCAGCGACCCGAGCAGGAACGTGCCGATCGAGAAGAGGAAGACCGGGCGACGCCCGTACAGGTCGGCCATCTTGCCGTACAGCGGGGTCGACGCGGTCGAGGCGAGCAGGTACGCCGTGACCACCCACGAGTAGTGGTTGATTCCACCCAGCTCACCGACGATGGTCGGCAGGGCCGTGCCGACGATGGTCTGGTCGAGGGCGGCCAGCAGCATGCCCGTCATCAGGCCCAGCATCAGCAGCCGGATCTGCTGGCGATTCAGTACCGGCGCGGCAGAGGCTTCGGTGGTCATCAAGCCCTCTTTCCCGACCACCGGAGAACATGCCCGATACCCGAGAAAAACCCCACCGGTCCCATACCCCCACCCCGCCGCCACCCCGCCGCCACCCCGCCGCCACCCCGGTCGATCATGAAGTTGTTGCCACGACACGCCGGGTGAGCCGGCAATAACTTCATGATCAACAGGGTGGGGGTGGGGGGTCAGGGGGTGGCGAAGGTTTGGGTGATCTTTGCGCAGAAGGCGGGGAGGTCGTCGGGGTTGCGGCTGCTCGTCAGGTTGCCGTCCGTCACGCACTCCTCGTCCACCCAGGTGGCGCCGGCGTTGGTCAGATCCGTGCGCAGGCTGGGCCAGGAGGTGATCCGCCGGCCACGGACCACGTCCGCCTCGATCAGCGTCCACGGGCCGTGACAGATCACCCCGACCGGCTTGCCGGCGTCGAAGAACACCTTCACGAACCGCACCGCGTCCGGGTCGGACCGCAGGAAGTCCGGGTTCGCCACCCCGCCCGGCAGCACCAGCGCGTCGTACCCGGCGGCGTCCGCCTTGTCCACGGTGACGTCCACGTCGTACGTCTTGGACTGGTCCAGGTGGTTGAAGGACTGAATGGAACCGGCCTTGAGCGAGACCAGCTCGGCAGTCGCGCCGGCGTTCTCGACCGCCTCGCGCGGCTGGACGTACTCGACCTCCTCGACGCCGTCGGCGGCCAGGAAGGCGATCCTCTTGCCCTGCAGTGTCGCTGCCATCTCGGTACATCTCCTCTCCGGGGTACCGCAATTCCCTTCCCGGCCTCCAACGCCCGAAACACCCCACGTCGGTACGACGGGCACCCCGTCGACGAGGGTGGGACGAAAGGTCGCGGACCCGCGGCGCAGCCGGTCCCGGCGCGGGGTTTGTCCGGAGGGCCGCTGGGGACCCGGGGAGGCATGGCAGGAGCAGCAGCGGAACAGCGCCGGCTCGCCACCGTCGTGGAGAGCTGGCTCGGGCGCCCGGTCCTGATCGTCGGCGACGCCATGCTGGACGAGTGGCGGTTCGCCGACTCCGACCGGCTCTGCCGGGAGGCGCCCGCCCCGGTCCTCACCCTGCGCCGACGGATCTCCGCCGCCGGTGGGGCCGCGAACACCGCGGTCAACGTCGCCACCCTCGGCGGTCGGGCCGTGCTGGTGGCGCCGGTCGGCGCCGACGTCGCCGGTGACGAACTGCACGACTGTCTGGACCGGGCCGGCGTCTGGGACCGTACGGTCAACCAGCCCGGTCGGCCCACCCCCGTGAAGCGGCGGATGCTCGCCGGCAACCAGATCCTGCTCCGGGAGGACTCCGGCGACGCGGACGACGCTCTCGACCCGGACGGGGTGGACCAGCTGCTCACGGCGCTGGACTGCGCCACCGAGGAGCTGCGCGCCGCTGCCGGCGGAGAGGCGCCGACCCTGGTGGTCTGCGACTACGGTCTGGGTGCGCTGTCCGCGCCGGTCCGCGCGTGGCTGGTCGAACAGCGCGAGCGGTACGCCACGGTCGCGCTGGACGCCCACGACCTCGCCGACTGGCGAGGGCTCGCGCCGACCGTGGTCACCCCCAGCTTCGCCGAGGCGACCCGGCTGCTGGCCCGTGCCGGTGGCCCGAACCGTTCGACCGCCGGCACCGACCTGCACCTGGAACACCCCGACAACGATCCGGCCGACGGGCCGTCCGAGCTGAGCGTCGGCGCCGCTCCGGGTGGGGCCCGCGCGGACGACCGGCCCGGCCCGGTCGGCGAGCCCACCCCGAGCGAGGGTCGGGTGGCCCTCACCGGCGACGGCCTCAGCGTCACCGGCACCGGCGTCACAGTGAACACCGAGGCCGGAGCGGGCGTGGACCGGGCCGTACTGGCCGAGTCGCGCCTCGCCGAGCTGCGCGCGCACACCGGCGCGGACGTGGTCGCGGTGACCCTGGACACCGACGGCGCGGTGGTCGGCGGCGCGGACGGGGAACGGCGACGCAGCCACAGCACCCCGGTCCCCGCGAGCCACGCGGTGGGCGCGGGAGACGCGTACCTGGCGGCGATGACGCTGGCCCTGGCCGCCGACGCGCCGCTGCCCACCGCCGCGCAACTCGCCCAGCTCGCGGCCACCATCACCGTCTCCGACACCGGCACCTGCGTGTGCCTGCGCAACGACCTGCTCGCCGCCCTCGACATGCCACCGGAGACCGTCGGGCACCCGGCGGTGGTCGGCACCGACGAACTGGACGCGATCGTCGCCGAGCATCGCGAGGCGGGCCGGTCCGTGGTGTTCACCAACGGCTGCTTCGACGTGCTGCACCCCGGGCACGTGCGCTACCTGGAACAGGCCCGCGCCCTGGGCGACCTGCTCATCGTGGCGGTCAACTCGGACGGCAGCGTACGCCGGCTCAAGGGGCCGGACCGACCGGTCAACCCGGTCGAGGACCGAGGCGCCCTGCTGGCCGCGCTGTCCTGCGTGGACCACGTGGTGGTGTTCGAGGAGGACTCGCCCGCCGCGCTGATCGAGGCGGTCCGGCCCGACGTGTACGTCAAGGGCGGCGACTATCCGCCGGAGCTGGTGCCGGAGGCGCCGCTGGTACGCCGACTCGGCGGTCAGGTGCGCACGCTGGGGTACGTGCCGGACCGGTCCACCTCGGCGATCATCGACCGGATCCGGTCACACAGCCAGGACCCGTCGTCGCACGCCACCGACCCGTCGCTGAGCCCCCGCACCCAGGCGTCGTGAACCGGCCCCTCGCCCTCGGCACCCCGGCGGAGTTCCGTGCCGACCGGCTGGTCGACGTGTTGGTCCCGACCCGTAACCGGCCCGCCGAACTGGCCGTCACCCTGGCCGGGCTCGCCGCCCAGGGCGGGGTTCCCGGCTTCGGCGTGGTGGTCAGCGACCAGTCCGACGGCGATCCGGCGTACGCCCACCCCGCCGCGGCCACCATGGTCCGGGCGCTACGCCACGCGGGCCACCCGGTGCTGTTGACCCGCCGGCTGCCGCGCCGCGGGCTGGCCGAGCACCGCGCCTATCTGCTCGCCGCGTCCTCCGCCCGGTACGTGCTCAACCTCGACGACGACGTCTGGCTGGAGCCCGGGGCGCTGCACCGGCTGGTCACCGCGATCGAGGAGCTGGACTGCGGGTTCGTCGGCAACGGCGTGCACGGCCTGTCGTACACCGAGGACGTACGACCGGACACGCACCGGCACTACGAGGAGTGGGCCGGGCGGCCCGTCCCGGAGCGGATCCGGCCGGGCACCGCCGAGTGGGACCGGGCCCGCATCCACTCGGCGGCCAACCTGCTGCACGTCACCGCCGAGCTGGCGCTGCCGCCGGGCGCGTGGCGGGCGTACAAGGTGTCCTGGATCGGCGGATGCGTGCTCTACGACCGGGCCAAGCTCGTCGACTCCGGGGGCTTCGACTTCTGGCGGCGGGTGCACGAGAGACACCAGGGCGAGGACGTGGCCGCCCAGCTCGCGGTGCTGGCCCGCCACGGCGGGGCGGGCATCCTGCCCAGCGGCGCCTACCACCTGGAGACCCCCACCACGGTCACCGAACGGGACGTGGAGGCGTGGGAGGTTGTCCTCGCCGACGAGGACACCCCACAGCCGGCCTGAGCGCCGCCTACGGGCTGAGCAGTTCGCGGGCCGATTCCAGCACCTCGGCCACCGGCACGTCGATGACGAACGAGTCGCGGTGCGGGCACTCGCCGTCACCCGGCCGGTGCGGGTAGATGCCCGGCGTGCAGTCCACGCCGCAGACCGGGCAGTGCACCGTCCAGGAGCTGATCGGCCGGTGCCGGCCACGCAACGGCGTCGCCGTGTTGATCAGGTTGCCGACCCAGAAGATGCCCACCGTCGACGTGCCCACCGCGGCGGCCAGGTGCAGCGGGCCGGTGTCGTTGGAGACGACCAGCGCGCAACCGGCGTAGCAGCCGGCCAGCCCGCCGAGACTGAGCGTGCCCACCTGCGGCCGGACCGGCACCCCCGCCGCCGCGGCCACCTGGTCCACCACCTCCCGCTCGGAGGGCGTACCCGTCACCAGCACCTCGTACCCGTCGCCGTGCAGCGCACGGGCCACCTCGGCGAACCGCTCGGCCGGCCAGCGGCGGCGGGTGTCGGAAGCGCCCGGATGCAGCGCCACCCGAGGGCGGGCCGGCGGACCGAGCACCTGCTCGGCCTCGGCCCGGTCCGCGTCGGTGACCGCGAGCGTCGGCACGATGGTGGTCGCCGGAGCGCCCACCAGGGCCACCGCCTCCAGATAGCGGATCACCTCGTGCTGGTAGTACACGTAGCGGACCCACCGGTCCAGCGGCGGCGCGTCCTCGGCGCGCAACCCGACCGTCACCCGGGCACCGAGGCGGCTGATCAACGGGTTGGAGTTCGCGCCACCGCCGTGGGCCTGCACCGCCAGGTCGAAACCCTCGCCGCTGGCCGCCGCCACGAAGTCGTCGATCGTGGACGCCGGCTCACCGGCCTCCGGCTCCCGGATGCCGGGGCCCGGCGGCACCACCAGCACCCGGTCCACTGGGCCGGGCCGGTCGCGCCAGAGCTTCGCGTGCCACGGCGCCCCGAGCAGCACGATCTCCGCCGAGGGGTACGCGGCGCGCAACGCGTCCAACGCCGGCAGAACGAAGATGAAGTCGCCGAGGGCGTTGGCGCGCAGCACCGCGATCCGGCGCACGTCTTCGACTCGCCCCGCCGTCGGGCCGAGCAGGGACGGGGTGACCACGTGGCGCGCTACTCCCGGTCGATCTCGCCGACGCTGTCCGGGTGGTGCAGCTCCCGGTCCGCGGCGGGATCGGCCGCTATCGGCGTACCACCGGAGAGGCCGCCCGAGCGCGGCCCGGCGCGGCCGACGGTGATGGTGCGCGCCGTGGGTCGCGCCGCCCGGGGCAGCCGGACGCGCAGCAGCCCGTGGTCCATCACCGCGTCGATGCCCTCCGGGTCGACCCGGGACGGCAGGTCGATGCGGTACTCGAAACCGCGCGTCTCGAAGCCCCCGGGAATGCCCTGATCGGCGTTGACCTCCGCCTCGGAGCGGGCCCGCACGCACAGCTCGCGGTCGTCCAGCTCGACGGCCACCTCCTCGGGCGCGACGCCCGGCAGCCGGACGACGACCTGCCAGCCGTCCGCGGTCTCGGTCAGCTCGACGTCGGACGACCCGGCCCGGCCGCCGACCAGCCGGCTCAGCTCGGCGCGCAGCGACTGCAACTCGCCCATCGGGTCCCAGCCCTGTTGCCGGCCGCGCCACCCCCGGCCGAAACCGCCGGTCTGCTGCTGCTCGCTCATCGCACGTCTCCGATCCGCCGGGTGGCCGTGGTGGGCCGCAGTGAGCTGGGCGCATCCAGACCGGCGTCGCGGTCGACGCCCACACCGAGCCGGTCGACCAGTTCGCCACCGAGCCAGGCGCTGATGCCGAGGATCGCCACCGCGACGACCTCGATGGCGATCAGCGCGCCGCCGGCGGCCCGCGAGTCGGCGTTGAGCCGGACCACCCACACGGCGGCGAAGAGCAGGATCACCGCGACGTTGGCGCCCGCGTGCAGCAGACCCACCCGCTTCGCGCGGGTGCCGGTCGGGATCGCCAGCAGGTCGAACGAGCCGGCCGCCGCGGCGAGCAGGCCGCCGATCAGGCCGACGGTGATGTTCCAGTACGCGACCTCGCCGAGGAAGTCCGGCCCGCCGACCGTGTCGATGATGTCGAAGAGCACCGCGGTGACCAGCAGCGCGACCGGGAACATGACCAGCATCGGGTGGACTGGGTGCCCCAGCACCTTGAGTCGGCTCTCCATCTCCCGGCCTCCACTGGTCGGCTTCATCTGCGGACGGTACGAGCGGCGGGCGTGTCGGGTGAGGCCGTACCCCGGGCGACCGGGGGCAAACCTCGCGCTGGCCACGCGGGCCTAGGCTGGCGACGGTGGCGCCGCCACCCGGGTCAACGGCTGGGGGAGGATCGCGTGACGGTGGAGATCACTTCGCACGAGGAACTGCGCGAGCTGCTCGGCACGCCGAGCGCGCGCGCCGCCAACAAGGATCGCGCCCGCCTGCACGAGCGGGACCGGCAGTGGCTCGCCGCCGCGCCGTTCTGCCTGATGGCGACGGCCGGCGCGGACGGCAGCTGCGACGTCTCGCCCAAGGGCGACCCGGCCGGGTTCGCGCTGGTGCTGGACGACACGACCATCGCGCTGCCGGAGCGGCCAGGCAACAAGCGCGCCGACGGCTACCGCAACATCCTGGACAACCCGCACGTCGGGCTGCTCTTTTTGATCCCGGGTCGCACCGACACGCTGCGCATCAACGGGCGGGCCCGACTGGTACGCGACGCGCCCTGGTTCGACGACATGGTCGTCAAGGGGCACCGACCGGTACTCGCCGTGGTGGTGGAGATCGAGCAGATCTTCTACCACTGCGCGAAGGCGTTCCTGCGGTCCGCGCTGTGGCAGCCGGAGACCTGGCAGCCCGACGTGCTGCCGTCCCGCGCCCGCCTGATCAAGGAGGTCGAGACGCCCTCCGAGAGCCTGGAGGACCTGGAGAGGCACTACGGCCCGGAGTACGCCACGAAGATCTACGTCTGACGCAGGCCGGTCAGCTCGACCAGCCGGACGGATTGCCGAACGACTCGCGGGAGATGCCGGAGCCGGTCTCCGGCCACGAACCGAACCGGGCGCGGTCAACTCGTGGATGTCCTCCCGGGTCGCGCTCGACGAGGGCTCGCCGCAGCGCCAGAGCCTCCGCGCCGGTCACCCCGGGGTGACCGACACCATCCACAGGTGACCGTCCGGGTCGGCGAAGACGCCCGCGTACCCCCAGGGTCGCGTGGTCGGCTCGGCGACCACCTCGCCGCCCGCGGCGCCCGCCCGCTCGACGATCGCCCCCGCGTCGGCCTCGGTGGCGGCGCCCAGGGCGAGCAGGCACTCGCTCTGCCCCCTCGGGGCGACCTCGCGCGGGCCGATCACCCACCCGAAGCCGCCGGTCGGGACGAGCATCAGGCGCAGCCCGTCGTTGACCACGAACTGCAACGGCTCCGGGATTCCGTCGTCGGCCAGCTCGCCCACCGCTTCGAGGCCGAGACCGTCGCGGTAGAAGTGGTACGAGGTCGTGCGGTCGGCGATGGGCAGACTGATGGTCAGGGGCGCAAATGTCATGGGCTGACGCTCCGGGATCTCTGAGGTATGGCCACCATAGAACGCGGCTGCGACAGTCACCATCAGCGCGCAGTCGCGGCGTGCCGACCCGGCACCCGCGAGATCACGTCCCCCGATCGGATTAGCGGCCGTGGATAGAATCGAGCCGTGGCTCGGGAAT
The DNA here is from genome assembly GCF_040607775.1 of Micromonospora sp. NPDC005237. Classification (NCBI taxonomy): domain Bacteria; kingdom Bacillati; phylum Actinomycetota; class Actinomycetes; order Micromonosporales; family Micromonosporaceae; genus Micromonospora; species Micromonospora sp. NPDC005237. Next base: position 664,777 of record NZ_JBEXHJ010000002.1, on the reverse strand, counting down.
TCGACACGCAGCTCATCGAGTCGGTCGCGGTTCGTCGCGCCCGCATGCGTGAGCTGCTGCTGTGGGGCAGGCAGCGCCGGGTCCGCGCCACGGGTGACGGGTTCCGGTGGTTGCGTACCGGTCTCGTGCTGGCGGCGGTGGCCTGCGCCGTGTGTGTCGGCTGGTCCTTCCTTCAGAACGTCGTCGCCGAGCAGCAGAGGGCCCGCAACCCGGCACCGATCCAACCCACGGGTCTGCGATGACCCAACCGCGGACCCTCGCCTCCGCCGGTCACCTCAGTCGGGTGACCCTGGCCGGGCCACACCGACGCATCGACCTCGTGCTGCCCGCCGACGAGCCGCTCGGCCTGCTGCTGCCCGAGGTCGTCGCGCTGGTGGGCCACCCGCCGACTGACGATTCGCGGGGCTACCAGATCAGCACCCTCGACGGCACGGTGCTCGACCCGGCCGGCAGCCTTCGGCAGGCCGCCGTGCCGGACGGCGCGCTGTTGCGGGTCGACCCGATCTCCGAGGCACCGCCGGCGGCGATCGTCCACGATGTCTCCGACGAGGTCGGCGACGACCTCATCCGGCGGCGCGGCCGGTGGGGTGACTTCCCCCGTACGTGGACCGCCACCACCGCCTGCCTGGTGGCCGCCGCGGTGGCGGCACTGCTCGCCGGCCCGCACCTCGGGCCTGCCGCGGTCAGCGTCGTCGGCGGCGCGGTCGCCCTCGCCGGCCTCCTCGTCGGGATGGTGGGCAGACGCAGGATCGGGGTGGCGGTGCTCCTGAGCGGCGCCGCGATGGTGATGACCGCCGTGCCCGGCTGGACGGACACCCGCACCCCCCGGTGGGCACTGTGGACCGTGGTGATCGGCTGCACCGTCGTCGCGGTGGGTGCCGTAACGGGCAACGGGCGCGCTGGCGTCCTCGGTGGCGGCACGATGCTGGCCCTGGTCGCGGGCTGGAGCGTGCCGCTGCTGCTCGGCATGCCCGCCGAGCGGGTCGCGGCGGTGCTGGCGATCGCGTCGGTGGGCGTGCTGGGGCTGTTGCCGCGGATCGCGATGATCACATCGGGCCTCACCCGTCTCGACGACCGCCGCAGCAACGACGAGCCGGTGAGCCGGGTATCGGTACAGGCCGCAGTGGACTCCGCGCATCGCGGGCTGGCCATCGCGGCGATCGCGGCGGCGACCTCGGCGACGCTCGCCGGGCTCATCCTCGCGTCGACGCCGGGCCCGTGGCGACTGGTGCTGGCAGCCCTGGTGGCCGGCGCCCTGCTGCTGCGGATGCGCGCCTTCCCACTGGCGGCCGAGGTGGTGACGCTGGTGGCCGGCGCGCTGACCATCGCGGGCGGCCTGCTGCTGTGCTGGGTACGGGAGCGGCCCGGCACGTGGTGGGGCACGGCGGTGGCGGCACTCGGCGTCTGCGCGGTGGCCCTGGCGATCCTGGCGTACCGGCCGCCGCCGCACGTCCTGGCGCGAGGCCGGCAGGTCGCCGATCGCGTCGAGGCCCTGACGGTGATGGCGCTGGTGCCCGTCGCCGTCGGGGTGTTCGGGCTCTACTCGCGACTTCTCGACACCTTCTGACTGAGGCGGTGGCATGAGCGCTCCACCGGTGCCGCGCACCGCGCCGCCGGCCGACCCGCCGGCGTCGGAGCCGGACGACCTGTCGATCGCGCGCAGGCCCCCCTCCGGCGACTCCGCGCTACGGCGTACGTGGCGCAGCGCCAGCCGGATGTTCGCCAGCGGCCGGCAGACCCGGGAACTCGCCGACCTCGCCGCCGAGGTGCAGGCACCCGTGCACACCGGCCGGCGGATCGCGGTGGCCTCCGTGCAGGGTGGCGCGGGGAAATCCACGCTTGCCGCGCTGCTGGCGTCGGTGTTCGCCGCGCGTCGCGCCGATCCGGTGCTCGCCGCGGACGCGGACCCGTACGACGGCTCGCTGACCTGGCGGCTCGGCGCCCCGAGCGACCCGTCACTGCAACGACTGGCACCCGGACTGCTCGCGGGCCGGGGCGGCGACCTGCGCGACCTCGAACCACTCCTCCCACGCACCGGGACAGGTCTCTGGGTACTGCCGAGCGGCACCACCAACCCGAACCTGTGCACCGCTGTCACGCGCGCACTGTCGCGTCTCTTCGCCGTCACCGTCACCGACTGCCCACCCGGCCTGGAGGCCCGTACCCCGGCGGGGGTGATGGCCGACGCGCACGCGGTGGTGCTCGTCGCGGCGGCGACACCCGACGGGGTTCGGGGCACCTACCAGACGCTGCGCCGGATCGTCGACGACGGCTACGGGTCATGGCTGGAGCGCGTGATCGTCGTGTTGAGCGCGAGCAACCCGCACGGCCGCGCGACGCTGATCCACGACGCCGCCCGTGAGCTGATCGAGCAGACCGGCGTACCGGTGGTGGTGCTGCCCTACGACCGTCACCTGGCCGCCGGTGCGCTCATCACCCCGTCGCGGATCGGCGAGGCGACGCTCGTGGAGGCGACCCGCGCCGCCGCGCTGGCGCTGAGTCGCGCTCGGCGGATGTGACCGGAGGCCCCCCGCATGTCGACGCGCATGGTGCACCGCCCCGCCCGGATGGCCCGCCCGATGGCCGCGATGGATCCACTCGTGCTGGACCCGCCACCGCAACTGCCCGACGGCAAGTCCGCGATGGGGCTCCAGGCGTTGCTGCCCATGGCCGGCGCCGGGGTGGCGATGAGCATGATGATGTTCCTGCGCGGCTCCGGCTTCGCGGCTCTGGGCGCCGTGGTCATGGTGGCGGCGCTGGGCGCCGCCGGGGCGATGTACCTCACCCAGCTGGGCAAGGCCGGCCGGCAGCGCCGGGCACAGCGCGAGCGCTACCAGGACTACCTGGAGGAACTGCGCGACCAGTTGCGCGAGACCGAGCAGCGTCTGCGGGAGGAGGCGAACCTCCTCGACCCGCCGGTGAATCGGCTGCTCGACGTGATCCGCAGCCCGGCCCGACTGTGGGAACGCCGACGCGCCGACATCGACTTTCTGCACGTACGGCTGGGCATGGGTTCGCTGCCCGTCCGCACGATCGAGCTACGCGAGCAGAGCACGCCCACCAATCCGCTCGATCCGTTCATGCGTCACGAGGCGCGCTCACTGATCCGCCGATTCGCGCTGGTACCCGGGCTGCCGCTGCGGGCGAACCTGGACTGCGCCGGGGATGTCAGCGTGATAACGCCGAACTACGCGGACGCCGTCGCCCTCGCCCGGGCGATCCTCGTGCAGGTCGCCACGTTCCACGCCCCCGACGACGTGACGCTCGCGATCATCACCACCCCCGAGCGCGCCCGGACCTGGCGTTGGGCACGGTGGCTGCCACATCTGCTCGACCGGACCTCGATCGGCCCGTCCGGCCCGACCCCGCTGCTGGTCACCACCGTACAGACGCTCGTCGAACTGCTCAGCGAGGATCTGGAGGAGCGGACCACCAGCGCGCTCAAGTCGTTCCGGCACGGTGTCGGGCGTACGGAGGCGAAGGCCCGGCCACGGCTGCTGGTCATCGACGACGCACACGGTGAGCTCGCCCGCGTGCTGGCCAGCCCCGACCAGACGGTCGGTCTGGCCAGCCTCGGCGTCACCGTGGTGCACCTGCTCGCCGACCGGCTGCACGAACCCGGCGACGTCTCCCGCCGGATCACCGTCGACGGCGACTCGGTCACCCTGGAGGATCTGACCGCGTCCCCGCCGGTGACCGTACGCGGCACCCTCGACGAGGCACCGGGCCCGCTCGTGGAGGGCCTGGCCCGCAGCATCGCCCCGCTGCGGCTGTCCGCCGACTCCTACGACGACGGCACCGGTACGCCACCGGCCGACTTCCAGGACCTGTTGGGCCTGTCCGACCCCACGAACCTGGATCTGGTCGACCTCTGGCGGCCGCGGGGCGAGCGGGATTTCCTCCGCGTCCCGATCGGGGTCAACCCGGCGGGGCGTCCGGTGCTGCTCGACCTGAAGGAGGCCGCGCAGCTCGGGATGGGGCCGCACGGGCTGTGCGTCGGAGCGACCGGTTCGGGCAAGAGCGAACTGCTGCGCACGCTCGTGCTCGCCCTGGCGGCGAGTCACCCGCCGGAACGGATGGCGATGGTCCTCGTCGACTACAAGGGCGGGGCCACGTTCGCGCCGTTCAGCGAGTTGCCGCACCTGGCCGGGCTGATCACCAACCTGGTCGCCGACGCGGCGCTGGTGGAACGGATGTACACGAGCCTCGACGGCGAGGTGCAGCGCCGCCAGCAGATGCTCGCCGACGCCGGCAGGGTCACCGACATCACCGAGTACCACCTGCTCCGCGCGGCGCAGGGCGAGCACACCGACCTGCCCCCGCTGCCCCACCTGCTCGTGCTCATCGACGAGTTCGGCGAACTGCTCGCCGCCAAGTCCGAGTTCATCGACCTGTTCCTGCGGATCGGGCGGATCGGGCGGTCGATCGGCGTGCACCTGCTGCTGTCGAGCCAGCGCGTCGAACAGGGCAAGATGCGCGGCCTGGAGAACTATCTCGCCTACCGGATCGGCCTACGGACGCTCACCGAGATGGAGTCGCGGACCGTCCTCGACACAGTCGACGCGTTCCACCTGCCGCCGTTGCCCGGGAACGGTTACCTGAAGGTCGACGTGTCGATCTACCAGCGGTTCAAGGCCGCCTACGTCTCCGGCCCGCTCAGCAACGGCGCAGACGCCGAACTCGCCCCGATCGTGGGGCCGTTGGCGAAGCCGATGCCGGTGTTCGGCACCGCGCGCACCGACGCCGACGAGAGCGTGCCCGAGGAGCCGAAGGCTTCCCGGCGCACCACCGGACCGACCCTGCTGTCGACAGTGGTGGGGCAGCTGGCGGCGAGCGGGCAGCGGGTCCCGGCGATCTGGTTGCCGCCCCTGCCACCCATGCTCACCCTCGACGAGGCTGGCGGCGGGGTGAGCACCACACCGGACGGCGTACGCCTGGGAACCGGGTCGCGCCCCGGCGTCGGGTTGCCGGTTACGCTGGGCCGTCTCGACGATCCCGCCCGTCAATGGCAGGGCCCCTGGGTGCTGAATCTCGCCGGGAGCGGCGGCAATCTGCTCGTCCTCGGCGGGCCCGGCAGCGGCAAGACGACAGTGCTGCGTACCCTCGCGCTCGGCCTGGCCACCACCCATCGCCCCACCGACGTCGGCATCTACGGCATCGACCTGCTGGGAAACGGCCTCTCGGGGCTTGCCGGGCTCCCCCACGTCGGCGGCGTCGCCAACCGCGAGGACCGCGAGCGCGTCCGCCGCGTCGTCGACGAGGTGCACGCGATGCTCGCCCGGCGGCAACGCGTATTCAGCAGACACCAGTTCGACACGGTCGAGGACCTGCGAGGCGCCGACGAGAGCGTGCGTACCGAGGTCGGCTGCGTCGACGTGGTGTTGCTGATCGACGGCTACGGCCAGCTCAACGCCGAGTTCGAAAGCCTGGAATCCAAGGTGCACGACCTGCTCGCCAGGGGCGGCCGCTACGGCATCCACGTGATCGGCACCGCACGGCGGTGGAACGAGGTCCGTGCCGCGCAGCAGGTCGCCTTCGCCAACCGGGTCGAGCTGCGGCTCACCGAGCCCGCCGAGTCGAGCATCGACGGCAGGCAGGCTCGGGGCGTCCCACCGGACCAGCCTGGCCGGGCTCTCACCAGTGAGAAGCTGTTCGCCCAGGTGGCGCTCCCGCGACTGGACGGGGTTCCGGACCCGGCCAACGCCGGTCTGGTCGCAGCCGCCCGGTTGGTGCGAGCAGCCTGGACGGGAGCACTGCCGCCACCCGTCCGGGTCCTCCCCGCCGTACTCCCCGTGGCCGACCTCGCCGGCACTCCCGCCGGCCACGGCGTGGTCCCCTTTGGTCGCTACGAGAGTGACTTCTCCCCCGCCGTTCTCGACCTGTTCGGCCGCGACCAGCACCTCCTCGTCCTCGGGGACCTCCGGACCGGAAAGACGAACCTGCTGCGGCTGGTCGCCGAGGAGTTGATGGGGCAGTACACGTCCGAGGAGCTGGTCTTCGCGGTGTTCGACCCTCGCGGCGTACTCGCCGACGTGGTGCCCGACTCCTACTGCGGTGGGTACGCCCCGAACGCGGCGCTCGCCCAGCAACTGTCCAGGGCGGTGTGCGACGAACTGGCGAAACGGCGGTCGTCCGAGTCGGCGCGTACCCGCATCGTGCTGCTCATCGACGACTACGAAATCCTGGCCGCGTCGGCCACGCAGCCGCTCGGCGCGCTGGTCCCGTACGTGGCGGCCGGCCGTGACACCGGGCTGCACGTCGTGATGGCCCGCCGGGTGGCCGGCGCCTCACGCGGTCTGTTCGAGCCGTTCCCGCTGGCCGTGCGCGAGGCCGGCTGCCTGAGCCTGCTCATGTCCGGCGACCGGACGGAGGGCCAGTTGTTCTCGGGCGTGCGCCCCATGGTCCTGCCCACCGGACGCGCGCAACTGATCCGCCCCGGCGACGGCCCCCGCATGGTGCAGACCGCGTTCGCCGGCCAGACGAAGGAGCACTGATGACATTCGACACGGTGGCGCTGTGCCGCGCCGAGCCCGATCCGGCCGCGATGCTCGGTGCCCTGCTCGCGGCCGGTTCCGAGCTGAAGATGGACACCGTCGAGGCGGCCGGGCTGGTGCGGCTGTTCGACCCCGGTGACGGGCGTCTGCTCCTGAGCGTCGAGACCGCGCGCCTGGTGCAGGTGCCGGGCGAGGCCGAGCGGTTGCTCGGTCTTCCGCTCGACGACTCCTTCGGCGGCCGGGTCTGGTGGGTGGAGAGCCGCGCACCCGCGGCGGACCCGCAAGCCGCGGACGTGGCCCGCCGTTTCACCGCCGCACTGGTCGAGATCACGGGAGGGCTGACATGGATGAGCCGATGAACGGCGCGACCGACACGATCACCGACCGGGCCGTCGTTCTCCACCAGGACCGCGCGGTGGTCGGCCTGGCACCCTGGCTCGCGGAAGCCGCGGTCGACGCGGTACGCGACGGACTGCTGCTCCAGGTCGTCACGCCGGCGGACGGCGTCATCACGTACCCGCTCGAGATGATGCTCGCCCAGGCACGGGGGCAGTGGGTGGTGCGGGCGGGCGGCCAGTACCGCGACGGGCTCACCGGCCTCCCGCTGCACTGGGACGGTCAGCGCTTCGCCAGTGCCGACGCCTCGCAGCCCGCCGGTTCGCCGCCGGCCGACGCACCGTGGACAGGCGGCCTGGAGATCCAGATCGTCACCCTGCACCCCGCCACCGAGGCCCTGCGACTCGGTGCCAGCACCGAAGCCGCCATCCGCGCCCTCACCGGCGGCGATCCGGCCGGGTGGGGCGTCGGCGAACCGGTCACGGAGCCGTGGTCGCGCCACGAACTCACGGCGTTCTGTCGAACGCGCGCGCCGGCACCCACCAGCCTGACCGTCGTCGGCGGCGGGGGCAGGTCCGCCACACTCGGGGTCCTGACGGTCGAGCGGGTCGACGTCGGCATCCGCGAACAACTCCGGCTGGCCGGCCCTGCCCTGTCGTCCGTCGACGAGACGACGATCGAAGGGCTCGCCGAGAAGCTGGCCGGCACGGCCCGCAGCATGATCGTGACCGTCCATCCGGGCCGGACCGGCGGGCTGCGGTCGAGCACGCCGAGCATGCCGGCGTTGCCGTGGGGCATCCTGGTCGGCCACCAGGAGAACCCCGTCGAGTCCGAGCACGAGGTGGTCATGGGCCGCCCGTTGGGGCGGGGCGCCCGACGCGCGTGGTGGTATCGACTCGACGGTGGCCCCGGCGCCCCGTACGAAACGCTCGGCGCGGTGCTGCGCCGGTACGGCCTGAACGTCCCCCGCTGACCGTCGGCTCAGTCGATGGACGCGAGAATCTCCTGGAGACCTCTGACGAGGTACAGGGGCCGGTAGCCCAGTCCTTCCAACTCACCGAACATTTTTCTCGCGGCGGGTTCGTCCAACTGACCTCGACGGAAATCCCGGACCGTTAACACATAGGGCATCTCCTCGAACGGGATCCCCGCGTCGTCCTCCAGCTCGTGACCCACCTTGAAGTCGAGCGCCAGGTCCTCGGTCTTGCCCAGGTAGTCGGCGTAGGGCTTGTCGGACGGCTCGAAGGGGATACCCAGGGCGGAACTCACCTTGCCGGCCACCCGGTCCCGGTCATCGGTCGACCCGAAATATATTTCTACGTAGTCCGGCATCAGGGCGACACTCCTCCGCGTAGATAGTCCTCGATCCTGATGCCTTCATACTCGTCCGCGCCGATCTCGCGGTAGCTCGCGATCTCCTCGAATTCCTCGTCGTCGCTGAACTTGACGACCAGCTCGGAACCGGCGGTGTCGGCGAGAAACTTCCAAAGAGTCTGCGCGAGCAGCGGATCTTCATAGGTCGGCGCGGCAGCGCGGTGCTGTGCCGCTACGGCCGGAACATCCCCCGCTAGAGCGGCTCGTGTTGGCGGTCGATGAACGAGCTCACGCTCTCCGCCTCGGCGCGGGTCTTCTCGTGGAGGCCCGGATCGTCTGCCAGACGATCGAAGTAGCCCTTCTCCTCCGGGCCGCCGAGATCCAGAATCGTCGGGATGGTGATGATCGTCAGACGCCACGGCAGACGAGGTGTGGCCGCCTTGAGCAGGTCGACCACTCGGGCTCGTACCGAATCGTCCAGGTGATCAGGCCCCACGCGGCGGAACCAGCGGACCAGACTCTCCGTCGCGCCTTGCAGGATGAAGAAGACCCATGATCGACCAATGCTGTCGATGACCCCGTCCGGTGGCGTCGTCCACGTGACGCCGAAGACGTCCTCCGGGTCCAGGTAAGCCTCGGCCCAGTCGCGCACCCTCTCGGGCGTGACGTCGGCAAGGGTCGGCATCGACTGCTTCAGCCGTGCGTACAGGATGAACCAGTAGTCATCGAAGAACGCCCTGGGATGCCCCCAGTCGGGCTCGTCGCCGCAACGGTCCCGGACGTCCACCAGGTAGGCGAGGCACGTCTCCAACGCCCGTAGGGCTTCGACCTGCTGCTGCGGGCCGGGTGGCAGCTCGCGCGCCGCCTTCCCACGCTCGACGGGATCCGCCAGCCGCCATGGAACTGGCACGGCAGCCAGCATTTCGGGGGCAACCCAGGGACCGGTCACAGGAAAATCAACTCCATAGGGCCTGAGGAAGTCACCTACTGCTGGTGACATACCAAGGCATCCCTTCCGCCTCCGCCAGCCACGAGGGAAACTGGCGAAGGCGGCCAGCAAATCGGTGCAAGGGCCCCTTCAAGGCACCATCTCTGCTTCGCGAGCCGGCACCGACCCTAGGTTTGTCCGCGCAGGTAATCCTCGAACGAGACGTCGTCGTACTCATCCCCACCGATCTCGCGGTACCCCGCGATCTCCTCGAACTCCGGGTCGTCGCTGAACTTGACGACCAGTTCGGCACCGGCAGTCTCGGCGAGGAACTTCCAGAGCACCTGAGTGAGCTGCGGATCCTCGGAGGTCAAATGGTTACCGATGGAGAACCCGGTAACCGTGCCACTCTCGTCTCTGAGCCGCTTGCCAAGCCCAATTATCAACTTGCGCGACGGACACACGAGATAGCTCGAGATGCTCACGTCACTCCCCTCCGCGTAGCGAGACAGTCGTCATCGGTCACTGCCGGGGCGGCAGTTTGGTGCCCAGATTGTACTCACCCAGCACATTGCCAGCGGGGTCCCGGAAAATGACCTCAACCTTGGCGTACTCAGCCAGACGTTCCGGCGCACGGCTGCCCTGGAACTTACGGATCCAGGTCTCCACATCGGTACCCGGCCGGACCTGCACCCAGACCTCGCCCGAACCATCGAGTTGTTCCAGAGCAGCGTGTTTAACTTCCTTGTTGAAGGAGTTGTACCCCCCGGCGATCGACTTGTTCTCCCGGGCGAGCACCGTATTGCCGTCCGCATCGACGAACTGGACATCCCCGCCCTGGACACCCTCGCCTGCGACGTGCGGAGTGGTACCCGGTGGACCTCCGCGGAGCACCGCTTCTGCGTTCTCGCGGGTCATCGGGAAGTCCTTGTTCGAGTCCGTGATCACGTCGTCGATGAGACGCTGCTGCTCCGCCGGGTCGAGCGCATCGAACACGTCCTGCCCGGCCCCGCCGCCCGGCGGGTCATTACCCGTCGGATCGCTGCCCGGCGGGTCATTGCCCGTCGGGTCGTTACCCGTCGGATCGTTGCCCGGCGGGTCATTACCCGGCGGATCGCTGCCCGGCGGGTCATTACCTGGCTGATGCTGACCGGGTGGATCGGTGCCTGGGGGGTTGTCGCCTGGTGCGCCCCCATCGCCCGGGTGATTCCCACCCGACGGGTGTCCACCGAGCTCGTTCCCGCCGTGTGGGCCGCCGCCGGGGCCGTTGCCGCCGTCCATGTGCATCGCGTCGCCACCGCGAACGTTGGGCATCTCGACCTCGAAGCCACGCCCGAGCGGTACGTCGCCGGCGATCGCCGGCACCAGCCCGAGCCGCGGAATCTGGATGTCGAACTTCTTGGCGACGTTGATGGCCACCTCGCCGACGGTGGGCAGCTTGTCGAGCCAGTTGCCCGTGCGGACCAGCGCGGCGCCGATCCGGGCGGCGGTGGCGCTGCCCCGGATGCCGTTGACGGCGGCACCCGCACCACGCAGCCCGGAGCCGGCACCCTTCGTACCCACGACCGCCGAGACGATGTTGAACGTGGCCATGCCGGCCGCCTTCGACTTGTCCTCGCCCCAGGTGTCGTACGCGATGATGCTCTTGCCCGCGTTGAGCAGGAGGTTTCCCGCCTCACGCTTCTCCATGAACGGCATGCCGACCGTCTGGTCGATCACGATCGTCACCGGGTTGACGTAGATCGAGACCGCCCACACGAACTTGCCGAGTCCCAGCCACGACTGGCCGGCGGTGCCCCAGCTCCACTCACCGGTGACGGGATCCCGGCCGATCAGGCCGCCCAGGTCTTCCAGCATGGTGACGAAGCCTTCGCCGATGCCGACGAAAAACGCCCCCACGTCACCGAGGAGTCCACGATCGTGCTCCTCGTTGCTGCCCCAGGGCAGGGCACCGTCCTCACCGGCAGCGGCGTTTAGCGTGTCGGCGGTGAAGCCGTACTCGCCGTCGTCGGCCTGGCCGTCGGCGTTGTCGGCCCGGTACTGGCGGCCGCCGTACAGCGCGTTGATCGTGTTGGCGCACTTGCGCTGCGCCTCGAAGAACGCGGCCACCTGTGTGTTCACCGCGGTGATCAGGCCGTTGTGCTGGTTGACCTTGCCCTCGTCCTCGCGCCAGTCCTCGTCGTCCTTGACCGAGCCGACGAATTGCTCCGCCTGGCCCTTCAGCGCCGCGAGTTGGGCCTTGATCTCCTTGACCTCGGTGGCGTACGTGGCCAGCGCGGCCCCGACGGCCTGGACGTCCTCGCCGACCGAGGCCGAGACCGTCCGAACCGGGCCGGTGGCGGCGAAGAGCTGCTCCGCCTCCGGCGCCTTGTATACGGCCGCCAGCCCCTGCCAGGTGCTGTCGACCGCCTGGCCAGTGTTGGCAAAGTCGCCGCCGGTGGTCCGGATGGTCTGGGCGTGGGTGGCCAGCGCGTCCATGTTGCCGGGGATCTGCGGAATCTCCCCCGGGTTGATCATCGGGGCACCGCCCGACCGCCCGGCCCCGGCATCGTGGCCGACGGGTCGGGCGCGGCCGCTGCGCTGCGCTGCGCGTTCGCCGCCATCTCCAGATCACCTTCGACGTAGGCGTTCGTCGCCTGCGCCGCAGCCTGCATGCACGCCCCCGTGCGAGTGAACACGAACTCGAGATCCGTCCGAATCGACTCCACGAAGCCCTGAAGTGCCTGGCCCACGATCTCCGAACTGGACTCGGTCGCGGATCCCTCCAGCGCCGAGTTCAAGCTCGTCATCTGCCCCTCGAAAGGGGTGGCCGCGGCATGTGTGCGAGTCAGGACGTCGCGCACTCCGCCGGGGGAGATGTCCCACGTGCTCACGCTCGTGCTCCCTCGTCAACAACTCGTCGGGTTACGGCTCAACCGATGGACTGCACCGCCGAGCGGGCCCGGGACAGCGTCGTGTTCGCCGTCTCGTCGTTCTTCGTCATGGTGGTCTTGACCAGATCGATGATCGTGCGGACCTCGCCTGCGGCGCGGTTCCACCGGTCCTCGACGGTCCGGTACTCCTCGGACACACCGTCGGCCTGGAAGTCGGCCATCGCGGCCGCGACGTCGGCGCTGCGCTGAGAGATCACCGCCTCAAGCCGGGCGATGATGCCGGCGAGGTCGCCCTGGACCTGCTGGGACGTGCCGGTGTCGAAACTGCGTCGGTCTGTGCTCATGACTGTCACTCCCCGTGTCAGCGGCTGCTGGAGAACCTGGCGGCGTCGAAGTTCGCGGTGGCCGCCGACGACCTGGCATTGTCCGACATTTCGGTGTCACCCTGACCGAATGCGGAGTCCATTCCACTCTGGCCGCCCAGAATCGCACCCAGGGCGGAGTTCAGTTCGGCGGTGATCGAATCGGCGTTGGCCTTGAACGAATCGAAAGCCACCCGCCCGGCCCCGTTGAAGTTCCCCTGCAACGGCTCCGCCGCGACGATCAACTGCTTGATCAGCGAACCGAGATCATCGGACGAGCCCTGCGTCTGCTTGGTCAGACTGCCGAGCGTCTGCGCCCCCATGTCGAACTTCATGACACCACTCCCGCTCCTCGACCGAACGTCCGCCATCAATGCTACGAGATCCACGCCACATCATCCTCGGTGGATTTCGTGCGGGACGGCGAAGGCCGGGAGATGCGCGGTGGCAACGTGGCGGGAAATCATTGTGCGGGCCGCCGCCGTAGGCTTGCCCTCGTGAGGCGATACCTCCGTGACGCGCCGTCCAGCCTGACCGCCAGGGCTCGCCGCTTCGTCGCGATCCACGGAGTTTGGCTCGACGTGCCCGCTGTCGGTGACCGGCGCAAGCAGTGGGAGACCAACGGTATCCCGTCGGAAGTCGTTGACCAGGCGGAGAGCCATCAGCATCGCTGGGGCGGGCTCGTCCTACCTCCGTCGTTCACTTACGACGGTGGACCGCGCATGTTGTGCGCCGATGTCCCTCAATGGGAGAACGACTTCACCGAGCCGGGCTGGTGGTTCGAAGCAGGACCGCAACGGACGGCGTTGCCGTACTCCTTCGTTGTTGGACCTGACGGAAGCTTCGGCATCGCCATGGACAGTTGGGTGCCTCTGCACACCCGAATCGAAGGCTGGGTCGAGTCGCTCGCACTCGCCCAGTCGGCAGAGCAGATCGCACAAACGGTTACCAAGCTCTCTGGCGACGCGGTCGCCGACCTTGACCTCTCCGGCCTGCGACCCGTGCCCGAGACTGCCGGCGGGGTCGACATGTGGTGGCGTGGGTCAGCCTCGCTCATTGCGATCTACAACGGCGAAGCGGAGCTGTTCGGCCGCCCCGACTACCGGGTTGCGCGCGTCTACTCCGGCAACATCGACCTGGAGTGGCTGTAGTCGCACACGCAGATCTCTGAGCGCCCGCGTACCACTCGACCGCGTAGCTACCAGAGTTGGCCCTGCCCGTGATCGCCACCGCGCTCTCCGGGAAACGGTGTCGGCCAACAATCAAGCGGTGCAGCTGCGGGCACCCTGAGGTGGTCGACGTACCGACGAACGACGGGACTGAGGTCCAGGAGATCTCGCTTCTGCGAGACCAGCTCGAACCAGGCGACATTCTCAACCCAGTACCGGTAGACGAAGTGCTCGAAACCCGGTGCCGTCCACTGGACGTCCGCCAAGAAACTCGCCGGGTCCATCTTCAGCGGTTCGTCACCGTCCGCGGGTTCGTAGCTCGAAGCGCTACACACCACAGGACTGGAGCCGTCGGAGCCCAGGTACAGATACCAGTAGCCGCAACCCTGCTGATCGTTCATGAACCGCACCATGAATGCGTGGTCCTCGATGGGGCTGGCCACCAACCGGGGCGAGATCTCCCACTCGCAGGCCAAGCACGACGGCACGGAGCTCTGCAGGCGGCTGCTCGCCATGAACACCACGAACGCTGCCGGCAGAGCAAGGCCGTGCCGTGCGAGACGTCGGTTGAACGCGTCAAGACCATCCACGCGTACGGGGTTTGGTGCCATGTAGTACGACCCCGTTCCCGCCGCTTTCGGAGTCAGCCAGTCGAACGTCCCGGTGAACAGCCGCTCGGGCAGCGGCGGTAGCTTGCCGTACGTCACGTCGTCGTAGACCTCACCAAGCCCGTACGGCCCCGGCGCTGTCGCTTCCCATGCGCGCGAGAAACTCACCCCTCACCTCCATCGCGCTCGCGACGTCGTGACTCAGTTGGCGAGTGTGCCAGCAGCGGCGGGCCTGAGGGGCGGAGCCCCGAATACCGAGCCGCCGGACGGAATCGAACCGTCCACCTACGCTTACCGAACATCACGTTCCGAAGCTTGTCATCGATTGCCGAAATCCATCGTTGACCTGCACAGACGCCATCAACAACTGGTCCACGCTTGTCACTCACAGTGGACCTTTAGCAGGGGTTTTCGGGGGGTAAGCGGGGCACCGTTGGCCATTGCCCGTTGACTTGATCAGACGACCCGTGCTCCGATGTAACTAGTTACATCGATGGGGAGGCACGAGCATGGGCATGGTCGGGCAAGTGGTGGTCATCGGTGCCGGTGTGTACGGCGCGGCGGTGACCGCAGCGCTGACGCGGCGCGGCGCCCGCGTCACCGTCGTGGACGCCGGCGCACCGGGCGGCGGCACCTCCGGCGCGACGTTCTCGTGGACCAACTCCTGCGGCAAACAGCCCCGCTCGTACCACGACCTCAGCGTCGCGGCCATGCACGCGCACCGGGAACTGGCGGCCGGGGTGCCGGGCAGCGACTGGTACCACGAGGACGGCAACCTGGAATGGGCCGCCGACGCCGATGGGTACGGGCGACTACACGCGAAGGTCGCCGGGCTCCTCGAATACGGGTACGAGGCGCGTTGGCTCAGCCGGGCGGAGGCGGTACGCCTCGAACCGGACATCGCCGCCGCCGAACTGCCGGCGGACGGGATCGCGTTCTTCCCGCGCGAGGGCTGGATCGAGCCGAGGCGCCTGATCGGCCACCTGCTGTCGTACGCGGTGTCCCAGGGCGCCGAGCTGGTACGCGACGACGCCCTCACCGGCCTGGAGGTGGGCGGGGGCAGCGTGCGTACCGCCCGACTCGCCTCCGGTCGGCAGTTCCGGACGGACGCCGTGGTGAACTGCGCCGGGCCGTGGGCGGCCCGGGTCGCCGCGCTGGCCGGGCTGGACCTGCCGATGCGCAACACGCGCGGCGTGCTCGTGCACACCTCACCGGTCGCCGTCGCGGTGTCCCGGGTCGTCCACGCTCCGCACGTCCACCTGCGCCCGGACGGCGGCGGACGGCTGCTGTTGCACAGCCACGGGATCGACGGCGCGGCGTACGTCGCCGACACCGGGGAGATCGACGTCGAGCGGTCGGCGATCGATCGGGTGCTCGACGCGGGCCGCAGGCTCTATCCGGGGATCGCCGCCGCGACTGTGGAGAACGTCCGGGTGGGTGAACGGCCTATTCCCGGCGACGGTCTGCCGGTGCTGGGTCGCGTAGCGGAGCTGCCCAACTTCCACTTCGCCGTCTCGCACAGCGGCGTGACGCTGAGCGTGCACGCCGCTGGCCTGGTCGCGGCCGGGGTGCTCGGCGAGGACCGGGGCGAGGAACTGGCCGCCTTCCGGTTCGAGCGTTTCGCACCGACGAGCCGGTGACCGGACAGGGGGAGGACAGTGGCCACGACAGTCCTGCATGACGGTGTCCTGGTGGACGGCCGAGGCACGGAGCCGCAGCCCGGGGTCGACGTCGTGATCGAGGGAGACACGGTCCACGAGATCGTGCCGTCGCGGCCAATCGAGGCGTACGGGACGGTGGACGAGATCGTCGACGTTTCCGGGATGCTGGTGCTCCCGGGGCTGATCAACAACCATACCCACGGCACCGCGTACGGGCCGCTGTTCGCCAGCGGCCACGAGGCCCTGCCACACCCGCAGGTACTGGCCAACCTCGACCGGCACCTACGGGAGGGGACGACCACCGTGCTCTGCGCGGACGGCTTCGTCACCGCCGAGGCGCTCGCCGCCACCGATGCGGCGCACCCGGTCAACGTGAAGCTCGCCTCGTGCAACGTCCCGTCCTGCCTGGCCGCGGCGACCATCGCCGACGGCGGTGGCCTCACTGGAGCGCACCGCGCCTTCACCGCACGGCACGCGCTGGACGCCGGTGCCGTCGCGCTCGGCGAGATCGGCGCGGGACACACCCTCGGCGGGGGTGGGGCGAGTTACCTGTACATCCCGGCCGAGGTGCAGAGACGTACCGGCGTACGGATCACCCCTCGGGCGGCGGACAACCTGAAGATCGCGGTGCTGGGGCGGCACATCTCGACGTCGGCGTTCGACCGGGACGCGGTCGAGGAGGCGTTGGCGGGTGCGGGGCTGACCGGCAGGCTGTCGGTCGACGAGGTCCGCGAGATCGTCTCCGGGATCGTGCTGCCCGCCTTCGACATCGCCCTGCACGGGCTGGCCGAGGCGGCCGAGCAGGCACGCAGGGCAGGGGTACCGGTGGTGGTGCACAACGCGGCGGCGTCGATGACCCAGGTCGCCGCGATCGCGACAACCGACGTGCGGCTGATCGCGGCACACTCCAACCATTCGAGCTTCGACCTGCGCGAGGCCGTCGAGCACGCCGAGCGGCTGAAGGAGGCGGGCGCCGTCGTGGACGTCTCCACCCTGGACACGTTCGGGGCCCGGCGACTCACGACCGGGCCGGAGCTGCTCTACGCGATGTTCTCGGCGGGGCTCGTCGACACGATCTCGACCGACTACGCGGGCGGCCACCACGACCCGATCCTGCTGGGGATCGACCGGGCCACGAAGGCGGGTGTGGTGCGTCTCCCGGCGGCGGTCGCGATGGCGAGCGCCAACGTCGCCGACGCCATCCCCGGGTTGGCACCCCGCCGGGGCCGGGTCGTACCCGGTGCGATAGCCGACCTGGTGGTGACGGACCCGGAGCAGCTCGATCGGGTGGCGACCGTCATGATCGGGGGCAGGATCGTCGTCCGGGACGGGAGAACAGGGGGACCACGGTGAGACGGGCCACCATCGGCGACGTCGCCGCGCAGGCCGGTGTGTCGACGGCCACCGTCTCCCGGGTCGTCAATGGTGGCGCCGTCGCCGAGCCGACAGCCACCAGGGTGTGGGCGGCGATCGCCCGTCTCGGATACAGCCCGAACGCGCTCACCAGGGGCGTCTTCGCCGGACGCGCCAACACGATCGGGGTGGTCATCCGTGACCTGCGCAGCCCCTTCTACCTCGACCTGATCCGTGGCATCGACGAGGTGGCCGACGCCCAGGGCAGCCTCGTTCTGTTCGCGAACACGTTCCGCCAGGTGCACCGCGAGCTCGCCCACGTGCACACGATGGACGAGCAGCGGGTACGCGGGCTGATCGTGACGACCGGCGAGAGCGCCGACGGTCGTACCCGCCGGATGGCCGACACCGGCGTGCCGGTCGTGGTCGTCGCGCGTACCGTCCCGGACCCGCCGGCCGGCATGCACTCGGTCAGCCTGGACAACGTCGAGGCCGGTCGGCTGATGGGCGTACACCTGGCCGGGTGCGGGCGCTCCTTTGTCGGTGTCGTCACCTCCGGTAACCGGCCCTCGCAGGTCGAACGCACTGCGGGGCTGCGGCTGGCGCTCGCCGAGGCCGACCTGTCCCTGCCCGACGAGGCGGTCGTCGTCGCGGATTCCGAGGAGGAGGTGGGCGATGCCGTCGGCGCACTCCTCGCGCGTGCCCGTGCCCGGGACGAGCCGCTGGACGCCGTCGTCTGCACCACCGGCCGCCTGACCGTCGCGGTGCACTCCGCGCTGACCGCCCACGGGCTCACCGTTCCGGACGACATCGCGTTCCTGACGATGGACGAGTTCCCCTGGTCCGCCGCGCTCGGGATCACCGTGGTCGCCCAGCCGTCGCACGAGATGGGACGGCGGGCGGCCGAGCTCGTCGTCGAGCGTCCGGCCGAGTCGGTGCAAGTCGTCTTCGAACCGACGCTCGTCGCCCGCCGCTCGTGCGGCGAGGGGCACCGTTGATCACACACGTCTCTCGCGGAGGTCGACAGTGGCACGACAACGGGTCGGGCAGCAGCGTCCGGGGCAGGCGGTCGCGGAGCGGGATGCGGACTATCTGCGGACCGGCACGTCCGTCGGCGGTGTGGTGGACCTTGGAAAACGGCGAAGCCCAGGCCAATGACCTGGGCTTCTGTACCGAGCCGCCTGACGGAATCGAACCGTCGACCTACGCATTACGAGTGCGTCGCTCTAGCCGACTGAGCTAAGGCGGCAACGATCAGCAAGTGTACGGCACCCCCCGGCCCCGGACCGAACGGGATACCCCCGCGCCTCCGTCAGCACCAACCGGACAACCATTGCCATCTGGCTAATTACCGGACAGCGCCTCGCCGGGACCGGTACTACGCTGCGGCGGGTGAGTGACGAACGCGACGATCACCAGACCCCGGCGGGCGAGCAACCCGACGGGGAGCGGGCCCCTCGCCGGCCGCGCTCCACCGATCCACTGGAGTTGGGTTTCACCCCCCGCAAGCCGGTGCCATGGCTGGCCCCGTTCCTGTTGATCAGCACCGGTATCCGCACGCTGCTGGCGATCCTCTTCGGCGCCTACCTGGACAAGCGCGAGCTGCAGAACGCCTTCGGCGACGGCATCTTCCGCCAGGCGGGGCCGGACGGCGGGCTGTGGCTCGACTACGTGGCCGACCTCGGTGACGGCTTCCACGCCACCTACTCCGTCGCGTACCTGCTGGCGCAGCCGGAGCTGACCGTGGACGGGCACCGGCTGCCCCGTGCGCAGACCCTGGTGATGGGCGGGGACCAGGTGTACCCGTCGGCGGCCTACGCGGAGTACGAGAACCGGTGCAAGGGGCCGTACCAGGCCGCGCTGCCGGCGGCCCCGCCCGACCGTCCCACGCTGTTCGCGGTGCCGGGCAACCACGACTGGTACGACGGCCTGACCGCCTTCCTGCGGCTGTTCGTTCGCTCCCGGGACCGCAACTTCGCCGGCTGGCGCACCGGGCAGTCGCGGTCGTACTTCGCCGTGGAGTTGCCGGCCGGCTGGTGGCTGCTGGGCGTCGACGACCAGTCCGGCTCATACCTGGACGACCCACAGTTGGCCTATTTCGACGAGGTGGCCCGGCGGCTCACCCCGGATTCGAAGGTGATCATCGCGGCGCCGTCGCCGACATGGGTCAAGGCCGCCGACGACCCCATGGCGTACGACTCGATCGACTACTTCGTCCGGACCATCATCGACCCGACCGGGGCGCAGGTGCGGCTGCTGCTCTCCGGCGACCTGCACCACTACGCCCGCTACGCCGGCTCGGGCCGGCAGTTGATCACCTGTGGCGGCGGCGGTGCGTACCTGTACCCGACGCACAAGCTGCCGGAGCGCATCGAGGTGCCGCCCCGGGACACGCTGGCTCGACGGGCCAGCCGCACACAGCCGTACGACCTGGTGGCCCGCTATCCGGACGCGGCCCGCTCCCGGCGCTACGGCTGGGGCATCTTCGCCCGACTGCCGTTCCGCAACCCCGGCTTCACCACGCTGCTCGGCACCCTGCACACCCTGCTGATGCTGGCCATGGCGGGCGCGGCGGCGAACTGGGCCGACAGCACCAACCAGCGACTGTTCAGCGTCCCGCTGGTGCTGATGGTGCTCGTGACGGTGGTGGCGGCGGCCCTGTTCGCCAAGCCGCCCAGCGCCAGCGGCAAGCGGCATGTCCGGCACTGGATTCTCGGCGTCAGCCACGGCGTGGCCCAGGTGGCGCTGGCCGCCGGCGGCACCTGGGTCTGGTTGGCG
Organism: Micromonospora sp. NPDC005237; assembly: GCF_040607775.1. Classification (NCBI taxonomy): domain Bacteria; kingdom Bacillati; phylum Actinomycetota; class Actinomycetes; order Micromonosporales; family Micromonosporaceae; genus Micromonospora; species Micromonospora sp. NPDC005237. Next base: position 644,901 of record NZ_JBEXHJ010000002.1, on the reverse strand, counting down.
CTGCCGTTCTACGACTGGCCGTGGCCGCTGCCGGCGGTCGCCGCGGCGGTGCTGTACGGCCCGGTCATCGGCCTGGTGGCCAGTCAGCTGGTGGCGGCGTACCTGCTGGTCGCCAGTGCGTTCGGGGTGAACGTCAACGAACTGTTCGCCGGGCAGGGTATCGAGGACTCCAAGTCGTTCCTGCGGTTGCGCATCGACCCGGACGGCACGCTGACCGTCTACCCGATCGGGGTCGACCGGGTAGCCCGCGACTGGCAGGTGAACCCCGACGACTCCCCCTCCGCAAGCTGGCTGACCCCGAAAACTCCGCTAACCCCCCAGTTGACCGAACCCCCCATCGTCCTGCACTGACCCTGACCGGACCCACCAGGTGATCAAGAGGTTTGCGTCATTCGGGGCCCGAATCCTGACGCAAACCTCTTGATCAACGGAAGCAGTGGGGAAGAGTCAGGGGGTGTAGTGCTGGTCGTGGGCTTGGCGGGGGGCGCAGACGGAGGCGCGGGAGCACGAGCAGCGGGAGCCGTCGGCGTCGAGGCGGACGGTGACCGCGTCTCGCGGGACGCTGTGGCCGACCACCCGACCGTCGCCCTCGGGGGTGGAGACACGGTTGCCGACGGCCGGCGCGGTTTCCTGGAAGCGCTGGTACAGCGGGTTCCCTTAGTTGACCGCAGACAGTATATTCATTAGCTTGACTGAATGACTGATGACCAGGTCAAGGCAGCCCCATGACTCCCCGCGCCACCACGATCAAGAGTGCTGCCCGTCGCCGGGCGATGCGGGCTCTCGCCCCGCAGGACACCGCCCTCCGCGCCGTGCTGTATCTGCGGATGAGCATGGACCGGACCGGCGAGGGTGCCGGCCTGGAGCGCCAGGAGGAAGCGTGCCGGGCGTTGGCCCTGGCTCGCGGCTGGGAGGTGGTCGCCGTTGTCGACGACACCATCTCGGCCACCGACTTCCGCCTCACCGAACGGCCCGGCTGGATGAAAGTCATTCAGATGATCGAGGACGGCGAAGCCGACCTGGTCGTGGCCTGGCACCTGGACCGGGTGACCCGCTCGATGAGGGACCTGGAGGTGCTGATCGAGCTGGCCGTGGAGAAGAACATCGGCCTGGCCACCGCCACCGGGGATATCGACCTGACCACCGACGTGGGTCGGATGGTCGCCCGCATCCTGGCCGCCGTGGCTACCGCCGAGGTGGAGCGGAAGGCAGAGCGTCAGATCCTGCGCAACGACCTGCGGATCCAGCAGGGCAAGCCGCAGTGGATCCGGCGTCCGTTTGGCTACGAGCTGGACGGCGCGCTGCGGGAGCCTGAGGCGGCGGCTGGCGGCAAGGCGTACCGCGATGTGCTCGCCGGCAAGTTCCTATCGACCGTGGCGCGGGAGTGGAACAAGGCCGGCTTCACGACCACCGCGCCGGATCCGGAGAAGGCTCGGCCTCGCCAGCCCCGCAAGCAGCACTACAACCCGTCCGGGCAGTGGAACAACGTCGCCGTGCGGAACTGGCTGCGCTCGCCTCGGAACATGGGCAAACAGACCCTGTACGGGGAGATCGTCGGCGACGGAAACTGGGAGGCGCTGGTAGACGAGGAGACCTGGTGGGCGATGGATCGCCTGCTCACTGACCGGGAGCGCCCAGACGGCAACGGAGGCAAGTTGCAGAACCTGCTGTCCGCCATCGCGAAGTGCTCGGTGTGCAACGCGTCGATGGGGGTGGACAGGCGAGGCCGGGAGAAGGACGACCTGGTCTACGTGTGCAAGGGCTGGGCGAACAAGCCGGAGCTGGGCCGGGGGCACTGCTCGATCGGCGTGGACTTCACCGACGGGATCGTCGTGCGCCGGTTGATCCAGCAGATGGAGAAGACTGGCAGGGCGACGTTCCATCCGCAGCCGGTCAGCATCGACACCACGCCGCTCAAAGAACGGGAGAAGGAGATCGCCACGCTCATGGCCGAGCTGGTCGAGGACCGGACCCAGGGGTTCATCACCCGGGCCGCCCTACAGGAGGGGTCCGCGAAGCTCCAGGCCGAGCTGGTCGACGTTCAGACCGCGCTGGCGAAGGCCGGCGCACACGGTGGTCCAGCCGAAGAGATCGACATCGAGGCCGCGTACGAGGAGTTCGATGCCATGGAGTTGGGTGAGCAGCGCCAGATCCTGCGCGACGCCTTCGTGCTGATCCAGGTCCGGCCTCGGGGCAAGGGTCGACCGAAAAAGAGTGAGGGGACCTGGAAGCCTGAGCTGATCGAGTCGCCGTTCTCCCCTGCCTGGCAGTAGGCAAGCAGAAAGCCCCCTTTCTCGCGATGAGGGAGAGGGGGCCTCCGCCCTGGCCGCCGGGGACCATAGTTCCGCCATCGCCGGTCAACCGCCTCAACCCGTCCCCGACAGCTGGTGGGTGTCGACGTGATCGGGGAGATGAAGGCCGCCGACATCGTCCACCTGACCACCGCCGCGAGCGTGCAGTTCCTGCGCCCGATCTTCGTACGCATCATCCGCGAGTTCCCGAGCGGACACGTACGAAGGGTGGGTGTGGATCGAAGGGTACGAGCTGAACGCGGCAGGCGATGCTGTGGCGCGACGTGAGCTGTACGTGATGCGCGACGGGGTACGCCTACAGGTTCAAGCCCCGCGTCGCGCCACCGATCCGCGCCGCCCGATCCCACGCACTCCGTGAGGGTCGGCCGATGACCACTTTCGAAGGCCACAAGCCGCTTCGCCCGTCGTGGCGCTGTCCGGCGTGCGGCATCCTCTGGCCCTGCTCTGCCGCGAAGCTGCGCCTTCTCGGGCGGTACCGCGAGGATCGGCCGGGCTTACTGGCTTACCTCGCCTCGCTTCAGGAAGAGGCGAAGGCCGACCTGACCAAGCTGAACCCGGACACCAAGCTGCCGGACCTGGCCCCGCGTTTCGTCGCCTGGGCTGAGTCCCGATAGACCCCCGGGTCCCTCTGGGGTGGAGGAGGTCCTGCTCTACGGAGTGGGGCCTTCTTCGTATGACCGGCGCGATCCGCAGACGTCAGACAGCGAGCACCGCTTGGTCTCGCCGCTGGAGAGCTGGCGAACAGTCACCGTCTCGCTCGGGACGTGCCGCGAGACGACCCTGGCCTCGCCTTCCGGGGTGGTAACCCGCTGGCCGCTCGTCGGGTATGTGCCGCTTCTGTCATACAGCGGGTGCTCGTACTTCAGGCAGCACATCAACCGGCCACACGCCCCCGAGATGCGCAGCGGGTTCAGCGGCAGATCCTGGTCCTTGGCCATCCGGATGGTCACCGGCTCGAAGTCGGTGAGGAACGTCGCACAGCACAGGTCCCGACCACACGAGCCGATGCCGCCCTGGACGCGGGCCGAATCCCGTGCCGAGAGCTGCCGCAACTCGACCCGGCAGTGCAGGGTGGCGCCCAGGTCGCGGACCAGGGAACGGAAGTCCACCCGGTGCGGGGCGGTGAAGTAGACGGTGCTGCGCTCGCCGCCGCCGTCACCCGAGCCGAGCACGTGGTCGACGGCCACCACCTTCATCGGGAGGCCGTGCGCACGGATCAGCCGCTTCGCCGCCACCTTCGCCTCGGCCTTACGACGGCGCAGCGCCTCGTCCCGGAGCAGGTCGTCGTCGCCGGCCAGCCCGACCAGCCGGGGGAAGCCGTCGGTCTCCTCGGTCACCCACTGGGCGGCCCAGACGCACTCGGCCACCTCGGGCCCGTCGTCGGTCGGCACCAGCACCCGGTCGCCCACCTGCGGGCGCAACTCGCCCGGGTCGAGGTAGTAGAGGCGCCCGTACCGGTTGAAGCTGACCGCGCAGAGCATGCCCATCCCCCCACCTTACGACGCATCACCGCAAAGGGCGCACCGGCCGATCCCCGCACCGGCATCCATGACCGTCGACTTGACCTATTGCCGGGCCACCCGTCGTGCCGTTGACCCTCGCCCGGACGGTTGATTCCGGCCGTGGGTGGGGGACAAACGTCTCCGGGCGGCGTTGAGTGGAGGCAGACCTGCGGGGGGTGCAGGGGGAAGACCACGGCGTCGCCGTGGGCGCCGACTCTGCTCGGGCGCCCGCGAGCGACGCCGTGGCCTGTCGGGGGACGCGGCGATCGGCTACCAGCCGACCCGGGTGGGCTGGTCGTAGCGGGGACGGGCGTCCATCGACGACCGCCAGGTGGACTCGCTCAGGCTCGGCGCCCACTGGCGCAGCAGTGTCTCGGCGCCGTCGTACGCGACGCACAGCACCGCCAGCACCCGCGCGGCGATCTCGGCCGCGTCGGCGACACCCGGCCCGAGCGGCGTCAGGCGGGTCGGCGGGCCGGTGGCGGTGGCGGCGACCACAGCCACCGCCTCGGCCGAGCGCAGCACGTCGGCCATCGTTCGGGCCAGGGCGAGGCGGCTGCCCTCCACCCAGTCGGCGAGGGCGTCCGCGTACCCGGCGGTGGATTCCAGTCGCCCGATGAGGCTCTCCGGGCCCTCGTCGAGATGGCGCAGCAGCGCGGCGCGCTCCTGCGCGTACGCCGAGGCGGCCGGGCCGGACCAGAGCACCGGGTCGGTGAGCGCCGCGCCGACGTCGTCGTACCCCCGGACCAGCCGGCGCACCGCGTGCCCGGCGCTGGCCAGCGGCGCCGGGTGCAGGTCGAGGAAGCCCCGGACGGCGTCACCCGGCAGCACCTGCATCCGGCGCAGCAGAGGCCAGACCCGGTGGCCCTCGGGAACGCCGGCCGCGAGCAACGCGTCCACCCGGTGGAGCAGGTCGAGGCCGGGCTCGGCGAGCCGGTCCAGTGGGTCCATCACGGCTCCCCGATGATCCGGCGGCGGGCGGCGCGGTCGACCTCGGCGTACCGGTCGGCGGCCTCGCGGACCGCCGAGGCGGCGGCGGCGAGCCGAGCGGCGGCGGCCCGTGCCTCGCGGGCCCGGTCGTCGGTGGCGGCGGTCCACTGTCGGTGCAGCGCGCGACCGATCTCGCCGGGGCGGCCCGGGGCGTCCGTGCCGAACGCGGCCTGGGCCGGGTCGCTGGCGGTGACCGTGTGGGACAGGGTGGTCAGCGTGGCGCTCGCCTCGTCGAGCCGGGCGGAGAGCCCGCGCAGTGTGTCCATGTCAGGCCCCCGCGAGCGGTCGGTAGGCGGCGAACGTCTCGTTGTGCAGCTTCTCCCGGGCCCACTCGGCGGCGTCGGCGGCCGCGGTGACGGCGGCCTGCACCGAGCCCGCCACGTCTCGTGGGCTGCGGGTGTGCAGCGGCCCGAGGAACCGGACGTCGGTGATCCGCCCACCGGCGGTGACCACCACCTCGACCAGCCCGTCCGGCGACCGGACGGTGACCTCGACGGTCGACACGGCCTGGTCGAACTCGGCCTGCAGCGATTCGATGCGGCGGTAGCGCCGCACCGCCTCCTCGATCCAGGCCTCGTCGATCTCCCCCCGCGGCATCGGCGACTCCTCCCGGATGGCCCCTCACTGAGCGTGCCGTCACCGTCACCACGGCACACCGGACCGTACCGCACAGCAATCGCGCGTGTCGATGGCTGTGGACAACCGGCTGGAGCTGCGGGTCAGCCCTTCCAAAGGGCGAGCATCATCGCCTCGACCGCGATCCGTGGCTTGACGTTCGCCTCGATCGCCGCCCGGCAGGCGAGGACGGCCTCCAGCCGGCGCAGCGACCCCTCGGCGTCCCACTTCTGGGCCCCCGCGCCGGCCAGCGCGGCGGTGTCGGTGTGCACGGGATCGACCGGGGCCCGCAGCGCCATGGTGAGCGCGTCCCGGTAGAAGCCGGCCAGGTCGACGAGCGCGCGGTCCAGCGCGTCCCGCTGGGCCCGGGTGGCCCGCGACTTCTGCCGCTTCTCCAACTCCTTGAGCTGCCCGGCGGCGCCGCGCATCGCGCCGGCCGCGCCCCGGCCGGTGCCGCCCGCGCCGAGCGCGGTCTCCAGCGCGGCCCGTTCGGTGGCGTCCGCCTCGGACACCGACGCCTCAGCCTCCGCCTCGGCCGCCTCGATCAGCGCGGACGCCGCGTCGAACGCCGCGCCGACGCCGGTCAGCCGGCGCGGCACGGCGAGGACCGCCTCACGCCGCTTGCGGGCCTCCGGATCGCGGGCCAGCCGGCGAGCCCGACCCACGTGCCCCTGCGCGGCCGCCGCCGCCCACTGCGCCACGTCGGGCGCGATGCCGTCCCGACGGACCAGCACCTCGGCCACCGCCGCGGCCGGCGGCTGCCGCAGGGGTACGACACGACAGCGCGACCGGATGGTCACCGAGATGTCGTCCGGGTGGGTGGACGGGGCGCAGAGCAGGAAGACCGTACGCGGTGGCGGCTCCTCGATGGCCTTGAGCAGCGCGTTGCCGGCCGCCTCGGTGAGCCGGTCGGCATCCTCGATGACCACCACCTGCCAGCGCCCGCCCGACGGGGTGCTTGCCGCGCGCAGCACCAGCGCGCGCATCTCGCCGACGCCGATCGAGAGCCCCTCCGGCACCACCATCCGGACGTCGGCGTTGGTGCCGCCCATCGTGGTGTGGCAGCCGGGGCACTCGCCGCAGCCGGTGCCGTACGTGCACTGGAGGGCGGCGGCGAAGGCCCGGGCGGCGACCGAGCGACCGGAACCGGGCGGCCCGGTGAAGATCCAGGCGTGCGTCATCCCGGTGGACGGGTCCAGCGCGCCGGGCTCGGTGTCACCGGTCTCGGGAGCGGCCTCGCTGGCCGGGCCGGCGGCGATCAGCGCGGGCGTCCGGTCGGCCGCGCCGGCGCGCAGCACGGCCGCCGCCGCGCCGGCGGCCCGGCGCAGTTCGGCGACCGCCTCGTCCTGGCCGACCAGATCGGCGAAGACGTCCGGCATCAGGTCTTGTGCTCCATCGTCACCAGTTCCGCGTCGGATAACTCCGGCTGCACCGACGTGTCCGGGCCCTGCGCGGGGCGGGGGTGCACGATGCCGCCCGGCTTGCCCAGCATCTCCTGCACGCGCCGGACCACCAGCTGAGTGATCTCGTCGACCGGCCGGGACGCGTCGAGCACCAGGTAGCGCTTCGGGTCGGCGGCGGCGAGGTCCAGGAACGCGTAGCGGACGCGCTCGTGGAAGGCGATCGACTCCGCCTCGAGCCGGTCGGCGCCCGCGTTGCGCGAGGCCACCCGGGACAGGCCGGTCCGCGGCTCGACGTCGAGCAGCACCACCAGGTCCGGCTTGAGCCCACCGGTGGCCCAGGAGGAGAGCCAGGAGACCTCGTCGACCGGCAGCGTCCGCCCGGCGCCCTGGTACGCGAGCGACGAGTCGACGTACCGGTCGCTGATCACCACACCGCCACGGACCAGCGCGGGCCGGACGACGGCGGCCACGTGGTGCGCCCGGTCGGCGGCGTAGAGCAGCGCCTCGGCGCGCGGGGAGGGCGCCTCGTCGCCGGAGGTGTCCAGCACCAGCGACCGGATCCGCTGGCCGACGGCCGTGGCCCCCGGTTCGCGGGTGACCAGGACGTCGTGCCCCTGGCCGCGCAGCCGCTCGGCGAGCGCGGTGAGCTGGGTGGACTTGCCGGCGCCCTCGCCGCCCTCGAACACCACGAAGAGCCCGGCGGAGACGAACGGCTCGGAGGGCATCAGCGGGCGACCACGGATCGAGCCCCACAGGTCGGCGAGGACGGGGACGCCCTTCTTGTCGTCCATCTGGCCGAAGGCGCTGATCCCGGCGAAGATGCCGGCGGCACCGGCGGCGAGCAGCAGCAGGCGGGTGGAGGAGACGGAGATGCCGAGGTCGGCGATTGTCAGTTTGCGGGAGCCGCCGACGCCGACCAACACGCTGCTCAGCCCGATGGCCAGGATCAGCACCAGCCGGGTGCCGATCTGCACGACCGCGAAGACCCGGCCGCGCACCTCGTCGGCCACCTCGCCGCCCAGCAGCGTGGTGCCGGCCAGGAAGGCCATCCCGGCGCCGGCGCCGACCAGGACCGCTCCGACGATCGCCATGGACAGGTGGATGGCGAAGGCGAGGGTCATCACGGCGGCGCTGGCCAGCACGATGCTCATACCGAACCACCGACGCCGGGACATGTCCTTCACGATCATCGGGCCGAGCCCGATGCCGAGGGCCAGACCGACGAAGATGGCGCCGAAGAGCAGCGAGAACGCGGCGTCGCCAGCGCCCAGCGAGCTGGCGAAGAACTTGGCCGTGCCGACCACGATGCCGCCACCGGCGAACGCCCCGAAGATGCCCAGCACCAGACCACGCACGAGCGGGGTCTGGCCGATGTACTTCCAGCCCTCGGAGAACTGCCGGAACATGCTCTGCTCGGAACGCCCGGCCTCACCGCGTTGCGCCTCGCTGATCTCCTTGATCCCGAAGGCCACCACCAGTGCGGTGGCGAGCCGGGTGAAGGAGTTGAACCAGAGCGCGAGCTGGGCCGGTTCCGCCCAGGAGGGCAGGTCGCCGCCGACGGCACCACGGACGCCGCGGTCGAGCACGGCCAGGCCGACGGCGGCGGCGACCGGGGTGAGGCCGTACGTGGTGATCAGGGTGAGCTGGTTGGCCGCCTCCAGCCGGGCCCGCGGGATGAGGTTGGGGACCGCGGCCTCCTTGGCCGGGATCCAGAGCAGGGTGATCGACTCGATCAGGAAGGTGGCGATCAGCGCCCAGCCGACCACCAGGCCGCCCGGGGCGCCGCTGAGGGCGTAGAGCGGAATGGACGCGAAGAGGACGAAGCGCAGCAGGTCGCAGATGACCATCGTCCAGCGCCTGTCGAACCGGTCGGCGAAGACGCCGGCCACCGGGCCGAGCACCAGCGCGGGCAGCAGCCGGATCGCGGTCACACCGCCGAACGCGGCGCCCTGGGCGGTGCTGCCCTGCACCTGGGAGGCGGCGAAGAGAGCGGTGGCCAGCAGACCGAGCCAGTCGCCGAAGGAGGCCGCGCCGAGCACGATCCAGAGCCGCCGGAACGGCCTGATCCGCAGAACCGAGCGGATCGCGGCGTAGCCGGACGGATCGACCTGACCGGAGCTGGACTGGTTGGCGGCGTTGCCCGACTGGTCACCCGCGCGCGACACGCCGGGCGACTCGCCGCTGTTCTGGCTTTCGATGGCCGTACCTCCACGTGCCGGCCCATCGCTGGGCACCCCCGGTGGAACACTCTAGACCCGGTGGGGGCCGCCCCACCGGCGACATTCTCCTGCTCGCTGAGCCTAGGCCGCCGGGGGCGCCGGCCGCAGCCCGGGACGTACGCGAGGGTATTTCGCATTCACCGTCGGACAGTTAGCGTGCACACGTGGCCATCGAAAGCGACAAACTGCGCGACCGCCTGGACCGGGCGACCGCCCATCTCGACCCCCCGTACGCCGTGGTGGATCTCACCGCCTTCGACGCCAACTCGGCGGCCCTGGCCGACCGCGCCGCCGGCAAGCCGCTCCGGCTGGCCAGCAAGTCGGTGCGCAGCCGGGAGCTGATCGGCCGGGCGCTCGCCCGCCCCGGCTGGCAGGGCGTGATGGCGTTCACCCTGCCCGAGGCGATCTGGCTGGTCCGCGCCGGCATGAGCGACGACGTGCTGGTCGCGTACCCGAGCGCCGACCGGGCGGCCCTCGCCGAGCTGGCCGCCGACCCGACGCTCGCCGCCGCGATCACGCTGATGATCGACGGCACCGGGCAACTGGACTTCATCGACACCGTCCGAGCCCCGGGGCAGCGCGCCGAGCTGCGCCTCTGCCTGGACCTGGACGCCTCCTGGCGCCCACTGCGCGGGGTGCACGTCGGCGTCCGCCGCTCACCGGTGCACAGCGCCCGGGCGGCCGGCGCGCTCGCCGCCACCGTCGCCGGCCGCGCCGGCTTCCGGCTGGTCGGGCTCATGTCGTACGAGGCGCAGATCGCCGGCCTGGGCGACGCGCCGCCGGGGCGGACGCTGCTGGCCGGCGCGATCCGGCTGGCCCAGCGCGGGTCGTACCGCGAGTTGCTGGCCCGCCGGGGTGCGGCGGTGGCGGCGGTACGCGAGCACGCCGACCTGGAGTTCGTCAACGGCGGCGGCACCGGCAGCGTGGCCGCGACCAGCGCCGATCCCGCGGTCACCGAGGTCACCGCGGGATCGGGCCTGTACGGGCCGACGCTGTTCGACGCGTACCGCGCGTGGCGGCCCACCCCGGCGGCGTTCTTCGCCTGCGCGGTGGTCCGCCGGCCGACGCCGGAGCTGGCGACGGTACTCGGCGGCGGCTGGATCGCCTCCGGCCAGGCCGCCGACAGCCGGCTGCCCCGGCCGTGGCTGCCGGCCGGCCTGAAGCTCGTCGCCACGGAGGGAGCCGGCGAGGTGCAGACCCCGCTCTCCGGCGCGGCGGCGGCCACCCTGCGGGTCGGCGACCGGGTGTGGTTCCGGCACGCCAAGGCCGGTGAGCTGTGCGAACGGGTCAACGAGCTGCACCTGGTCGAGGGGGACGCGATCGTGGCGACCGTGCCCACCTACCGGGGCGAGGGCCACGCGTTCCTCTGACGGGCCGCCCCGCGCGCCGACTCAGGCGTGCTGGACGGCCTCGGTCTGCTGCTCGTCGGCGGGGTGGCCACTGTCGCGCCCGTCGACCTGGCGATGCAGGTACTCCCGGATCAGCGCCTTCGCCTCGAGCAGCACCCGCTCGTCGCCGTCGGACTTCCGCCGGAACGCGAGCTTGATCAGCGCGTCGGCGGCCTCCACCGCGATCTCCAGGACGAAGCGCAGCTTCGGCACGTCGGTGAGCCCGAAGCGCTCGGTGAGCACCCGCGCCAACTGGTCGGCGATCACGCCGTTGTTGTCCCGCTGCTCATCGAGCAGGTGCAGGTCGACCACGTCGCCGAAGTGCAGAGTACGGAAGCCCGGGACGGTGCGGTGCATCGTGATGTACTCGTCGATGCCCGCGTCGACGCCGTCCCACCAGTGGGTCATCTCGTCGGAGGCGAAGCGCTCGTCGAGCCGCTGCAGGTAGGACTCCATCGTGCGCAGGGTCAACGCCTGCACGATCGCCCGCTTGTCCGGGAAGAACTGATAGACCGACCCGATCGCCACTTCGGCCCGCTCGGCGAGCAGGGTCGTGGTCAGACCCTCGTACCCCACCTCGTCGACGAGTTCGGCGCAGGCATCCAACATGCGCTGTACCCGCGCGACACTTCGACCCTGCACCGGTACGCGGCGCAGCGGCCCGGTCGTGGCGGCTGGTGTGGACACTCGGCGCCACCCCCCTTCGACGGATGAACATATCTCCACGTCACGAGTCCGTGACTACCGGTACAACGAGCGGATCGCAATTGCGGTATTTACCAGGTACAACGTTCCTGATATGAAGTCAGTTCATATTCATGAATGAGGAGCGCGCATGGTCGGCACGGCATCGCTCACCACCCCCTGGTCCAACTGGGCCGGCAACCAGCGCGGCTCCGCCACCGCCATCCTCCGCCCCGGCTCGGTGGCCGACGTCACCGAGGCCGTCCGCGCCGCCGCCGCCGAGGGCCGCCGGATCCGGGTGACCGGCAGCGGCCACTCCTTCACCGCCATCGCGCTCGCCGACGACCGGCGGATGGAGCTGTCCGAGTTGGACACCACCGTCAGCGTCGACGTCGCGAACCGGCTCGTCACCGTACCGGCCGGAATGACCCTGCACACGCTCAACAGCCTGCTCGCCCGGCACGGCCTCGCCCTGCCCAACCTCGGTGACATCGACGCGCAGACCGTCGCCGGCGCGATCTCCACCGGCACCCACGGCACCGGCGCCGGCTACGGCTGCCTGTCCACCTTCGTCGAGGCGATCACTCTGGTCACCGGCAGCGGAGAGGTGCTGCGCTGCTCCGCCGACGAGCACCCGGACGTCTTCGCCGCCGCCCGGGTGTCGCTCGGCGCGCTCGGGGTGCTGGTCGAGGTGACCCTGCGCTGCGTCGACGCCTTCGTCCTGCACGCCCACGAACGGCCCGCCGCGCTGGCCGACGTGCTCGCCGACCTGCCCACTCTGATCGGCGGCCACGACCACGTCGAGTTTTACTGGTTCCCCTACACGTCCCGCGTCCAGGTCAAGACCAACGACCGGGTACCCGCCAACGACCGGCCGCTGTCCCGCTGGCGCGGCTGGTTGGACGACGACTTCCTGTCCAACACGGTCTTCGCCGGCGCCTGCCGGATCGGCCGGGCCGTGCCGGCGCTGGCACCCGGCATCAGTGCCGTCTCGGCCCGCGCACTCACCGAACGGCAGTACACCGGGCGCTCCGACCGGGTGTTCTGCACCCCACGCCGGGTCCGCTTCGTGGAGATGGAGTACGGCCTGCCCCGCGAGGCGCTACCCGAGGCGCTCGCCGCGCTCCAGCGGATCGTCGACGGGCTGCCGTTCAAGGTGCTCTTCCCGGTCGAGGTGCGGTTCACCGCCGCCGACGACATCTGGCTGTCGCACGGCTACGGTCGGGACTCCGCGTACATCGCTGTGCACCAGTACGTCGGCACGCCGTACGAGCCGTACTTCCGGGCCTTCGAGGAGGTGGCCGCCGGGCTGGGTGGCCGCCCGCACTGGGGCAAGCTGCACTACCGGGACGCCGCCAGCCTGGCCCCCGCCTACCCGAGGTTCGCCGACTTCCTGGCCGTACGCGACCGCCTGGACCCCGACCACCGGTTCGCCAACGCCCACCTCGACCGCGTCCTCGGCGGCGGCGCTCAGCCGCCCGACGCCTCCACCTGGTCCGCGCCGGCACCGAGAGCCCGGACGTAGCCGAGCACCCGCTGGTACGCCGCCCGGTAGTCGCCCCGCAGACCTGGCGGGGTGCCCGGGTCGGCAAGCGCTGCGGTCAGATCGACCAGCCGGAGGGCCGGCGCCAGGTCGGTCCAGGTTGGCAGTGCCTCCATCCGGGTCACCGTCCAGCGCCCCGGGGCGGTCTCGGTGAAGGTCGCCCGGGCCATCACACCCTCGCGGTTGTCGTCGATCGGCTCCTCGTGCCGGGCCAGTTCGTTGCCCATGCCGAAGACCACCCACTTGTCGCCGAAGCGCTGGAACGGCTGCACCGCGTGGGCGTGATGGCCCAGGATGAGGTCCACGTCGGGCGACGAGATCAGCTGCTGGGCCCAGGCCCGCTGGTCGGCGTCCGGCAGGTGCTGATACTCCGTACCCCAGTGCAGGCTGAGCACGACGATGTCGGCACCGGCGGCGCGCGCCTTGTGGGCGGCGGCGCGGATCTCGGGCGGATCGATCAGGTTGGCCAGCCACGGCTTGCCCGGGGGGCGACTCAGCCCGTTGAAGTTCAGGCTGTACGCCAGGTGGGCGACGCGGACGTCGCCGACCTGGTAGATCCGGGGCCGGGCCGCTTCGGCGGCGCTGCGGGCGCTGCCGGTGTGCCCCAGCCCGGCGGCGTCGAGTGCGCGGATTGTCCGGGCCACCCCGTCGGCGCCCTGGTCGAGGGTGTGGTTGGAGGCGGTCGAGCAGCCGTCGAATCCGGTGGCGCGCAGCCCGTCGAGCACCTGCGGGGGCGCGTTGAACGACGGATAGCCGGCGAACGGGCCGGCGGGATCGGCCAGTGGCGTCTCGAGGTGGCACAGCGCCAGGTCGGCGCCGCGGACCGCCGGGGCGACCCCGGCGAACATCGGGGCGAAGTCCATGCCGCCGGCACGGGCACCGTCCCGGCGCGCCTGGTCGGTCACCGCTGGATGGATCAGAACGTCACCCGCGGCGACGAGTCGCACGGTCCGCCGGTTGGCCGGATCCCGGGTGGGCCCGGTGGACGGCCCGGGGGCGACGGTCTGCGGGGGAGCGTGCGACGCGGTGGCGCCGGCCGGCGAGGGGCTGCCCGCGTCCATCGTCCGGACGCCGACCGCGACCACCGCGAGCAGCAGCGTGCCCGCCGCAGCGCCGACGAGCACGCGGCGGCGCGAAACAGGGGCTGCGAACATCCCCTCACGTTAGGCAGTCCACGCCAGAGCCCCGCCACCGAATTGGACATTTAACCCATTAGGGGCGGCGTGCTGGCTGTCACTCCTCGGCAGGACTGGCGGTGGCCTTCTTCGGGACCGCCTTCTTCGCCGGGGCCGCCTTCCTGGCCGCCGTCGCCTTGGCGGTAGTGGTCTTCTTCGCGGCGGTGGACTTGCTGGCGGCGGCCGTCTTCTTGGTCGCCGTGACCTTCTTCGCCGGAGCCTTCTTCGCCGCCGCCTTCTTGCGCGGCGCCGGGCCCTTGGCACGCTTCTCGGCCAACATCTCCGAGGCTTCCTCGAGGCTCAACGCCTCCGGGGTCTGCCCGCGCCGCAGGGACGCGTTGAACTCACCGTCGGTCACGTACGGGCCGAAACGCCCATCCTTGATCACCAGTGGCTTCTCGGTCAGCGGGTCGACGCCCATCTCCCGCAGTGGCGGCGCGGCGGCCCGCCGACCCCGGGTCTTCGGAGCGGCCAGCAGGGCCAACGCCTCGTCCAGGCTGACCGTGAACATCTGCTCTTCGGACTCCAGCGAGCGGAACTCCTCGCCGCGCTTCACGTACGGGCCATAGCGACCGTTGTTGGCGAACACCTCGACCCCGTCGGGCGCGACGCCCACCAGCCGGGGCAGGCTGAGCAGCCGCAGCGCCTCCTCCAGGGAGAGCGAGTCCGGTGTCTGCGAGCGCAGCAGCGACGACTTCCGCTCGCCGCTGGACACGTACGGGCCGAAGCGGCCGGACTTGAGCACGATCGGCTCGCCGGTGGCGGGGTCGTCGCCGAGCTTGCGCTCGCCGCTGCCGCCGAGGAACAGCTCGTGCACCTTCTCCGGGGTCAGCTCGTCCGGGGCCAGGCCCTCGGGGATCGGCGCCCGGTCACCCTGGGTGCCGCCCTCCTCACCCTCGGCAGCCGGTGCCGGCTGCTCGCCGCCGGGCAGCTCCCGTTGCAGGTACGGCCCGTACCGGCCGACCCGCACGACGACCTCGCGCCCGTCGTCGTCGGTGAAGAGCGGGATGGAGTTGACGCTGCGGGCGTCGATTTCGCTGACGTTTTCGGTGACCAGCTTCTTGAGGCCGCCGGAACGGGCGATGTCCTGGTCACCGGCACCGTTGGAGCTGCCGAAATAGAACGCGGTGAGGAAGTCGACCGCGGCGTGGTCACCGCCGGCGATCTCGTCCAGCTCGTTCTCCATGGTGGCGGTGAAGTCGTAGTCGATCAGGCGGGGATAGTGCCGTTCCATCAGCCCGATCACCGCGAAGGCCAGGAACGTGGGGATCATCGCCTGGCCGCGCTTGGTGACGTACCCCCGGTCCTGGATCGTCTGCATGATCGACGCGTAGGTGGACGGGCGGCCGATGCCCAGCTCTTCCAGGGCCTTGACCAGCGACGCCTCGGTGTAGCGCGACGGCGGCTGGGTGTGGTGGCCCTGCGCGGCCAACTCGTCGGCGGTCAGCGGCTGGTCCTTGACCAGGGTGGGCAGCCGGCGCTCGGCGTCCTCGGCCTCGGCGTTCTCGTCGTCGCTGGACTCGACGTAGGCGCGCAGGAAGCCCGGGTCGGTGATGGTCTTGCCGGTCGCGCCGAAGTCGGCCTCCTCCTGGGAGGTGGAGACCGCGCGGATGCGCACAGACACGCTGGAACCGACGGCGTCGGTCATCTGCGAGGCGATGGTCCGCCGCCAGATCAGCTCGTAGAGCTTGAACTCCTCGGCGGACAGCTCCTTGGCCACCTCGCCCGGGGTACGGAAGTTGTCCCCCGCCGGGCGGATCGCCTCGTGCGCCTCCTGCGCGTTCTTCACCTTGCCGGTGTAGCGGCGCGGCTCCGGCGGAACGCTGCGCTCGCCGTACAGCTCGACGATCTGCCGGCGGGCCGCCGAGATGGCGGTCTCCGACAGGTTCACCGAGTCGGTACGCATATAGGTGATGTAGCCGTTCTCGTAGAGCCGCTGCGCGGTACGCATCGTCTGCTGCGAGGACAGGCGCAGCTTGCGGGCCGCCTCCTGCTGGAGCGTGGAGGTGATGAACGGCGCGTACGGGCGGCGGCGGTAGGGCTTCTCCTCGACGCGGGTGACGGTGAACGGCCGCCCGTCGAGCCGGGCCGCCAACCCACGGGCGCCGCTCTCGTCGAGGTGCACGACGCCAGCACCGGCCCGGACGCGACCGGTGGTCGGCTCGAAGTCCTTACCGGTGGCGATCCGGTCACCGTTCAACGCGATCAGGGTGGCGTTGAAGTTTCGCGGACCCTCACCGGCGTTCGCCACGGCGAGGGTGGCCAGGATGTCCCAGTATTCGGCGGTGCGGAACGCCATCCGCTGCCGTTCCCGCTCGACCACGATGCGGGTCGCCACGGACTGCACCCGGCCTGCCGAGAGCCGCGGCATGACCTTCTTCCACAGCACCGGGGACACCTCGTAGCCGTAGAGCCGGTCGAGGATCCGCCGGGCCTCCTGGGCATCGACCAGGTCGCGGTCGATCTCCCGGGGGTTGGCCACCGCCGCCTGGATCGCCGGCTTGGTGATCTCGTGGAAGACCATCCGCTTGACCGGCACCTTGGGCTTGAGCGTCTCCACCAGGTGCCAGGCGATCGCCTCGCCCTCGCGGTCCTCATCCGTGGCCAGGAAGATCTCGTCTACCTCCTTGGCGAGCTTCACCAGCTTGCTGATCTGCTGCCGGCGGTCGGCGGAGACGACGTAGAGGGCGTGGAAGCCGTTGTCGACGTCCACCCCGAGGCGGGCCCAGGACTCGCCCTTGTACTTAGCCGGCACGTCGGCGGCGTTGCGCGGCAGGTCGCGGACGTGACCGAAGCTGGCCTCCACGACGTACCCCGGGCCGAGGTAGCCCGAGATCGTCTTGGCCTTCGCCGGTGACTCGACGATGACCAGACGGGTGGTTCCAGCTTTGCTCGGCACGTCTCTGTCGACCTCACTCCTGCTCGTGGCCTGCCGGCGCCTACGACAGCGACCGCTCTCGACCCCGCCGCGGCACCGGCGGTCCGGATGTCCAACGTAACGCGCCGTCCGCGTTTCGGGTTTCGCGGGCGGCAATCCGCTGCGGCGCGGCGGTCAACTCCCGCCCCGCCGTGCTCGGCACTGCCGGACGGCGCCACCGTACACCGTGAGTAGGGCTCGAAGCGGGTCACTGTGACGATGGCGGACCCCAACCGGCCCATTCAAGCCCAGCTGTCCAACACCAGACACCGCACCCGCCCTCACCCCGCGCCACCCCCGCTCACATCGATCATGGGGTTGTGGTGGGCGTTTAGGCCCCGAAAGAGAAGTACGTCCACCACCACAACTCCAAGATCGACGCCGACGAGCGGCGGAACCACGGTCAGGGCCAGGCGTCCGTTGGCGCCGCCGGTGGCGGTGGGCCGACCAGCTCGGCGAGCCGCGCCAACCGGCGCCGGCCGGTGATCCGGTACGCCGGGCCGCCCTCGCCGGGGCCGAGCAACGTGCCGGCCAGGCCGGCGGCGGCGAGGGCGGCGCCGATCGCGTCCCACGACTCCTGGTCGCCCTCGCCGAGCCGCAGCAGGAAGCCGCTGGGCGGTTCCGGCGTCCCGGCGGCGGCGAGCCAGAGCCGCAGCCGCCGGCCGGTCAGGTGGAAGACGGCCGGCGGGCGCTTCGCCGGGCCGTGCAGCCAGGCGACCGCGAGCGGCTTCAACAGCCGGGTGTACGACGTCCGGACGGTGTGTCGCTCGTCCTCGGTCGGCTCCCAGCTCGCGGCCAGTCCGCGCTGCGCCAGTTCGGCGACGAGCACGTGCACCCGCCAGGCGGCGTCCACCCGCACCGCGAGCCGGGCGGTGCCGCCCATCCGGACCACCTCGCCCGGCCCGGCCAGCAGCCCGGCCAGATCGGCGACCGCCGGTTCGGCGGCATCCGCGCCGAAGAAGACCAGTTGCCGCCCCGCGTCGTCGGCGTGCGGCGGCCCGGGACGACTCGACTCCGATCGGGCCGGGCCGCCGCGTCGCCGGCTGGCACCCGACGTCGCCGGGCCGGTGTCCGGCGGATCGGGCTCGGGTGCGGGGAACAGCGCCGGCAGCGACTGCGCCGCCGGAGAGTCACCGAGCCCGTTCAGCGACACTCCGGCACCTCGTCGAAGGCCTGTTTCAACTCCTCGGAGTTGAGCTGGCTGGTGTCCAGAGCGCTGGCGTCGTACTCCTTGTTCAGCGTCTCGACGGCGGCCCGCACGCCGTCGTAGAAGGCGTCCGGCTCGCCGGTGCCCAACCCCTCGATGGTGTCCCGGGCCCGGCCGTAGGCGTCCCGCATCTTGCTCAGCGAGCTGCGGAACCCGGCCGAGATGGCCTCGCCGTTGTCGGTCTCCGGGACCCCGGCCTGCTCGACCTTGCGGCGCGCGGTCTCACTGGCCTGCTCCGCGCCACCGAAGAGCCGCACCAAGTTCTCCTTGGCCTGCGCCGGAGTGGTCTGCGCCGTCATCTGCTGGTCGGTGCTGCTGGTCAACTTGCTGATCTCGGAGCGCCACGGCGTGAGCGCGCCGCAGACCGACGCCGCCCAGGCCCGCGGGCTGGGCCCACCACCGCAGCCGGAGAGGACGACGACGAGCGTGGCCAGGACCACCGTGAGCTTTCCGGCGGCAGACGCCCGGCACGTACGCATGCGTTGCAGCGTACGGCCTCCGGCCAGGCGTGGCACCGGTCCGGATGGCCGGGGTCCCCGCCCGACAGGTACGTCGAGCGGGGACTCCGGTGCCGGTGTCGCTCAGGCGTTGACCGTCTCCGGCCGGTGGTCGGCGCTGCCCGCGCCGGTGTTGCCACCGGCGTCGGAGTCGTCCATCGCGATGCCCTTGCGCTTGCTGAAGACCACCGACGCCACGATGATCAGCGTCGCGACCAGCGCGATGCCCACCCGCAGTGCCACGTTGCGGTCGTCACCGACGCTGTACGCCACCACGGCGGGCGCGATCAGCAGCGAGACCAGGTTCATCACCTTGATCAGCGGGTTGATCGCCGGGCCGGCGGTGTCCTTGAACGGGTCACCGACGGTGTCGCCGATGACCGTGGCGGCGTGCGCCTCGGAACCCTTGCCGCCGTACGCGCCGTCCTCGACCAGCTTCTTGGCGTTGTCCCACGCGCCACCGGAGTTGGCCAGGAAGACCGCCATCAGGGTGCCGGCCCCGATCGCGCCGGCGAGGTACGCCGCCAGCGCGCCGGGCCCGAGGCCGAAGCCGACCGCGATCGGCGCCAGAATGGCGAGCAGACCGGGGGTCATCAGCTCGCGCTGCGCGTCCCGGGTGCAGATGTCGACGACCTTGCCGTACTCCGGGCGCTGGGTGCGGTCCATGATGCCGGGCAGCTCACGGAACTGCCGGCGCACCTCCATCACCACGGCGCCGGCCGAGCGGGACACCGCGTTGATGGCCAGCCCGGAGAAGAGGAAGACGACCGCCGCACCGATGATCAGGCCGACCAGGTTGCGCGGGTTGGCCAGGTTAAGCGCGTTGAGGATCTCTGCCTCGACGTTGCTCACCTTCGCGTCCCCGTACGCGGCTTTCAGGGTGTCCGTGTACGAGCCGAACAGCGCGGTCGCCGCCAGCACCGCCGTGGCGATCGCGATGCCCTTGGTGATCGCCTTGGTGGTGTTGCCGACCGCGTCCAGCTCGGTGAGCGTCCGCGCGCCGTGCTCGTCGATGTCGCCGGACATCTCGGCGATGCCCTGGGCGTTGTCGGAGATCGGCCCGAAGGTGTCCATGGCGACGATGACGCCGACCGTGGTGAGCAGGCCGGTGCCGGCCAGCGCCACCGCGAACAGCGACAGCGTGATGGAGCTGCCGCCGAGCAGGAACGCCCCGAAGACGCCGGCGCCGATCAGCAGCGCCGAGTAGACCGCCGACTCCAGCCCGATGCTGATGCCGGCGAGGATCACCGTGGCGGCGCCGGTCTGCGAGCTCTTGCCGATGTCCTGCACCGGCCGGCGGTTGGTCTCGGTGAAGTACCCGGTCAGCGCCTGGATCGCCGCGGCCAGCACGATGCCGATCACGACCGCGCCGATGGCCACCAGTCGCGGGTTGCGGTCGACGTCGGTGAGGCCACCCTCCAGCTCGACGAAGGTCGCCGGCAGGTACGCGTACGCGGCGATCGCCACCAGCACCGCGGAGATCACGGCGGAGATGTAGAAGGCCCGGTTGATCGCGGTGAGGCCGCTGCGGTCGGAGGCGCGCAGCCGGGTGATGAAGACGCCGACGATGGCGACCAGCACGCCGATGGTGGAGATGATCAGCGGGAAGACCAGACCGTCCTCGCCGAAGGCGGCGCGGCCGAGGATCAGCGCGGCGACCAGCGTCACCGCGTACGACTCGAAGAGGTCGGCGGCCATGCCGGCGCAGTCACCGACGTTGTCGCCCACGTTGTCGGCGATGGTGGCGGCGTTGCGCGGATCGTCCTCGGGGATGCCCTGCTCGACCTTGCCGACCAGGTCGGCGCCGACGTCGGCGGCCTTGGTGAAGATGCCGCCGCCGACCCGCATGAACATCGCCAGCAGCGCGGCGCCGAAGCCGAAGCCCTCCAGCACCGTGGGCGCGTCACCCCGGTAGACCAGGACGACGAGCGCGGCGCCGAAGAGGCCGAGGCCCACGGTGAGGAAGCCGACCACGCCGCCGGTCCGGAAGGCGATCTTCATGGCCGCCTCGCGGCCACCCTGTCGCTCCCGGGCGGCGGCGGCCACGCGCAGGTTGGCGCGGGTCGCCAGCCACATGCCGGCGCCGCCGATGGACGCGCTGAACACGGCGCCCACGACGAAGAAGAGCGAGCGGCCGAGCTTCACGGCCATCTCGCTGCCGTCGGTGTCGTGCACCGGCAGCAGGAAGAGCAGCACCACGGCGACGACGACGAAGATCGCCAAGGTGCGGAACTGGCGGAGCAGGTAGGCCGAGGCGCCCTCCTGGACCGCCCCCGAGATCTCCTGCATATTCGTGGTGCCCTTGCCGGCTGCCAGCACCGTCTTCGTCAGCGCGGCGGCGAAGACGAGCGCCACCAGCGCGATGACCGCGGCGATGACGACGTATGTGACATTGCTTCCGGTAAGGGAAAGCCCGCCGCCATCGGCGGCCAAGGTCTCGGACA
Organism: Micromonospora sp. NPDC005237; assembly: GCF_040607775.1. NCBI lineage: Bacteria > Bacillati > Actinomycetota > Actinomycetes > Micromonosporales > Micromonosporaceae > Micromonospora > Micromonospora sp. NPDC005237. The sequence continues at coordinate 624,005 of NZ_JBEXHJ010000002.1, read as the reverse complement.
TCTGTGTCCTCCTGTTACCGAACACTCGCGTCGACGGGTGGAGACGCACCGGTCGACGCCTGGATGCGGACTCGCAAGCGCGCGCCAACCCACCCCAGCGGACCAGCGATGACCACCCATACCCGCTGGCTGCGGGTTGGATCACTTGCTGACAACCCGGGTACTGTAGCCCTCCACAGTGTTCGAGGTCACACCGAGGTGGCACCGTGTCTCGATGATCTTCGTCGCTGTGTTATGAAACGAAATCTGATATAGGACCCGATCCATGACGAGAAGGCCGCACCCCCGCCGGGGATGCGGCCTTCTTCAGCAGTTCTGGGCCTTCTTCAGGAGTTCTGGGCCTTCTTCGGCAGTGCTCGGCCTTCTTCGGCAGTTCCTCGGGTCAGCGGCCGACCGGCCACACCATCCGCACCTCGGTGCCGATGCCCTCGTCGACCGGGCGCACCTGCAGGTCCTCGACGAAGCCCGCGAGCAGGGCGAACCCGACGCCCGTGGTCAACGCCTCGTCGGTCAGTGACTCGTTGGCCAACTCGTCCGGCGGCAACGCCGCCAGCCCGATGCCGGCCTCGATCGGCGCACGGTCCACCACCCGCACCGCGTACGTGCCGCCGTCGGACATCTCCACCAGCACCGGATCGGCCAGGCCGTACTGCCGGTGCAGGGCGACCGCCCGGGTGCACGCCTCACCGATGGCCAGGCGCACCTCGTCCAGCAGATCCTCGCGGACACCGGCACGCCGGGCGACGGCGACGCCGACCAGTCGGGCGGTACGCACGTGCACCGGCGCCGGGGAGAAGGAGAGCCGGACCGTCGCCATCACGCGTTGGCGCCGGTCGGGCCCGCACCGACCGCCGCCTCGACCGTGGGGTGCAGCGGGAACACCTGGTCCAGCGCCGTGATCCGGAAGATCTTGAGCAGCGGCTCCTTGTCACAGACCAGGGCGAACGAGCCGCTGGCCGTCCGCAGCCGCTTGTGCGCGCCCACCAGCACGCCCAGCCCGGTGGAGTCGAGGAAGTCCACCCGCCCGAGGTCCACGACCACGTGCCGGGCGCCACCGTCGATCAGCTCGAGGAGTCGTTCGCGGAGCCGGGGCGCGGTGTAGACGTCCACCTCACCGCCGACCTCGAGCACCGTGTGCTCGCCCACGGTGCGCGTCGCCAACGACAGCTCCATCGGTCCTCCTCGCCAGAGCCGTAAACTCTCCTGGGCATCTAACCACTACCGCCGGGGCACCCTGCGGTCACCGGCGGAGGCTTCCCCTTACCCCCGGCCCCGGCTTTTCATCTCCGAACACCAGTGCGAGAGTGCAGGACGTGACCTCCAACGACTTCATCTCGGCGCGTCCTACGCCGCGCCGTGACCTGGAGTCGTCCGCCGCGCCCACCGTATCCGCAGGTCACGACGCCGGACCAGCGCCGGTCGACCTGCTGCGCCGGCTGCGCGCCCGGGGTGCCGGCGACCCGGTCACCCACGTCGAGCGGGTGCCCGCCCGGGTCGGGGTGCCCGCCCCCTGGCCGGCGTGGGCGCCGCCGGAGCTGCGGGCGGCGTTCGCCCGCCGCGGCGTGGTCGCGCCCTGGCAGCACCAGGCCGAGGCGGCCACCCTGGCGTACGACGGCGGCCACGTGATCGTCGCCACCGGCACCGCGTCCGGCAAGTCGCTGGCGTACCAGCTCCCGGCGCTGGCCACGTTGCTCGCCGACCCTCGGGCCACCGTGCTCTACCTGGCGCCGACCAAGGCCCTCGCCGCTGACCAGCTGCGGGCCGTCGCCGGCCTCGAGCTGGAGGGGGTACGCCCCGCCTGCTACGACGGGGACACGCCGCGTGCCGAACGGGAGTGGATCCGCCGGCACTCCCGCTTCGTGCTGACCAACCCCGACATGCTGCACCACGGCATCCTGCCCGGCCACGCCCAGTGGTCCGGTTTCCTGCGCCGGCTGGCGTACGTGGTGATCGACGAGTGCCACACCTACCGGGGTGTGTTCGGCTCGCACGTCGCGCACGTACTGCGCCGACTACGCCGGCAGTGCGCCCGCTTCGGGGCCACCCCGGTGTTCGTGCTCGCCTCGGCGACCTCCGGCGACCCCGCGACCGCCGCCGGCCGACTGACCGGCCTGCCGGTGACGGCGGTCACCGAGGACGCCTCACCGCGCGGCGGGGTGACCTTCGCGCTCTGGGAGCCGCCGCTGCTCCCACCCGACTCGACCGCCCCTGCGGTGCCCGCGCAGGCGGCCGGCGACCACGACGCCACCACGGACCTCGTCCAGGTCCGCCGCTCGGCGCTGCGGGAGACCGCGGACCTGCTCGCCGACACGGTCGCCGAGGGGGTACGCACGCTCGCGTTCGTCCGGTCCCGCAAGGGCGCCGAGGTGGTGGCGGCCAACGCGCGCCGGGCACTGGACGACGCGGTCCCGGGGCTCGGTGGCCGGGTCGCCGCCTACCGGGGCGGCTACCTGCGCGAGGAGCGGCGCGAGCTGGAACGTGCCCTGCTGCACGGTGACCTGCTCGGTCTGGCCTCCACCAACGCGCTGGAGCTGGGCGTGGACCTGGTCGGTCTGGACGCGGTGCTGATCTGCGGCTATCCGGGCACCCGGGCGTCACTGTGGCAGCAGGCGGGCCGCGCCGGGCGGTCCGGCCAGGAGGCCCTCGCCGTGCTGGTGGCGCGGGACGACCCGCTGGACACCTACCTGGTGCACCACCCGGAGGCGATCTTCGGTGCGCCGGTCGAGGCGACGGTGCTCGACCCGGCCAACCCGTACGTGCTGGCGCCGCAGTTGGCCTGCGCGGCCGTCGAGGCGCCACTCACCCCGGCCGATCTGGCGCTCTTCGGCGACGGGGCGAAGGAGGCCATCGACCAGTTGGTCGAGGCGGGCGCGCTGCGGCAGCGGCCCACCGGCTGGTACTGGCGGCACCGCGAGCGCCCCGAGGTGGACCTGCGCGGCGAGGGCGGCGCCCCGGTCTGCGTGGTGGAGTCGGCCACCGGTCGGCTGCTCGGCACGGTCGACGGCGGCTCGTCGCACTTCCTGCTCCACCCCGGCGCGGTCTACCTGCACCAGGGCATCTCGTACGTGGTCGACGACCTCGACCTGGCCGACGGCTGCGCGCTGGTGCACGTCGAGGAGCCGGACTGGTCCACCCACGCCCGGGACGTCACGGACCTGTCCGTGGTGTCGGTGCGCTCCTACGTGGACGCCGGACCGGTCGGGATGTTCCTCGGTGAGGTGGACGTGACCAGCCAGGTCGTGTCGTACCAGCGGCGCCGGATCGCCACCGGCGAGGTGATCGACACCCGGCCGCTCGACCTGCCCACCCGGGAGCTGCGCACGGTGGCGGTCTGGTTCACGCTGTCACCGCGGTCGCTGGCCTCCGCAGGGGTCCAGCAGGCCGACGTGCCGGGTGCGCTGCACGCCGCCGAACACGCCGCGATCGGCCTGCTTCCGCTGATGGCGACGTGCGACAGGTGGGACATCGGCGGGCTCTCCACCGCCCTGCACCCGGACACCGAGGCGCCGACGGTCTTCGTCTACGACGGGCATCCGGGCGGCGCCGGCTTCGCCGAGCGGGCCTACGGGACGGCGTCGGCGTGGCTGCGCGCCACGCGGGACGCCATCGCGGAGTGCGGCTGCGAGACCGGCTGCCCGTCCTGCGTGCAGTCGCCGAAATGCGGCAACGGCAACAACCCGCTCTCCAAGCCGGACGCGATCCGGGTGCTCGACGTGGTGCTGGAGAATCTGCCCGCCTGAGGCACCTTGCATGAATCCCGATGGCACTGGGCACAATGGCATGGGAGCGCTTCCATCGATGCTTGTGTTCCAGTTAGCCCCCGCGCCCGAGGAGAAGCCGTGGCCGACACGATCGCTGAGACCGTCGACCTGCTCTACACCATCGACCAGGATCACCTCACCCTCGACCAGCAGATCGCACTCGGGGCGGCGCTGGCCGCCCTGGCTCAGGCGGAACGACTGGAGCAGATCAACGAACGGCTGCGCAGCATCCACCAGGTGCTCAACACCTGGTCGTTGCGCGCGACCGTGGACGGCCGCTGACCTTCGCGGGGCCGGTCCCGCGGGGCGGACCGGTCGGGGTGGGACCACCACGGCCACGGGCCGGCGGTGGTTGCCCGGCTGTGCGAGACTCCGGCGCACCATCCCCCTGAGGAGAACACATGCAGCTCGACAACTTGCAGACCCTGCAGCAGTTCCACATCCGCCAGCGGCTGCGGATGATGGTCAACCAGTACGAGGTCCGGGCGGTCGCGCCGGACGGCACCGAGGGCGAGCTGCTGGCGTTCGCGCAGCAGAAGCGGCTCGCCTTCAAGGAGCAGGTGACGATCTACACCGACGACTCCAAGCAGCAGCCCCTGCTCGGCTTCAAGGCCCGCCAGCGCATCGACCTCGGCGCGACGTACGACGTCACCGACGCGGCCGGCAACGCGATCGGCCTGTTCCGCAAGGACTTCGCCCAGTCGCTGCTCCGCTCCACCTGGCACGTCGAGCAGGCCGGCCTGCCGCAGGTGACGGGTCAGGAGCGCAGCCTGCCGGTGGCACTGCTGCGCCGGTTCGTCGACTCGCTGTCCTGGCTGCCGTACCACTTCGACTTCACCGCCGGTGGCCAGCCGATCTTCTCCGTGGTGAAGAAGTGGGGCCTGCGCGACAAGTACATCGTCGAGGTGCAGAACCCGCAGATCGACCGTCGTCTCGTCATCGCGATGGCCGTCGCCCTCGACGCGCTCCAGTCCCGCTGACGCACCCCGGCTCGCACCCAGCGACCCACCCCCTCGGCCGCTGACCGGGACAGGGCCCGCAACCCTGTCCCGGCCAGCCGGCCGCGGTCGGATAGCCCCGGCGGTCGGATAGCCCGGCGGTCGGATCAGCCCGGCGGTCGGATAGCCCGGCGGTCGGATCAGCCCGGCGGTCGGATCAGCTGGGCGTAACCCGTCGGCGCGACCCGCGGCCCGAAGACACCGGCCAGCCCGGTGGTATCCAGCGGGGCCTTGTTCAGCCGCGCACCGGGCCGGCGCGGGCCGTCGACGCGGCGACCCGGGTCAGGCCCGGAAGGGGTGTGAACGCCACTTCGACGGTCACCAGCACGTCCAGCCCGTCGAGGAGACAGTCGATCAGGCGGCCAGCGTTGCGGTGGACGATGTCCGCGGCGGACGCGCACGCCACCGCGTCGCCGTCGAGCGCCCGGACAGCGCCAGCCAGCGCACCGAGATCAGCGGCCACCGCCGCCCGCTGAGCCGCCATCCCCGCTGCGGCGACGGCGGCACCGAACGTCCCGACCAGCACGAAGACCAGTCCCAACGCGAGCAGTAGCAGGGTGGCGCCACCTCGCTCCGCGTCCGGTCGACCGCCATCGTGTCGCTCGGCCTTCGGGCCGTGCCCACGGGCCCGAGCGTCGGGGTGCCGCATCACCAACTCCCCTCGCTGGCGCCTGGCTCCACGGCTGCGACCGCTGTCGCGACAACGGTGATCCGTGGTAGCCGGCCGCCCAGCGCGCGGACGGGCGCGCGGACCGTCGCCTGCACCCGGTCGCCGTTGATCGACACCGACACCTCTGCTCCCGGTGGCGCCGCGCGCTCCCCATCTGCGCTGTCGGCTCCCCGGGCGGCGGCCAACGCCACCTCCCGGGCCGTGTGCAGGCAACTCGCCTGGGTGCTGACGGCGTTGACCGGGGTCAGGCCGGCGAGCAGCAGCAGGAGGAGCGCCGGCAGGCCGGCCGCCAGCTCGGCGGTGAAGGAGCCCCGGTCGCCGCCGACGAGGTGGGCCGACCAGCTACCGTCGCACGCCCGCCCGGGGGTACCCGGTTCCCGACCATGGCCGACCTGCCGGCGCCCGATCACTTGAGCGCCCGGTCGATGACGGCGGTCAACGCCGACTGGACGTTGCCGGAGGTCAGCACCTTCAACAGGATCCCGGCGAAAGCCACTGCGGCGAGCGTGCCGACGGCGTACTCGGCGGTGTTCATCCCGTCGTCGCCGCGGAGTCGGGCGATGAGTTTGCGCATGCGTCTTTCCTTTCTCGAAGGGTCAGAGCACGTCGCCGAGGACGGCGACGATCACCGGCACCAGGCCGGCGAGAATGAACGCGGGCAGGAAGCACAGCCCCAGCGGCAGCACGATGAGTACGCCAGCCCGGCGGGCCGACGCCTCGGCGGCGGTGGCCCGGTCGGCCCGCAGGTCATCAGCGAGACGGGTCAACGCACCGGCCAGCGCGGCGCCGCTGTTGGCCGAGCGGAATGCCGCCGCGGCCATCCGGTCCGCTCCCGGCACCCCGTCCAACGCCGACCACGCCTCGGCCGGGCCACCGCCGAGGAGCAGGGTGCGGCCGACCCGGGCCAGTCGGCTGGCGAGTGGGCCGTCCAGCGCCTCGGCCACGGCCAGCACCGAGCGGTCCACCGGCGCACCCGCCCGCATCGCCGCCGCCAGCAGGTCCGCGGCGAGCGGCAGGTCGGCGGCTTCCCGGAGTCGCCGGCCGCGCGCCGCCGGGGACTCGATCCGCCGCAGCAGCACGTCCAGCAGGACCGCGGTCGGAACCGCACCGAGCAGCCCGAACCAGCCCCCGACGACCACCGCCACGGCGAGCCCGGCCATCCCTGCCGCGAGCCGGATCGCGTCCGGTCGCCGCCGCCTCTCCACACCGCCCCTACCCGAGCCGCCCTGAGCCAGCGAGCCGCCCTGAGCCAGCGAGCCGCGCCGACCCGCCGAGCCGGCTGGGCGCTCCGAACCGCCCGGAACGGCCTGACGCTCCACGCCGTCGGGGCGCACGGCACCGTTCCGACCCGGCCATCCGTCCCGGCCCGGCCAGCCGCCCTGGGTCACCCGCCGGGGTGGGCGAGCCGGGCCGCGCTGGCGCAGCCGCAGCGGCACCACGAGAAGGGCTGCGACCACCAGACCGGCAGCCACGAGCAGCGCCGGGGACATCAGGCGCCCCGACCTGGCGTCGCGCCCAGCCGCTCGGCCCAGAACAGGCCGACGACCTGCAGGGCGACCGCGAGGACCGCGCAGACCCCACCGACCGTGCTGTGCAGGAGCACCGCCAAGGGATCGACCCCGATCCCGTAGCCGAGCGCGATCCCGCCGAGCGGCAGGGCCGCCAGCAACCAGGCCGTGGCACGGGCACCCGCCGCCTGTGCCGCTGCGGCGGCCAGGCCCCGGTCGGTCGCCCGGGCGTCCGCCTCGATCCGCTCGACCAGCTCGGCCAGTGGTGCGCCGGTCCGGTCCGCCAGCCGCACGGCGGCCGAGGTCAGCTCGCTAAGCCGGTCCGCTCCGCCCGACCCCTGGACGGCGGCGATCTCCAGGGTTGGCGGGACGGGCAGGCCCGCCCGGAGGTCGGCGGCCAGACCGCAGAGCAGGTCCAGGCCGCGCCGCCGATCCAGCTCGGCGTGCCGGCTCGCCCTCCAGCGGAGCAGAGCGCGCACGGCCAGCGTGCCGTAGCCGGCCACCGCGACCGCGGCCACCGGCCCGGCGGATACGGCACCGACACCCGCCCCCACCAGGCCAACCAGCAGCAGCACACGCCTCGGCGACCGACGCACGCGTACCGGATGGGCCGCGTACGAACCGCCGGCCTTTTCGTCCGCCGGGTCAATGAGGCGGTGGTCCGCCGGGTCGACCCGGCTGTGGCCCGGATGCTCGACGGCCACCAGGGTCTCGGTCTCCGGCCGGGCAGTGGCAGCCGGGCGGCGAGGATCCCGACGGATCGGCGGACGTGCCGGGCCTGCCGGTCGCGTGGATCCCCCCGGGCCGCCGGTCGCCCTCGGGCGGCTCGGGCTGTCGTCAAGGTCCCGAGTGGACCAGGCGACAACCGCCCGCCCGCTGCTGGACGCCGACGTGCCCGGCGGGTACGAGAGGGCACCCGGGTGGGCCGAGGCCGACACGCCGCCGAGCTCATCGGTCGGCCCGCCCTGGCCACGAGCGAGGCCCCTGATCCATTCCACCAGGGCGTCGTCCGACTCAGCGCCGGTGGTGCCACGGCCCGGTGCCAGCACCCGGCGGCGGCGTGCCCGGACGCTCTGCACAGGCCAGGCCACCAGAGCCGCGGCGGCCAGCAGCAGCGCCACCACCAGCGCAGTCCCGCCGGTCATGCCGGGCCTGCCGATCCAGGCCACGGCTCGCTGAGGATCGGGGGCACCGCCACGCCCCGGTCTCGCAGCAGCGTGCCGAAGGTACGCGCGGCCAGCCCCAACCCACGTCCACGTACCCAGGCGGGCACCACGGTGGCCAGTCGCTCGGGCCCCTCGGGAAGCAGCAGACAGATCGACTCGAGGACACGACCCTGGTCTCCTCGGCGTACCTGAAGCAGCACCTGGAGCGCGGCGACCACCTGGGCATGCAGCGCGGCGCGGGGCAGCCCGCCCAGCATGCCGAGCGCCTCCAGCCGGGCCGGCACGTCGGACGGGGTGTTGGCGTGCAGCGTGCCGGCGCCACCGTCGTGGCCGGTGTTCAGCGCGGCCAGCAGGTCGACCACCTCCGCGCCCCGGCACTCCCCGACCACCAGCCGGTCCGGGCGCATCCGCAACGCCTGCCGGACCAGGTCGCCGAGGCTGACGACGCCCGTCCCCTCGACGTTGGCGGTACGGGCCTGGAGCCCGACCGCGTGCGGGTGCCCCGGTTGCAACTCGGCCGCGTCCTCCACCAGGACGATCCGCTCGGTGGCGGGCACCAGCCCGAGCAACGTGTTGAGCAGGGTGGTCTTGCCCGAGCCCGTGCCGCCGGTGACCAGGTACGCCAGCCGGGCAGCGACGACGGCGGCGAGCAGTGGCGCCACCGGTCGCGGCACCGTCCCCTGGCGCACCAGTTCGTCGAGGGTGAACGGGCGGTGCCGGAACGTCCGCAGGGACAGGTAGGGCCCCTCGGTCGCCACCGGCGGCAGCACGGCGTGCAGCCGGGTGCCGTCGGGAAGCCGGGCGTCCGCGTACGGGGAGCCGTCGTCGAGCCGCCGTCCTGCGCTGGCGATCAGTCGCTGCGCCAGCCGGCGGACGTCCTCGACCGAGCCCACCGGGACCGCCACCTGGTGCAGCCCCGCGCCCCGGTCGACCCAGACGCGAACACCGTTCACCAGGACGTCGGTCACCTCCGGATCGGCCAGCAGCGGGGCCAGCGGCCCGGCGCCGACGAGGTCGTCGTGCACCCGGTCGGCGATCCGCAGTACGGCGGTGTCGCCCAACACCGCAGCGGTGGGCTCGGCGCGTACGGCAGACACGATCGTCGCCGGGGTGACCGGGTCGGTGGCGGCGGCGATCCGCTGCCGCACCCGGGCCGCGAAGGTGCCGTCCTCCGGCCGGCCGCTCATGCCGCACCCGTCGCGGGGACGCCGGTGAGGTCCGCGACGATCCGCCGGCAGAGAGTGGCGAGCGGGCCTTTGCCGGCCGCCGCCGGCGCCTCGCCGCGTTCGAGACCCCGGCAGAGCCCGGGTTCGGGCCGCAGCGTGCCCGCGAGCGGAAGCCCGAGTGCCCGTGCCACCTCGGTGGCGCGCAGGCGGCCCGGGGCGGGCCCGCGCACCACCACCGAGAGCGCGGCGCAGTGTGGGGCGGCCGCGGCGACCACCCGGGCGGCTGCCGCGGTGGCACGCAGCTCCGCCGGCACGACGACGAACGCCTGGTCGGCTGCCTGCAACGCGACCACGGCGGCGTCGTCCAACTGTCGGGGCAGGTCGATCACCACGAAGTCCCGGCCACGGTGCGCGGCGTCGACGGTCGCCGCCATCGCGGCGGCGGGCAGTGCCAGCATCTCGCCGCGATCCCAGGAGAGCACCACCAGGTCGCCCCGGCTCGGCAGGGCGTGGACCAGCGCCGGCGCGTCCACCCGCCCGTCCGCGTCGGTGAGCGACGGCCAGCGCAGCCCTTCCAGCTGCTCCCAGCCCAAGACGAGATCGAGGCCGCCACCGAGCGGGTCGGCGTCGATGAGCAGGGTGCGCAGTCGGGCTCGCGCCGCGGTCACGGCGAGCCCGCCCGCGAGCACGCTCGCGCCGGCACCGCCCCGGCCGCCGAACAGCGCGACGACCTGGGCACCCGGGCCGGCCGGCTGATCGGGACCCTGCTCGGCCAGGCGATCCACCAGCCAGGGCTCGGCGGCGGGCAGTGCGGCGACGTGCTCGGCGCCGATCAGCTCGGCGATCTGCCAGCCGGGGTCGAGTTGGCTGGCCCAGCCGACCAGCACCAGCCGCGGCCGCTTCGGCAGTCGGGCGCGCAGGCACGCCTGCGCCTGGTCGGCGCCGAGCAGCACCAGCGGCGCGGGACCCCAGCGGGTGCGGGCTGCGGCCGGGTCGGCGGCGAGCTCCACCTCGGTGCCGCCGGCGGCGGCGAGCCGGAGCAGGTCGTCGAGCAGGTCGCCGTCGCCTGTGACGACCAGCGGGAGCCGTCGGATCGGCGGAACGGAGGTACGGGGTGCCATCGCGGCCTCCAGCGCTCGGGATCAGATGCACCGCTGACCCTGCTCGCGATCGGCCCCGGGCACCGGCCCGAGCACGCCACCTGTGGACAACTTTGGGTGCTGTGGACAACGCCCGGGGAGGGAGTTGATCTGCTAGGCGCGCGGGCCGAGGTCACTGTTGCGCCAGCAGGATCGGCCCATCGCGCGCGCGAACTGACGCGCACCGGTAAACCAGCGGACGTGTCGCGGTGTCCTGCTTGATGACGAGACCGGAGGTCAGATGCGAGATTCGCGGGGCGCGGAGTTCGACGAGTTCGTCCGTACACGCTCGGGTGCGCTGTTGCGTGTCGCCTACCTGCTGACGGGCGATCGGCATGCCGCAGAGGATCTGCTGCAGGAGGTTCTGGAGCAGATGTACGTGCGCTGGCGTCGCGTGCAGGCCAGTCCGGAGGCCTACGCACGACGTGCACTGATCAACCGATCGATCAACCGGTGGCGAAGACGTAGGCGGCGACCCGAGCAGACCTTGGACGACCACGACGTTGTCACGCGGGACCACGCGGACGACATCGCGCTTCGCCGGGCGGTCGTCGCGGCACTGCGCGACCTACCGGCTCGGCAACGCGCGGCCGTCGTGCTCCGATACCTGGAAGATCTCCCAACCGCCGACGTTGCCGCAGCTCTGGGCTGTTCCGAGGGAACAGTGAAGAGCCATACCTCGCGCGGATTGGCTCGCCTGCGGACGGCGCTTGCCGGGCCAGGTCTCGTCATGTCCACCATCGAAAGGGAGAGTTCGCGGTGAACATGAGTGACAACGACGTGCGGGAGGTCCTGCACCGGGCAACCAGCCACCTCAGTGGTCGACCCGACCTGTTGGAAAATGTGCGCCGTGGCGGCCGGCGGCGAGTCCGGCGCTTCCGGGTCGCGCTGACTGCCGTCTGCGCCGCCGTCGTGGCTGTCCCCCTGGGGGGTGCGCTCACGGTCCCGGTCTGGCGCGACACGCCCGAGGTGACCTCGCCGATGTTCAACGAACCGACCAAGGGCGACCTGGCTGGTGACGACGCGTACCTGCGTCAGGTCCGTGCGGCATGGCGGCGGCAACTGGAACGCTCGGGCGATACGCAGATGCCGGGTGACCCACACGTCGTGTGGGCGGGAAGAACGCCGGCCGGCCCTGCTGCCTACGTCGCTTACGCCAGCACGACCGATCGGAACGAGGGCGCGGGGGACAACCACATCGGATGGGCGGCGTTCGTCGAGCCAACCGGGGGTGGTCCACAGGTCAGGGCGATCGAAGCCCTCACCGACGACCCACGGCAGCGTAGTACGCAGGCCGCATTGCTCGGGGCGGAGCGCGACGTGCTCCTCGTCCTCGACAGCGGGCAGCCGATGGAGTTCTCGCCCGAACTGCGGTACACGCCGGACGGCAGGATCAGCCGCACCTACCAGCCGGTGAAATTCGAGGACGGCGCGGCGATCCTGCGGATACCCCCGCAGAAGACGAAAGTCACCGTCGCTCTCTCCTTCACGCCCGTGAGCGAACGGAACACCGTGCAGATCCTCGGTGCCGCAGACGTCCTCTTTTCCAATGAAAGCGGTCGCCGGGACGTACAGCGAATCAAACGAACCCTGCCGGGTGCCGAACAGGTGTGGGGCGGCGACCCCAGTGATCCCCGATACGAAGGCGACCGGTCCGTTTACGAGGTCAGCGCCGGGCCCGAAGCTCTCGCCGCATGGGACGATGTTGCCGGCCTCCATGCCCCGGGAGACGCCCCTGAGCTGTACGTCTACGGGGCGACGGCCGACGGTCGACGGTTACTCCTGCAGAGCATCCAGTACGACAGCGACCCCGCTCGCGTCATTGCGCTGCTCGCACGCGGTGATGCTCCTCTCGAAGCCGTGGCCAGCGCGTTCGCCGACTGGACGGCGCCGTTGCCGGTCCGGCTGCGCCTGCCGGACGACCAGGGCATCCTCGTTGCCGCCGAGGGCTCAGCGCTGAGTTATCGGAGCGACGCCGGCCAGTGGCACGACGCCGGCCGTGACGCGGCGCTGCTGCCGCCCACCGCCACCGAGGTACGCGTAACCGCCACCGGCGGCACCGTAAGCACGGTGTCTCTCACGTCCTGACTTGCGAGATGCGGACACACGTCGGGGCCGCTCCCTCGGGAGCGGCCCCGACGTCGGTGGTCAGCCGATCCGGTCGGTCCAGGTCGTGTCCAGGATCAGCTGGTACGCGCTGATCCGCACCGGGGCCAGCGTCAGCAGCTCGTGGGCGAGCAACTCACCCGTCCTTGGGTCGAAGATCAGCAGAGACTGCTGGTCGTGTTCGCGGTCGTCGAAGGTGACCGCCACGCCAGCCCGGCCCGCGCGATCGGTCACCCGCCCCCGCCAGCGGAAACCGGGCACGTCGGCGAGTACCCGCAGCACTTCCGCCCGGGTCGCACGCGGCACGACGTACCGCGCGTAGAGCGTACTGACCTCCTTGCTCGCCGCACCCGGGCCGTACTCGACCTGGAGCAGTTCGCGCAACTGCGACGGGTCGGCCGGCGGTGGTGTGAGCTCCATGGGCGGCAGGGGGATCATGGCCCCCGGATTGCCGCCGACTGCTGGACCCGCTCCGAGTTTGCGCTGCCAGTAGGCACGAGACTCCTGGTCCGGGTACTGCGGCTCCAGCTGCGTGTTGATCTGGCTGCCGGTCCCGTCGGCGGCCTGCCAGACCTTCGACTCACCGGCGAACGCGACGTGGTGACGGCCATCGGCTGAGGTCATCACCGGATCGCCCCACACCTTCGTGTGGTGGTACATGTAGCGACCGCCGTGCAGGTCGTACTCCGCGTCCTTGATCTTGCTGGCCAGCGCGCGCAGCTGCGGGCCGGCCGCCGGTGGGTCGGCGTCGAACTGGTACGCGACCGGCACGAGCACCGTTCCCACCGCGCCACCGGGCCCTCCCGGACTGTCCGGCTTGTGCTCATCGAACGGCTGGAGGACGGCCACCGCGCCGGCCGCCACCGCCAGCGTCCCGGCCGTCAGGACCAGCCGGCGAGTCGGGCGTACGCGACGACGCCCGTCGTCCGGCTCGGTGGCGTCGGCCCGGTCGATCAGATCGCGCGCCGAGGCCGGCGGCGGTGCGACGGCGACGCTGCGCGCGGGGTCGGCCGGACCGAGGAGGGTACGGGTTCGCTCTGCTCCGAACATCACAGATCCTCTCGGGTGGTCGCCAGCACCGGACGCCGGGATGGAACCGGCCGGTCGGACATCGCTTCGCTGAGACGGCGGCGGGCGCGATGCAGACGGACCGCCGCGGTCGCGCGGGTGCAGCCGAGAACCTGGGCCGCTTCGGACACCGTCAACTCCTCCCAGCCGATCAGCCGGAGGATCTCCTGATCGAGATCGCCGAGGGTGGCCAGCGCGGCCCGAACGTCGGCGATCCCCACGCTCGTGTCGGCGCCGGACGAGTCGGCCACCCTCGCCAGCTCGGCGGCGGTGATCGGCACGACGTCGGGGGCGGTACGCCGGGAGCGCCACTGGTTCGCCAGCAGGCGGCGGGCCACCCCGTACAGCCAGGGCAGGCTGCGGTCCGGAACCTCGCCGCGACGACGCCACGCGACGACGAAGACCTCCTGAGCGAGCTCGGCCGACGCCTCGGAGTCGGCGAGCCGACGCAGGCCGTACCTGACGATGTGCGCGTAATCGGCGGCGTAGAGGCTGTTGAACCAGCCCTCGTCGCGTTTCTCCGGTGGACCCACCCGAACCCCCATTGCCTCGGCGACCCTCACCCTGGCTTGTGTCGCGGGAGGCCCGACGATTACCGCCCGGATCGCTTTCGTGGTCCCAGCGCCCTCTCCTGTCAGACCCATCGTGGACACTCCTGGCCGTGCATGTGGACGAGTTCTGGAGTGTCGTGGAGCGGGCACGAGCCGCGGCAGGCACAGCGGCGGACCAACCCCAACGCGACGGTCAGCCGAGCGCGGTCGCCGAGGCCCTGGTGGCGGAGCTGATGCGGCTCCCGCTGCCGCACATCGTCGCGTTCGACCAGGTGCTCGACGAGGTGGTGGACCAGGCCGACACCTGGGATGTCTGCGCGGCATGCTGGATCATCGAGTACGTTCCTTTCCGACGACGGGTTCTCCGACTTCCAGGCCGGGCTTGTCGGTCTGGGCAGAAGAGCGTTCGAGTCGGTTGTGCGCGACCCCGACTCGCTCGCCGACCATCCCGCCGTGCGGCAGATAAGCGCTTCGGAAGGCCGCGACCTGTGGATCGGCGACGAGGCTCTCCAGTTCGCCGCGGAGACGGCGTACGAGCAGCTGACGGGTAACTCCGAGGCCTTCTGGGACGCCGTCGAGGCAACGCGATCTGCGACCCCGCCAGAGCCCAGCCCGGAGCCTGACGACGATCGCTGGGACCTTCGCGACGAGGACGAGTGGCGAAGGCGGCTGCCTCGGCTCCTCGAGCTGTTCCGCGCCCGCCGACTCGCGATGGAGTAGCCGGTCAGCTGCTGTGGCGCGCTCCCATGGAAAGGGACGACCCCCGTCGGGGGGAAAGTGACCTGACGTAGCAACGAGTGTGATCGGGTGCCGTACCGCGTGGTCAGACGTATCGGTCGTGCCGTCGAGCATGATCGAGTGTGGCTACGCGGTACGGCGTTCGCTGACGATCTGCTGACTCGGATGACGCGCTGCGGGCGCCCGAGGACGGCCGGAGGCCGCCCGCAGGGCAGTCCGCAGCGCGTGGCCAACTCCCCGGACCACTGCCTTGCAAAGATCAAGACTGCTGTCAGCCAAAGTCGGTGGCTGCCGCTGGCCTGCTCGCCGTGCCGTCCGCCGTCGGCCCCAGACCGTGTCCGTCGGCCGGCTTGGCTGTACAGCTGGCTGTACCAGCCGGCCCTTCGTTCGAGCACGCGTACGCAGTGCTATCGGTCGTCATCAGGTGTTGCCTCGTGCTGCCGACCGTGCCCCCCATGGTTCTTCCTATAGTGCGTGTCGGCCTTAGGGGCTTCCGCTCCCTTCGTGCTACTCCCTGCAGCATAAGTAGCCTTCTGAAGGTTGGCTGCAATCGCTCGGGTCCCACGATCGTCGCCGAGGACCCGCCGCCGGTCGGCCAGTACCTGCTCGTACAGGGGGATCGCCTCATCGATCCGCCCCACCGTCTGGTAGGCGTAGGCCAGGTTGCCACCCGAGGCCAGAGTGTCCGGGTGGTCGTCACCCAGGACCCGCCGACAACCAACCAGCACCTGCTCGTACAGGGGGATCGCCTCATCGATCCGCCCCACCGTCTGGTAGGCGTAGGCCAGGTTGCCACCCGAGGCCAGAGTGCTCGGGTGGTCGTCACCCAGGACCCGCCGCCGGTCGGCCAGCACCTGCTCGAACAGGGGGATCGCCTCATCGATCCGCCCTACTGCCCGGTAGGCGCCCGCCAGG
>NZ_JBEXHJ010000002.1:369690-608121 GCF_040607775.1 Micromonospora sp. NPDC005237 | reverse complement strand
GGTTGTTGCCCGTGGCCAGAGTGTCCGGGTGGTCGTCACCCAGGACCCGCCGACTGTCGGCCAGCACCTGCTCGTACAGGGGGATCGCCTCATCGATCCGCCCTACTGCCCGGTAGGCGCCCGCCAGGTTGTTGCCCGTGGCCAGAGTGTCCGGGTGGTCGTCACCCAGGACCCGCCGACTGTCGGCCAGCACCTGCTCGTACAGGGGGATCGCCTCATCGACCCGCCCCACCGTCTGGTAGGCGTAGGCCAGGTTGCGACCCGAGGCCAGAGTGTCCGGGTGGTCGCCCAGGACCCGCCGCCGGTCGGCCAGCACCTGCTCGTATTGGATGATCGCCTCATCGACCTGGTCTACTGCCTGGTAGGCGTGGGCCAGGTTGCTGCCGGTGGCCAGAGTGCTCGGGTGGTCATCACCCAGGACCCGCCGACTGTCGGCCAGCACCTGCTCGTACAGGGGGATCGCCTCATCGACCCGCCCCACCGTCTGGTAGGCGTAGGCCAGGTTGCCACCCGAGGCCAGAGTGCTCGGGTGGTCATCACCCAAGACCCGCCGACTGTCGGCCAGCACCTGCTCGTACAGGGGGATCGCCTCATCGATCCGCCCTACTGCCCGGTAGGCGCTCGCCAGGTTGTTGCCCGAGGCCAGAGTGCTCGGGTGGTCATCACCCAAGACCCGCCGACAGTCGGCCAGTACCTGCTCGTACAGGGGGATCGCCTCATCGACCCGCCCTACTGCCTGGTAGGCGCTCGCCAGGTTGTTGCCCGAGGTCAGAGTGCTCGGGTGGTCATCACCCAGGACCCGCCGACTGTCGGCCAGCACCTGCTCGAATTGGATGATCGCCTCATCGACCCGCCCCGCCGCCTCGTAGGCGCCCGCCAGGTTGTTGCCCGAGTTCAGAGTGTTCGGGTGGTCGTCACCCAGGACCCGCCGCCGGTCGGCCAGCACCTGCTCGAATTGGATGATCGCCTCATCGACCCGCCCCACCGTCTGGTAGGCGTAGGCCAGGTTGTTGCCCGAGGCCAGAGTGCTCGGGTGGTCATCACCCAGGACCCGCCGACAGTCGGCCAGCACCTGCTCGAACAGGGGGATCGCCTCATCGACCCGCCCCACCTCCTGGTAGGCGTAGGCCAGGTTGCCACCCGTGGCCAGGGTGTTCGGGTGATCGTCACCCAAGACCCGCCGACAGTCGGCCAGCACCTGCTCAAATTGGGCGATGGCGGTGGCGTATTGTCCCTGGCCCTGTCGGAAGGTCGCGGCGCGATCGGCTAGATGAAGTTGCTCAGGTGTGCGGGCGTCGGCGGGAGCGGTGCCCGTGAGAGCGTCGATGTGGGGTAGCAGTGCCGTCCATCGGGGCCAGCCTGCCGGGTTTCCCCACGGGTCGTCGGGGATAGCTGCGGTCAGCAACCGGGTCGCCTCGCTCACCAGACTGTCGGGGTCGTCGGCGGGTTGGTTCGCGCGGGTGACCGCTTGGACCAGGCGGTGCACCCCGATCATTGCATCGGTGCGGCTGATCATGTTGTAGGAGAGGAGCAGGGCTACCGCGTCTCTGACGTCGTCGGGGTCGTCAGCCAGTGGATACAGCACATCGACAGGTAGTCCGTCGGGTGCCAGCCAGGCCAGCACATCCAACACCCGTGCGGCCAGCGGCATCTGATCGGTGACAGTGTTCATGGTGATCTGCCACACCTCGGCGATGGTCCGCTGCGACTGACCACCACCTCCGGAATGGGCGGCGGTACGGGGAAAGCCTTCGATGAGCCGTTGTCGGTAGCCGTCGAATTCAACATCCGGCTGGCGGCTGATAAAAGCGGCGGCCTGCTCCAACGCCAACGGCAGATCACCCAACTCCTCGGCCAATCTGCCCGCCCCGTCCGTGTCGTCCAGGCCAGTCAACTGGTGCAGCAGATCCACACTGTCCGACCGGGCGAGGACCCCCAGCCGCAACGGCGCCAACCCCGAACGCCGCCACCACGCTCCACCCACATCCCGGCGGGTCGTTACCAACACGTCCCCCCGCCCACGCACCAACCCCAGCAGCCCGAGGATGTGATCGATCTCCTCGACGTTGTCCAACACCAACAGCCACCCCGAGTTGGCCTGCAACCAACCGACCGCCCACTCGTACGCATCCGCCAACGGCGCGGCCGGATGCAATCGCCGCGTCAACCCACCCAACCCCACCGCGATCGCATCTAGGCTATCCGCGGTCACCCACCACACCAGCCGATACCGAACCAACCGGTAACGGGCGTAGTGCAACACCAACTCCGACTTACCAATCCCCCCCAGACCGTGCACCGCCGCCTGCCCGACCGCCACCCCCGACGCGTCACCGGCCAGCAACACATCGAGCTGCGAGAGATCCCGACCCACGAACACCCGCGACTCGGCCGGCAGATTGTGCACCGCCCCGCCGTCACCCGCGCCGTCACCGACCCGCTGCGGCGGCGGCAACCCCGCCCCGTCCACCCCCACATTCGTCTGCGAATTGTGGGAGCCGATCTGCACCCCTGACGATCGATCCACCCACACCGACAGTGGCACTCTCGGACCGTCCGATGCTGTGGTCACCGCAGACCGTCGAGCGATGACCCGAAATGATTGGTCTGCGTGTTCTGCGACCCCACCTGCACCCCCTGCGACCCCTGCACCGTGACCGCTCCAGTCACCTCCGCGTCGGCCAACACTCGCGCCACATCCTCGGCAAGCCCGGCATCCTCGGACAGAGCCTTCACCAACACCGCCCGCAACACCTCCCGGCCAGCCTCATCATCAGGCTCCTCACCCACCTCCGTCACCGTTTGACCGATCTGCACCGACCGACCCGAACCCAACAACCGCCGCAACAACCGCCGTCCCACCCCCACACCAGCGTCCGCCGTCACGTCAGCGGACTGATCCACCACCCGCTGCACCACCGCCCCGCCATACGCCCCCGCCACCGTCGCCAGATACGGCACGGCGACACCGGCCAACTCAACCGCCCCCACCAACCCACCCCCTGCAATCCATCTACCAGCCAGCAGCCAACACAGGACCACCACCGACACCCACCACGCGACGATCAGACCGAAACCCGACACCCACCTCGGCCATCCCGTCTGCCGCCGACCCACACACCGTGGAGCGGGCCAGGGCCAGGGTGACAAGGTGGAGCGCCCTACCGGACGAACGACCTTGGCGCCCTGGCCCTGGTCTGCTCGGCTCTGCCTGGGTTGGTGGCTGTCGGGATGGCATCCCACCACCCACCAACTGGAACGTTCGGCAACTCCATCTCGGAGTCGTCTGGCCCCCCCGCCGGAGGCATGCCCTTCATTCGGCCGGCGCGCCGGCCGATGCCGGCGCTTGCGCCGCCAGCAGGCCGAGCGCGTCCGGCGCGGCCCGCTTGCGGGCCGCCTTGATCCTAATGAGACCAATTCGGCAGATGCCGGTCCTGCGTCACTGTCCCGCGTCGCTGTCCTGCACGCTGCTGGAACCCCCTCACCTGCGACCATCACCCGATCCGGCAGGCAGGCATCGCCGAATGGCCGCCGTCGGTGCGGGGGTATGCAGGCAGCCAAGATGTACGCAACAATGCAACCTCTAACGTGACAGAGGGGAGTGCCTGCGTGACTGCCCGCGACAGGTTGTGGGGAACCCCCTCTCCGGAAGACGCCGGGGCGCACACGGCGGACCTCTTCGACTGGCAAGCTGCCGTGGCTGCAGCTGACAGCTTTGCAGTAGCGGTCATGCACCTTGAAGATGCGAACAACGATGATGCCCTCTCGAAGGCGATCCTATGTGAACACCAAGAGGACTATGCGGTCGTTGACGACGATGAGGTCCAGCTCGTATCTGTGAAGCATCGAGGGCTGAGCCGCGGCGCCTACACCTGGTCCGCCTTAGCCGACGAGGGAGGTCTGGCCCACCTCTACGCGCGGTGGAAGGGATTGGGGCGCGGTCTGAGCTGCCGGATGCTGACGAATTCAGAGCTGAAGAGTGGTGATGATGCGTCAGAACTCCGAGCTGCATGTCAAAAGCTCCGAGATGGCGGGAACCGGGACGACTGCGAACGGGTCCTCCGCGCATTTACGGTAGAACTTCTCCGCATTCCCGAGAAGGCGGATATCCCTAAGAAGTGGCGACCCCTTGAGGGTACGTCGAAAGCACAAATAGCCCCTACTCAGGAACTCCTTGATGACGTTTCGGCATTCCTGTCGATTCTAACATTTGATACGGGCCGCCCTCAGCCGGATAATATCGAGGAGGCGGCACCTCAGAAGTATGTCGAGCCCTTGCTTGATCAACTTGGCCTCTCCGCGACAATGGCGAGGCCGGCCTGGAATGCAGTCCTTGGTATGTTCCGGCAGAGAATGAGGGGCCGCGGGAAACTTCCACTGCAGGACCTTGCTGGAATAATTGCCAATATTCGAGGCGAATCGAGCACTCAACGGCTGGAGCGAACGCTTCGCCGGCGAGTTGTGACTGCCCAGGATGTTATCTTCGCTGTGCAGAATGCAGTCAACAGCCCAGGAGCCTACGCGACTCCAAACTTAACAGTCGCCGCAACTCGCCTCGCCGCCAAGCTGGAGGATGGCGGATGCACTGTCACTACCATTCTTAGCGCCGAGACATTCGCCGAGCGGTGGAGGCGGGAGCGCCATAAAAATTCAGACGTTCCTGGAATGGCTGGCCAGTTCTACGACGCAGAGGAGCGCCTGCGATATCTCGCGAGCAAAGTAGCCGAAGAGGCGGCCGAGGAGTCCGGTGGAGCTAAGTTTGGCTCCAAGATGTGGCGCAAGCTTGACGGCTCGGAGCTCGCTGGTGCACTGGGTGCCCTTCCCGTACCCCATGACCCTTTGGTCGCCCTCGGGGGCATCTGTGACCTCGCAAGCAGATGTCAAGTCTGGTTCGGACCTCATTGGCGGATATCGAATTCGTCATTTGCCCCCGCTGCACTCAAAATCTGGAGCACCGTAGCACGCCAGATGGGCACTGCAGGCTGTGCCTCCAGCCGGAGGATAGCCATCAGCTCGACGCCAGCAATGAACCGTACGAAGTGGCTCAGATGCGGGTCCAACAGGCAGAGACAGAGGAGCTGCTTGCCGCCGGCAATGCGCGCATGGAGCAGCTGCGACAGGCATTATCCGAAACAGAAGAGCACGCAAAGAAACTGGCGTCGATTGTGGACGAACGCAGCCGTGAGCTCGTTAGTCCGCGCCTTCAGGAGTTTGCGGACGTTAGTGAAGCCATCGGAATGGCAGAGGAGAGAATCAAGGCTCTTGAGGAGAGGCTCCGTTATTGGGACCGCGCTAGCGACATCTCCAGAGTGGTGCGCAGGGCTAGAGATGTTCGCAACTCATTGAAGGATGCGGCAGCAGGGCGTGAGTCTTTGATCGAGCTCGCCAAGAAGGAGCTCCTGGCGGCGCTGACTGAAGAATACGCCCGGACGTTATCGAATTTTGGCGTCCCAGGGGTGGGCTCGGTCAGGATAGATGGTCGGACTTATCTTCCATACGTGAATGGTGAGCGCTTCGACAAAATCAGCACGGGCGGTCTTCGTACGGCCCTTGTCGTGGCGTACTGGGTGACACTGATTTCCGTGGCGTTGAGGGATCCTACAAGCAATATGCCAGCGTGCCTGGTCTTGGACAGTCCGCGCAAGTCGATTGGTGCTGGCGAGGCTCTGGCAGCCAACCTCTATAGGCAGCTGGACATCCTCGCCGAGACATATAAAGGGCGCGTCCAAATCATCGTGGCTGATAACGGTGTTCCCGCGGAGTATGCCAAGCGTTGGCAACGCCTTAGCTTCTCCTATCAGGAGCCTGTAGTGAGGTCCGTGAAACATCCCGGTCCGGCCGAAGTCATCACTCTCGACCGCCTGGCGAACGAGCGCGCTGCTGCCTGAAAGTGATGCCACTTTGTGTAGCTAGGTCCACGCTCTAACGCTTATTGAATGTGGGGCTGCACCCCATGTTCGGCGTAGGCGCCGACGTTGTCGGTCCGGGCCTTGATCGCTGTCAGCAGTCGCCGCGCTAGTCTCGCTGGCCCATACCTCTCCAGCTCGTCCGGCTTCACGTAGCGCCACTCCGTCAGCTCCCCATCACCGAAGCGAATCGCCTGCTCTTGTTCGATGGTGAGCGCTCCGGCGTCAAAGACGAATAGGAGTTTGTCGCCCTCCTGTTCAACAGGTGCCCAGTCGACAACCAGCATGGCGCCTAGCTCAATCCTAAGGCCAAGCTCTTCCTGAATCTCACGCCTGCATGCAGCACGCGGTGACTCGCCGGGCTCGACGTAGCCGCCGGGGATGTCCCAGTGGTTTTTGTAGCTGGGGCGCACGAGGAGCACGCGACCTTGGTCATCGAAGAAGAGGGCGCCGGCGGCGACGCGTGGGGTTGCCATGGGTGGCATCTCGTTGGCCGTCACCAGGGCAGCCTAGTTGGGGTGGATTCAGTCGAGCACCTTGAGTCGCTGGGCCAGGCCGACCAGTTCGGCCGAGGGCTTGCCGCGTTGGCGGCGGATCCAGGTTAGAGCGAGTTGGCGGCTGAGGAAGTGGTGCCGAACCTGCTCGGGTGCCATCTGTTCGGCGTCAAGGATGACGTCCTGGGCATCGTCGACGCGGTTCCACGAGCTGTAGGCGCGGGCGACTTCGAGGGCGTGCCGTACCCGACGCTCCATCGGTAGCCCGGCGGTGTCGACGCGCGGGCCGAGGTCGATTGCGACCTGTAGGTCGCCGAGCTCGGCGGCCGTCGCGACGCGGTGGATGGCGACGTTGGTCGGGCCGAACGCGGTCCAGAGGTGATTAGCGTCGGCCCCGAGTCGGCCGGCGGCCTGGTCGGCGGCGGCGAGGAAGGTACGGGTGGTGGGGGCGTCGTTGGAGCGGGCTGCGGCCATCGAACCGGACAGGAACAGCGTCCCGTAGACGGAGAGCAGCGCTGGTGTGGCGTGCGTGAGGTGGGGTTCAAGGTAGCCAGCAGCGTCTTCGGTGAGGCGTACAGCTTCGGTATAGCGGCCGGTGGCGTGCAGGGCATGTCCGACGGAGCGGAACAGGGATCCGGTGACGAGAGGGTCACCCGTGGGTCGGACTGCGGCCAAGCCGCGGTCGGCGGCGATCCATGCCAGGTCGCTCTCTCCAAGCTTGGTGAGCTGCGTAGCGGCGAGTTGGTACGCCAAGCCGAGAAGCCCATGAGCCTGGTCCTGGTCGTCGCCGTCGTGGTGGTCAGCGGCGGCCTGGGCGCGGTGTAGCAGCTCGGGCAGGCGGCCGGTCACGTACCCGAAACGGGAGTCCTGGTAAGCATCCCAGAGGGCACCTACCTCCTTCCTGAGCACAGCGACGCTCGTTGGCTCCACGTCCGTACCGCTGCCGAAGGGGCCGAGGACGCGGTAGTCCATCAGCGCGGCACGGAGGGCGGGGACGGTCGCGGTGCCGCTGTCGCCGGTCCAGTCGAGCAGCGAGGGTTCGCCGAGCAGGTCGCCGAGGGAGACGTCCAGGACTTCGGCGAGGGACTTGATGACGGAGAGCCGGTCCAGCTCGATCCGGTTGTTCTCGATCTTGCCCAACCAGTCGGCGGTGCGGCCGATGAGTCCGGCAAGGACTTCCTGGGACAGGCCGCGCCGGTAGCGGTACCAGGCGACGCGTTCGCCGATGGTCAGGTTGTTGGTTCTTCCGCGCACTGGTTCACCGTCTCCCCTCGGTCGGCTGCAACCCCGGAAAGATTTTCCGGGTTGCCGGGCGGTTTGTGCCACAACCTGTGTGCATGACGGGGCTGAACGTATCGAGCAACTGCCAATCCTGCTCGGGCGCGGGCTGGAAGTACACCCTCGCCCGCACCGCTGTCCGGGGGATGGGGCGTGGGTCGGAGCAGACCCGATCTCTGGTCCGACGGTCCTGCCTGGACTGCGCGGGTTCTGGTCGCGCGGCGACCTGCTGAGGCTGGCCCGGGGTGGGTGCTGGTGTGGGGCCGCGACCCGAACGACGGCCCGTGAATAGCCCGCCCGCCTCGGCGCTTCGCACACCGACGCCGCGCCGGCCAGGTGTCCCCGTACCGGGTGACCTGGTGCTGATCGATGGTCGGGCGTCGGTGCAGTTTGGCGGCGATCGGGTGCTGTGGTTGCGGGTGACCTCGGTGTGCGACAAGCCGACCTATGACGGCTGGGTGTGGCTGACCGGCTACTCCATCAACCCGGCGAGCGGCAAGGCGCTGGCGCGGCGGGAGGTCTTCGTGCAGATCGCCGGCCTTCAGGTCCAGCCAGGCAAGACCGACAGCGCGCCGCCTCGCAACGTGGCGCCGGTGATGAGGAGACGCGGTGTTTGACGTTCGGATACGACTCGGCGCGGTACTGGAGATCGACACGGCCGATCGACTCCTGCCGTCGGACGGGCCGGTGACGTTGTGGGTGACTGGAGTTCGGCTGGTGGCCCACCGCCCTTCGGACGATGAGTGGATTTGGGTCGAGGGGGTCAGGATCGGTCCGTGCGGCCGCCACGGCCGGCAGGCGCGAATCCTGGTGCGCGCAAGCTTCCTGCTGCCTGAGGGACCGGCGGATGACTACACATCTATCAGTGGCCCTGCGTGACCAGCCCCGGACTGCTCAGGCGCAGCTTGACCAGCACACCCGTCAGACGTCGTTGGGCGCTGCATCGTCTGCGCCGGGAAGCGGACAGCTTGAATCCTGCAAGGTTGCCTAGATAGGTTCTAGCTGTCCTGCAAAGGCTGACAAGTAACTGGTCCTGTATTTACGAGTTACCGACCCAAGGCTGGGTGCCACTGATGGCGTACGAGGTTCCGACGCCGAAATACCTGCGCGTGTTGAACACGCTGCGGAAGCGCATCGAAGATGGCGACTACACCCCCGGTGCGGCGCTGCCGTCGGAGAACCAGCTCTGCACGGAGTTCGGGGTCTCTCGCCCGACGGTGCTCAAGGCGCTGGGCATCCTTAAGCAGGATGGCTGGATCGAGTCGCAGCAGGGCAAGGGCAGCTTCGTACGCGGCCGGCCAGCTTCCGGCCGCACCTCACCCGACTACGCCCGCGACGCGGTGGAGTTGGACGAGACCGGAGAGACGGAGATCCTGCACGTCGGCCCGGTGCTCGCCTCCCAGCGCATCGCGGCGGAGTTGGAGATCCCGGAGGGTACGCCGGTCTACGAGCGGCGCCGCCGTACCGTTTCCGAGGCGGGGCCGGTGGACCTCGTCGCCACGTTCGTCCCAGTGGACATCGCGGTCGGGACCGCGATCACCAAGGCGGAGCCGATCCCGGGCGGCCTGCTTGACGTCATCGCCCGCCACAAGGGCCTGCGGGCTGACTACGCCACCGAGCGCATGACTGCCCGCCGGGTCAGCGAGGTCGAAGCTGAGGCGTTGGCCGTGCCAGCCGACGAGTCGGTCATGAGCGTTGTCATCACGGTTCATCAATCATCCGGCGACCCGATCATGACGTCGATCCTGGTGATGCCAGGTAGTCGGCATGAGATCGAAGACATCTACGCGCTGTCCTGAGAGGCAGCACCCGCATCCCGGCCGCTCCGACGCGCGATAGCCCTTTCCGCTCCCCGGCGCATACGCCTCGAAGCGCCGGGAAGATTTTGAAGGCGGCGGACCTCGTTCGGCCTCAGCTCGGGCCGGCTAGCCAGGGCGATCGCGGCGGCGTAGGGCCTGACGTCACGCTGAGCAAGCAGCAAGGCGACCTGGCTTAGGACGTTGAGTAGTACGACCCGGCCTGCCTGTGGATGGCCAGCGACAATCCAGAGCAGGCGGTTTCGATCCCACTGGGAGAACTCGCCCATCAGCAGCTCCGTCAGGACGGATGCATCGCTGCGGATGTTCGATGCGACTGCCAGTCGCACGAAGGAGAACGGGTTCCGGGCGAGGACCCGTAGTCCTTCGACGTCAACCCGTGGGTCCGTGGCGAGAGCCAGGTAATCACGCGGAGTACGAGGACTGGGAAGTAGCGCCTCGATATCCATCTTCTGCCTTCCTCCTCGCCGAACTCTCCACATTGTGCGGCCGACTCACATTAGCCTTGCTTGTACTTACAAGCTGACGTAGCTTGTTAGCTCAACCGGTTGTCAGGAAGGCGACTGGTGAGGCTGGGAGGTTGCCCCAAGTGGTTCCGATGACGTTGAAGGTGCCGGTCCCGTCCGAGTACGTCTTCCCCGCCGGGGCGCTGTGCCTCGGAGTGTCGCCGCAGATCGACTTTGAGCGGCGTAGTGAGGCGGACAACCAGGCGCGGGACAAGGAGACCGGGGAGCGGGTCTGGGTGGTCCGGGTGATGGACCTGGACCCGGAGGCCGGGAAGTTCGGCCGGTCGACTGAGGTGAAGGTAAAGGTGGTGGCGCCGCAGCAGCCGGTGCCGCCACCGTCGACGGTGCCGGGCTACCCGCCGGCTGTGGAGTTCGAGGGCTTGACCCTCACTCCGTACGTGGATTCGCAGCGGTGCAAGCCGGGCCGGTCCTCGGGTGACTGCCGCTCCCGCATGGCGTACTCCCTGCGGGCTACCGCTGTCCGTCCGGCGTCTGTTGTGGCCGGTTCGGTGGCTGCCTGACCGGTTGCGGTTTTGCGCGCGGGGCGGGTCGTTTCCCCGCCAAGAGTCCCGGCCCGCTCCCGCGCTCTCCCATCCCTCGTCTGATGAAGGAGGGCGTGATGCCCACCGTAGTTCACCCTGCCCTGATCATTGCCGTGCCGCTGCTGGTCGGCGCGCTGCTGATGGTCTTCCGCCCCCACCTGGCCGGTCTGCGGCACGCCTCCCGGGAGGTGGAGGCGGCGGTCCGTTCAGCGCTGCGGCTGCCGCCAGCTCTCGGCTCGGTCTCGGCCATCCGTTGCCCCCGCTGCCTGGAGTGGGTGAAGCCGCGCCGGTTCGACCTGCGCCGCATGTCCTGCCGGTCCTGCATTTCGACGCTGGGCCGTGGCCGTTCCGGTCGGGGCGGTGACCTGTGCCTCTGATCAACATCATTCCGGGGGACAAGATCCCCGTGGCGCCGATGAACGTGCGTCTTCCCGCGTGGCGGGTTCCGGGCTGGCTGCTGGTCTTCTGGTGGCTGGGTCGGGGTCTGTTCCGTCTCGCCGTGCTGGCGGCCCGCTACTGGTGGATCACCGTGCCTGCGGGCCTCGCGCTGTGGGTGCGGGTCGAGTTCGGTGGCCTCGTCCTGGCCGGCGTCGTCGCGGCGGTTGCCGTCGACTGCGTGGCCTGGTGGCGGTGGCACCCGTCGTCGTGGCTGCGATTCGGCTGGTACCCGCTCGTTGCTCGGATCCGCGCCCTGGTGGTCTACCGACCCCGGTGGGCGTCGGTCATGGCCACCTGCGGGCTGGCGACCGTGTTCGGCGGTGACCGGTACGTGCCTCGGCTGCTGCGGGTGCGCTGCGACCGGTGGGGCGATGAACTGACCGTGCGGATGCTGCCGGGCCAGATCCCTGACGACTGGGGGCAGGCCGCGGAACGCCTCGCCTACGCATTTCGCCTGCACACCGGTCAGGCCCGCTCGACAGCCCGACCGGATCGGGTGGTGGTCCGCTTGATGCGCCGCGACCCGCTTGCCGGCATCGTGGCGCCACTACCGGTGGACGACGTTCCAGACCTGGACGGGCTGCCGCTCGGAGTCCGGGAGGACGGGCAGGCGTACCGCTTGCGGCTAACCGGATCTCACGTCCTCATCGCGGGCGCGACCGGTGCTGGCAAGGGATCGGTGCTGTGGTCCCTGATCCGCTCCCTGGCCGGCGGCATCCGCTCCGGCCTGGTGGAGGTGTGGGCGTTCGACCCTAAGGGCGGCATGGAGCTGGCGGCCGGGGTGCCGCTGTTCGCCCGGTTCTCCTACGACGACCCGGACGGTATGGCCGGCGTCCTCGACGAGGCCGTGAAGCGCATGCGGCTGCGTGCGGCTCGGCTGCGTGGTGTGACTCGCCAGCACACGCCGACGGTGGAGGAGCCGTTGCTGGTCCTGGTGGTCGACGAGCTGGCGGCGCTGACGGCGTACATCACCGATCGGAAGGTCCGCGACCGGATCAAGGAAGCCCTCGGGCTGCTGCTGTCGCAGGGCCGGGCCGTCGGGGTGCACGTGGTGGCGGCGTTGCAGGACCCGCGCAAGGACGTGCTGCCGTTCCGGGACCTGTTTCCGACTCGGATCGGATTGCGGCTGACCGAGCCGGAGCAGGTGGACATGGTCCTCGGTGACGTCGCCCGCGACCGGGGAGCGCTGTGTGACCGCATCCCCGAATCGTCGCCCGGTGTGGGATTCGTGGTCCTCGACGGTGTTCGCGAACCCGTGCGGGTGCGGTTCGCCTACCTCACCGATGACGACATCCGAGAGCTGGGCCGCGACTACCGCCGACTCTGCGACGAGCCGGAGGTGACCCGGTGAAGACCAACACCGAGCGGGTGGAGGGCGTGGTCCTGGTGCTCATCGTCCTGACCGTGGGCGGGCTGGCCGGAGCGGCGTCGTTCACTCATGTGCACGACTGGACCATGGCCAACTCCCCGACTGGTACCGGGGACTGGTTCGGCTGGGCTAACGCTGCCATCTCCGAACTCCTACCCCTCGCGGCACTGCTCACCATCCGCCGACGGCGCCGCACGGGCGGACCGATCGGGTATCCGATGTTCCTGCTCGTCTGCGCCGTCGCCCTGTCCCTGTCGGCGCAACTCGCCGTGGCCAAGCCGGGCGTGTCCGGGGCGCTGCTGTCGGCCGTGCCGGCGCTCGCGTTCCTCGGCCTGTCCAAGCTCATCTTCTCCACCACCCCTGCGGCACCGGCCTCTGTCGACAAGCCGGCAACAGACACCAGCGAGTGGGGTGACGCCCCGCCCGGCTACAACCCGGTCAAGGACCGGCCACCCGTTGACGAGGACCAGGCGGTGACCGTCGCCGTGGCAGCCACCGACGAACAGCCTCGCCCGGCCGCGCTGCACCCGGCCCCCGTCGCGCCGGTTCAGCGTCGGCCAGGACTGGTGCCCGTGCCTGCGGCTGCCTTCACGCCCCGCAACAGCAACAGCTTCGTCCTGGAGCAGAACCGGTGAACCAACTCGAACTCATCCCCACCACGCCCGTCGAGCAGCCCCGCCGGGGATCCCGGGCCGACCGGCTGCGTAAACCCCTCGCGAAGGACGCGCTCAAGCAGCTCGCCGAACAGAACGGCGTCTGCGTCCGGCCCCTGGCCCTGCGCCGCACCGACACCACCACCGGCCTCACCGAGGTCGTCGAAGTGCCCTGCGGCGCGACCCTCGCCGTCAAGTGCAAGCCCTGCGCCGAGCGGGGCCGGCGGCTGCGCATTCAACAGATCCGCGAGGGCTGGCACCTCGCCGACGAACCCGCCGTGCGCCCCGACAAGCCCGGGGAAGACGTCCTCGCCCTGGTGCGGGTCCGGGCGCACCTGGAGTTCGAACGCGAAGCCGTGCAGTACCAGCCGATGACTCCCGACGAGCGGGCCGCCCACCTGGCCGAGATCGACGCCGCAATAGCCGAGCTGGACGAAGCCCTTGGCGAAACCAGCCTGCGCGGGCACCTCACGCCCAAGGACCGCGACGAGCGACCCCGACGCAAGCGATCCACCCGGCGGCGGCAGGACTCGCCCGACCTGCCCCGGTTGCCCATTGGCCCGCGCACCGTCGGCCGCGCCTACTCCGGCAAGGCGGGGAAGACCTACCGGCCGTCCATGCTCGTCACGCTCACCCTGGGCTCGCACGGGCCGGTGCACTCCCACCTTCGACGCGGCGCCTATATCGCGCCGTGCGAATGCGGCCAGCGCCACGGCCCTCATGACGACGTGCTCGGCACCCCCGTCGACCCAACCACTTACGACTACCGACGGGCGGCCTTGGACTCGATCCACTTCGCCCGGGTCCTGGACCGGTGGTGGCAGAACGTCCGCCGGGCCGCCGGCTGGAACGTTCAGTACGCCGGGGCCGTGGAGCTGCAACGCCGACTTGCCCCACACGCGCACTTCGCCATCCGGGGCACCCTTCCGCGTCGGCTGCTCAAGCAGATCGCGGCGGCCACCTACCACCAGGTGTGGTGGCCCCGCTTCGACGAACTGGCCTACGGGGTCGACAAGCCGCCAGTCTGGGACGTCGACCGACAGGCGTACGTCGACCCGAAGACCCGCGAACCCCTGCCCACCTGGGGTGAAGCGCTCGACGCCCTGGAGGAACCCGACAGCCGGCCCGCCTACGTGGCCCGACTGGGTCGCATCGACGCACGAGGCATCGAACAAGGCACCACGGACGCCGAACGGTCGATCCGGTACGTGACCAAGTACGTCACCAAGGATCTGACCGACCAAGCCAAGCCCCGCTCAGACCCGCAGAAGGCGCACTTCGACCGGCTCCACGCCGAACTGTCCGTACTGCCGTGCTCGCCGACCTGCGCCAACTGGCTGCTCTACGGCGTCCAGCCCGACTGCGTCAAGGCGGGCTTGACCCCCGGCCGGTGCACCGGGAAGGTCCACCAACGCTCCACCCTCGGCTTCACCGGCCGACGCGTGCTCGTCTCCCGACAGTGGTCCGGCAAGACCCTCGCCGACCACCGCGCCGACAACCGAGCCTGGGTGCGCGCCATCCTCGCCGGGGGCATGGCCGACACCGAGGACCAGGACCAGGCGGCCGACGACGCGGACGGGTCGAAGCGGTACCGGTTCGAGCTCGCCCGCCCCGAAGACCCCGACGTGCCGCCCCTGGAACACCGCCTCCTGCGCGCGATCTCGGCCCGCATCCGATGGCGAGCAGACCTCGACACCGCACGCATACGAACAGCCCACCCCGTTTCGGCAACCGATCAACCCGCCGCGCTCGCGGCATGAACCCCTCGGAGGAAACCTTGTCCATCGTCGTGCCGTTCGCGCCACGGCAGGCTGGCCCTCGGGTTGGCGAAGCCCATCCCCGGCCGGTCCGGGCGGTCTACACAGTCAAGGAAGTGGCCGTCATGTTGTCCCTGTCGGTCAGTTCGGCCTACGCCCTGGTCCGGTCCGGGCAGATCCCCGCCGAGCGCCTGGGGCGACGCTGGGTGGTGCCGGTTAGCCGCTTCCACGCCTGGCTTGACGGAGCATCCGGTGACCTTGCCGCCACCGGTACCGAAGCGCCACGCGGAGGTCGGTGATCGTGGGCTTCGTCATCAAGACTCCGGCGGGCACGTACCGGGCGAACTGGCGCGACTCGGCGAATCGGCAGAAGGCCAAGACCTTCCGCACCAAGAAGGCAGCGAACGCCTACCTCGCGGAGGTTGAGGGTTCTCTGAACAAGGGCACGTATGTCGATCCGCACGCGAGCAAAATGCGGTTCGACGAGTTCGTGGTTCGGTGGCTGGCTGGGCGGTCGGTGGAGGCCCGGACGAGCGAGCGGACGGAGTCGATGTTGCGAGCCCATCTGCTGCCGCAGTGGGCCGAATGGCCATTGGGGCGGATCGACTATCTGGCGGTACAGGAGTGGGTGACCAACCTGGGTCGGACTCTGGCGCCCTCGACCACGGCGAAGCACCTCGGGCTGCTCTCGATGATCATGCATACGGCGATCCGGGCGCGGGTTCTCGCGGTCAACCCGTGCGAAGGGGTCCGGGTGCCTCGCAACCGGGCGGGTGAGGCTCGCGCAACCACGATCAGTCGGGAGACGTTCGTCGGCCGGCTGCTGCCCGCCGTCCCGGCCGAACATCGGGGAATCGTCTGCGCCGCCGCTGGGGCGGGACTGCGCTGGGGGGAGTGCGCGGGCCTGCCATGGGAGGCGGTCGACCTTTATCGGGGGCTGTTGTACGTCGCCCAGGTGGCGGTGGAGACCCACGGCGGGATCGTGCTGCGGTCGTACCCGAAAAGTCGGGCCGGCGTGCGGGCGGTGCCCATGCCGCCGTTCCTTGTCGACGAGCTGCGCCAGCGGCGCGGCCCCGCCTCGCCGGACGGCCGGGCGCTGGTCTTCGCCGATCGGGACGGCGGGCCGCCGCGGCGGTCGAACTTCCGTCGGCGGGTGTGGCTGCCGTCGCTGGTGCGGGCCGGGCTGCTCGGCCGGGTCACCGAGAGGGCGCCGGGCCGGTGGCTGGCGGTGTGGCCAGACCGGCACGGCCGGGAGCAGCGGGCGGAGTTCGCGACGGAAGCGGCGGCGGTGGCGCACGCGGCAGCTTCGGCGTTCGGTGGGCTGCGGTTCCACGACCTGCGGCACTCGTACATCACCTGGTTGGTGACCGACGGGGTGCCAATCAACGTGGTGCGGCGGGTGGTGGGGCATGAGAAGGCGTCGACGACGCTGGACCGGTACACGCACACGCCCGAGGACTATGCCGACCGGGTCCGGCTGACGTTCACTGACGATTCGCTGACTTTCCGCCCGTCGCCCGGTCCGACCGCTCCGGGAGAAGCGCCTTCACCTGGGCGGGAGGGCGACCGGAAAGAGACGACCCCCGTCGGGGGGAGACGGGGGTCGTCGACGGTTCGGCTCCGGGGGGGTCGAGCCGAACCACTCAGCGGTCACGGGGGGTGCAACCGCCGAGGGTCTGTCTGTTTCGGGGATGTGAGAACTCGTCGTGCGAACAAGTCTGCCTGAGCGGACCCGTCACGTCGAGTGGTGTTCACTCCACTCAGCGCGAAAATCTCCTCGCGGAGTGTGAGCGCGGTCACGCCGACCGGAGTTGGAGGCGCCCGCCCGCAGGTCCGAGGGGTGGCCTGACCCCGGGCACCCGCCGACGATAGACCATCCGGCTAGACTTTCGCGCCGTGGGCCGAAGTGCCGCTTTCTTCGATCTGGACAAGACCGTCATCGCCAAGTCGAGCGCCCTGGCGTTTGGTCGGCCGTTCTACCGGGACGGGCTGATCACCCGGCGTGACGTGGTCAAGTCGGCGTACGCGCAGCTGATGTTCCGGCTGGGCGGCACCGACGAGCAGACCATGGCCCGAACACGGGACTACCTGGCCGCGCTCTGCAAAGGCTGGCAGGTGGAACAGGTCCGCCAGATCGTCGCGGAGACGCTCCACGAGCTGATCAACCCTTATGTGTACGCCGAGGCTGCCGCTCTGATCGAGGAGCACCAGGCGGCCGGGCGGGACGTGGTGCTGGTCTCCGCGTCCGGCGAGGAGATGGTCCGGCCGATCGGCGAGCTGCTCGGGGTGACCGACGTGATCGCCACCCGGATGGCGGTGCGGGACGGCCGGTACAGCGGCCAGGTCGAGTTCTACGCGGCCGGTCCGAGCAAGGTCGAGGCGGTCGGCGAGCTGGCCACCGCGCGCGGCTACGACCTGGCCGACTCGTACGCCTACTCCGACTCGTACAGCGATCGTCCGCTTCTGGAGTGCGTGGGTCACCCGAGCGTGGTCAACCCGGACCGGCAGCTGCGCAAGCTGGCCTCGGAGAACGCCTGGCCGGTGCTGGAGTTCCGGCATCCGATCCCGCTGGGTCGCCGGCTGCGGGAGCGGCCGGGGGTTCCGGTGGCCGCGGCAGCTCTGGGGGTCAGCGTGGGCGTCGCCATCGGCATCGCCTGGTACGGGCGGCACCGTCGCACCCGCTCCACCGCCACCGCCTGACACCCCGCCGCACCCCGCTCTCCGGCCGATCATGGACTTGTGGTGGGCGCCTTCGACGCTTTCGCGACTCTTGCAAGGCACCACAACTCCATGATCGACGCCCTGAGGGCGGGCGGTGCTCAAGCGGCGGCGAGGATCTCGTCGCCGATGGTGGTGAGCTGGTCGGCACCGACCTCGACGGCCGCCATGTAGTGCCGTAGCCAGGAGCGCAGCCCGTCCGGGGTGCCGGTGGCGAACGCGCCGGCCGAGCCGACGTACTCGGGCTCCCGTTCCCGGTGACCGACGTCGACGCCGAGCAGGCCGCGCGGGTCGAGGCCGCTGGCGAGCAGCACCAGCCGGGCGGCACCGCGCGCCACGACGCCGGACGGCCCGGCGAACGGACGCAGGTTCAACAACTCTCCGTGTACGACGGCGGCGAGCACCAGCGGGGAGACCTTCGTGCCGCCGGCCACCAGAGCGGCGAGCCCGTCGAGGCGGGCGGCGACCACCGGGTCGGGCACCGGTCGGCCCAGCTCGGCCTCCCCCACGATGTCGCGGGCGGCGAGGACGTGCAGCCGGGCGAGTGCCTGCCGGGGTGCCTTCGGCCAGAGTTCGCTCAGGCCGGGCAGCGCCCCGGCGACCCGCAGCGCCCCCTGGAGCACCGGGTCGGTGACGGTGCCGGCCCGGACCTCCTCACGCTCGTGGACGGCGCCTTCGAGCGCTGCGCTGGCCACCGCCGACCGAAGGCTGACCTCGGCCGCGACCTGGCCACCGTTGCGGCGCAGCGCGCGGTGCCCGAGCGCCTGGTCGAAGCGCTCACGGGCCCGGTCGACGGCAGCGGCGACGTCGGCGAGCGCGAGCAGCGGGGCGAGCGGGTCGGTGGTCATCTCGCCACGCTAGCGACCCGACCCGGCCCGGCGGGCCGCACCCACCCGCAACGCGACCCGGACCACCCGGCCGGCCCGCCGCCGGGCAAGGTCAACACGAGATCGGCGATATCGGGGTGTCCCACCGGTCCGGACACCCCGATATCGCCGAACCCGTGTCGATCAACGCCGGACGGGCCGAGCACAGCGCGGACGGGCAAGGCCCGCCGGCCCACCCGGGCGGGGGACGGGCGCGGCGGGACGGGCAGGGCCGGCCGTCGGGCGCGCGGCGGGGGCCGCTCGGCGCGACGGGGTGGGCAGCGGTCGCCGGCCGGGGACCCCGCGACTACCCTCGTGCCCAGCGAGACGCAGGTCACCCCGAGGACGAGGAGTCACGGCATGAGCGAGGTATTGGCCAATCTGCTGAACGAGACGCGCCAGTTCCCCCCGCCGGCCGAACTCGCCGCGCACGCCAACGTCACCGTCGACGCGTACGCCGAGGCGCAGGCCGACCGGCTCGCCTTCTGGGCGAAGCAGGCCGACCGGCTGGCCTGGTCGAAGAAGTGGGACGAGGTGCTCGACTGGTCGAACCCGCCGTTCGCGAAGTGGTTCGTCGGTGGGCAGCTCAACGTGGCGTACAACTGTCTGGACCGGCACGTGGAGGCGGGCCGGGGTGACAAGGTGGCGATCCACTGGGAGGGCGAGCCGGGCGACACCCGCACTCTCACGTACGCCGACCTGCACGAGCTGACCTGCCGGGCGGCGAACGCGCTCACCGACCTGGGGGTCACGGCGGGCGACCGGGTGGCGATCTACCTGCCGATGATCCCGGAGGCGGCGGTCGCGATGCTGGCCTGCGCCCGGATCGGCGCGGCGCACAGCGTGGTCTTCGGTGGGTTCTCCGCCGACTCGTTGAGCAACCGCATCCAGGACGCCAGCGCCAAGGTGGTGATCACCGCGGACGGTGGTTACCGGCGGGGCAAGCCGTCGGCGTTGAAGCCGACCGTGGACGAGGCGGTGGCGAGCTGCCCGTCGGTGGAACACGTGCTGGTGGTCCGCCGCACCGGTGAGGACGTGGCCTGGTCGGAGAAGGACCACTGGTGGCACGAGAAGGTCCAGACGGCGTCGGCCGAGCACACGGCGCAGCCGTTCGATGCCGAGCACCCGCTGTTCATTCTCTACACGAGCGGCACCACGGCCCGGCCGAAGGGCATCCTGCACACCACCGGCGGCTACCTCACGCAGGCGTCGTACACCACGCACGCGGTCTTCGACCTGAAGCCGGAGACGGACGTCTACTGGTGCACCGCCGACATCGGCTGGGTCACCGGGCACTCCTACATCGTGTACGGCCCGCTCTCCAACGGCGCCACGCAGGTCATGTACGAGGGCACCCCGGACACCCCGCACAAGGGCCGGTTCTGGGAGATCGTCGACCGGTACAAGGTCAGCATTCTCTACACCGCGCCCACCCTGATCCGGACGATGATGAAGTGGGGCGAGGACATCCCCGCCGGCTTCGACCTGTCGTCGCTGCGGCTCCTGGGCAGCGTCGGCGAGCCGATCAACCCCGAGGCGTGGATGTGGTACAGGCAGCACGTCGGCGGGGGTGAGCTGCCCATCGTGGACACCTGGTGGCAGACCGAGACGGGCGCCATCATGATCTCCCCGCTGCCGGGGGTGACGGCGGCGAAGCCGGGTTCGGCGATGACTCCGTTGCCGGGCATCGTCGCCGACGTGGTGGACGACCAGGGCCAGTCGGTGCCGAACGGCGGGGGCGGCTACCTGGTGCTGCGCGAGCCGTGGCCGTCGATGCTGCGCACCATCTGGGGTGACGACAACCGGTTCATCGAGACGTACTGGTCGCGGTTCGAGGGCATGTACTTCGCCGGCGACGGGGCGAAGAAGGACGACGACGGGCACATCTGGCTGCTCGGTCGGGTCGACGACGTGATGCTGGTGTCCGGGCACAACATCTCGACGACCGAGGTCGAGTCGGCGCTGGTGTCGCACCCGTCGGTGGCCGAGGCGGCGGTGGTGGGCGCGACCGACCCGACCACCGGCCAGGCGATCGTGGCGTTCGCCATCCCGCGGGGCAGCACGGACATCGTCGGCGAGGCGGGTGAGCAGCTCATCGCGGACCTGCGCAACCACGTGGCAAAGACGCTCGGCCCGATCGCCAAGCCGCGGCAGATCATGCTGGTGCCGGAGCTGCCGAAGACCCGTTCGGGCAAGATCATGCGTCGGTTGCTGCGGGACGTGGCCGAGAACCGGTCGCTCGGCGACGTGACCACGCTGCAGGACTCCTCGGTGATGGAGCTGATCTCCTCCGGGATGAGCGGCGCGAAGTCCGACGAGGACTGACGACAGGCGTACCCCATCGGTGGGTGACGGTCCGCACGGACCGTCACCCACCGTCATCTTTTGTGGAGGTACGACCACCGCGCGCCGCCGGCTGCGGTGGTTGGACGAATAACGCCTCCATCACGTTCCCGCCGTTCGGCGTGTTTCTCATTTAGTTTCACGGAGGTCGGCGGGCCTCGATGCGTCCCTGCGCGTCCGGAGTCGGCCGGCTTCCTCCGCCCATGCCCGAGAAACGGAGCGGCATGAACAGAAACTCCCATCCGGGGTCGCGTCGACGACTACTCGTCGCGCTGCCCGTCATCGCCCTCGCGGCCACCTCACTGACCGTGAGTGGAAGTGCGGCGGCGCAGCCGTCCATCACCCCCCGGGCGGTGATCGGGGCTGACGAGTACTACATCAACTACGCCGAGCCCGAGGTGCAGACGGACACCACCGGCCGTGAGGTCAAGGGCAAGGGTGGCGTCTACACCCCGGCCGTCGACGCCGCGCGTGCGTTCGACCAGAAGCACGCACGGGGCAACCCGGTGACCGCGCGCCAGCTCGCGCAGATCGAAGCCAAGTCGATCAAGACGGGTAAGAGCCCGCGGCAGATCAAGCAGTCGCCGACCACGCAGACGGCGAAGCTGCTGACGCTGCTTGTCGAGTTCAACGACAAGGCGAACGACGACTTCACGAACGTGATGGTCCCGAAGACGGTGTTCGAGGATCGGACCTGTGTCCCCGGCACCGTGCAGAACGGGCCGAAGCACAACACCATCCCGAACCCGGCGACGCTGCCGCACGAGGACAACAACTCGATGTGGGTGCCGGACTTCTCGCCGTCGCACTACGACAAGATGCTGTACAGCAAGAACGGCATCACCGAGCGGGTCCGCAAGGACCTGAAGGGCCCGGACGGCAAGAAGGGCATCGACCTCACCGGTCGCACGATGCACAACATGTACCTGGAGATGTCCAAGAACGCGTACACGGTCGCCGGGCAGGCCAGCCCGTGGATCACCGTGCCGCACTCCGAGGGCTGGTACGCGGCCAACCGCTGCACCCAGGACGAGAACGGCAACTGGGTCCCCGGCCGGGAGCAGTCGATGAACGGCCACCCGGACAACCCGGCTGGCGCGGGCAGGCTGGCGACCGACGCGATCGACGCGCTCGCCGCCAAGGACCCCAGCTTCCCGTGGGCCGAGTACGACAAGGAGGACCAGGCCGACCGCGACGGTGACGGCAACCTCTTCGAGCCGGACGGCGTGATCGACCACCTGGTGCTGGTGCACGCCGGCCAGGGCAAGTCGCGCGGCGGCGGTGACCAGGGCGTGTACGCCGTCTGGGCGCACTCCTCCTCGGTCCCGGGTGGCTACACCATCCCGGGCACCGGCCTGAAGGTGTCGAACTACATCGTGCAGCCGGAGGACGCCGGCGTCGGCGTCTTCGCCCACGAGTTCGGCCACGACCTCGGCCTGCCGGACCTCTACGACACCTCCGGCAACGCCGACTCCGACGTGGACTTCTGGGACCTGATGGCCTCGGGTTCGCACTCCGGTGAGATCTTCCAGGCGCTGCCCACGCACATGGGCATCTGGGACAAGTGGGTGCTCGGCTGGGCCGACCCGCTGACCATCCGCCCCGGCTCCAACCCGCGTGAGGTGAAGCTCGGGCAGACCTCGCGTACGCCGATCGACTCCGAGGACGGCATCAAGGTCGACCTGCCGGACAAGGTGACGGTCCTGGCCACGCCGCACAGCGGCACGAAGATGTGGCACAGCAACAACGACCAGAGCTGGGCCGACGTCAAGCTGAGCCGCTCGGTCGACGTGCCCAACGCCGCGGACGCCAAGTTCTGGATGTGGAACAACTACATCATCGAGGAGGACTGGGACTACGGCTTCGTCGAGCTCTCGACCGACGGCGGTACGACCTGGTCCGAGCAGAAGGTGTACGCCGAGGGCGGCACGGTGGTCACCACGCCGGACAACTACCCGGACCCGAACGGCCGGATGAACGACTTCGGCGGCAAGAAGTACGGCCTGACCGGCAGCACCGACGGCTGGCGCCACGACTACGTCGACCTGTCGGCGTACGCGGGCAAGACCGTCCAGGTGCGACTGCGTCTCGCCACCGATGAGGCGTTCGAGGAGCGCAACTGGTTCGTCGACGACTTCTCGGTCACCGGCGGCGGCGCCACCACCTGGAGCGACGACGTCGAGGGCGGCGCCAACGGCTGGACGGCCACCGGCGGCACGTTCGTGGACACCACCGGCGCGGGCTGGAAGGTCTCCGGCGGCACCGAGGTGCACGCGCAGTACTACCTGGCCGAGTGGCGCAACTTCGACGGCTTCGACAAGGGCCTAAAGTACGCCTACGACACCATCTACTCCCACGAGGCGTGGAAGGTCGACCGGATCTCCTACAACGCGCCGGGCATGCTGGTGTGGTACCGGGACAGCGCGCTCGGCGACGTCAACCACGTCACCGGGCAGATGACCGCGCTGCCCAGCTACGGCGCGAAGGGCGGGCTGCTCATCGTGGACTCGCACTTCGACCCGTACCGGCGCACCGGCACGGCGGCCGAGAAGGACCCGTCGGTGACGGACAACCTGCCCAGCCGGCCGCAGTCGTCCAACGCGGCCTTCACGCTCCAGAAGACGTACCCCTTCACGGAGTGCCTGGAGGCGGCGGGCGAGCCGTACAGCGCGTACTGCACGAAGTTCAAGGCGCAGGCGCCGGTGAAGAGCTTCACCGACGCCAAGGGCTGGTACCCGGGCATCGAGATGCGTAACGGGGCTCCGTACGCGCGGGACAACGACGCCTCCGTGGTGGTGCCGTCGCGCGGTGGAGCGCCGTACACCACCCGGGTGACCAACCCGGACGGCAGCCCGGCGCCGGAGTTCTACGGCGTGACGCTGGGCGGCGGCGTGATCGTGCTCGGCACCGGTAACCCGGGCGACGCGGGCGTGCAGAACGGCGTCTCGTTGACCATCCGTAAGACCGCGCGGGACAACTCGTCCGCGACCATCTTCGTCACCCCGGCGAAGAAGTAACGGTTTCGCGCAGCAACAACTGATGGTGGGGCCGGTGGCGGGAACGCTGCCGGCCCCACTGTCGTAACGGCTGATCTTATTGATCGAAATGCATCGCTGCGGACGTTGCCGACCAGTCCACCCTGATTCGCGTGCTGATGAACCGCAGGGGTGTGACGGTGAAAAGCGTTCCCAACAAAATCTTGCAACAAATCGACGCGCACATCTTCCCACCCGTCCCGGCAGTGTCTATGTTCACCATTGGTCCCACTAGTGGGATCGATCTATCACCGGCCCGTACCCCCGTTGGGCCGGTTCCCTCACACCGGAGGTACCACGTGCGCAAAGTCGCAGTGGGTCTGCTCGGGCTCTCACTGACGGCGACGGGGCTGGCGTTCGGACCGTCCGCCAGTGCCGCGCCGCAGCCGAAGTTGCCGACGGCCGCTCCGTCGGTCGCCGAGCCCGCCCTTGCCGACCACGACCTGCCGAACCCGCTGGAGGACAAGCGGCGAGCGCTGCGCCAGGAGGGCCTCAGCGAGGTCCTGTCCGGCAAGGCCAAGGCAGAGAAGATCAACGGCAGCACCGTCGTCAAGGTCGGTAAGACCCAGGCCGACGGGGCCGCCGCCCGCACCACCGGGGCGGGCACGGCCCAGACGGAAGACCAGTACGTCGAGCTCTCCCGTCAGCGGACCGACAAGATCTTCGTGATCCTC
The DNA here is from genome assembly GCF_040607775.1 of Micromonospora sp. NPDC005237. Lineage (NCBI taxonomy): Bacteria > Bacillati > Actinomycetota > Actinomycetes > Micromonosporales > Micromonosporaceae > Micromonospora > Micromonospora sp. NPDC005237. Next base: position 583,725 of record NZ_JBEXHJ010000002.1, on the reverse strand, counting down.
GCCGAGTTCGGCAACGAGCGGCACCCGGACTTCCCGGACAAGAACATCGACCCCAACACCGCGGGGCCGACCAAGTTCACCGGTCCGCTGCACAACGAGATCCCGGCGCCCAACCGGGCGGTGGACAACTCCACCGTCTGGCAGCCGGACTACAACGCCGACCACTACCGGCAGCTCTACTTCGGCACCAACCCCGGTGACGAGTCGCTGAAGCAGTACTACGAGGCCCAGTCCTCGGGTCGCTACAGCGTCGAGGGCGAGGTCACCGACTGGGTCAAGGTCAAGTACAACGAGGCCCGCTACGGTCGTTCCGACGACCCGAAGGCCGACGACGACCCGACCGGTGACCCGAACGTCTGCGACAGCAACGTCTGCAGCAACACCTGGGACCTGGTCCGCGACGCCGCCAACCAGTGGGTCATCGACCAGAAGGCCGCCGGTCGCACCGACGCGCAGATCGCCGCCGATGTCAAGTCGATGGACCAGTACGACCGGTACGACTTCGACGGTGACGGCAACTTCAACGAGTCGGACGGCTACATCGACCACTTCCAGATCGTCCACTCCGGCGGCGACCAGGCCGACGGTGACCCGATCCAGGGTGAGGACGCCATCTGGAGCCACCGCTGGTACGCGTACGCCTCGGACCAGGGCAACACCGGCCCGGCGAACTTCCCGGCCGGCGGCACCCAGATCGGCAACACCGGCGTCTGGATCGGCGACTACACCATCCAGCCGGAGAACGGTGGCCGGAGCGTCTTCTACCACGAGTACGGCCACGACCTCGGTCTGCCGGACGACTACAACGTGGTCAGTGGTGGCGACAACAACAACGAGCACTGGACCCTGATGGCCCAGAGCCGGCTCGGCGCCAAGAACGACGGCGGCATCGGCGAGCGCGGTGGCGACCTCGGCGCGTGGAACAAGCTCCAGCTCGGCTGGCTCGACCACGACACGCTCGGGCCGAACGAGAAGCGCACCGTAAAGCTCGGCCCGCAGGAGTACAACTCGCCGGAGGCGCAGGCCGCGGTGGTCAACCTGCCGCCGCGTGAGTACACCTTCTCGAACGGCGCACCGTTCGAGGGCAGCAAGCAGTTCTTCACGGGCAACGAGGACGACCTGAACAGCACGATGACCCGGACGCTGGACCTCACCGGGAAGTCGACGGCCGCCCTGGCCATGAAGGGCCGCTACAACATCGAGAGCGGGTTCGACTACCTGTTCTTCGAGGCCTCGGTCGACGGTGGCAAGACCTGGGCGACCCTGCCCGGCACCGTCAACGGCAACCCGCTGAAGGAGATCTCCCCCGGGCGCTTCGCCCTGGACGGCTCCAGCAACGGCAAGTGGGTTGACGTCAACATCCCGATGAACTCCGTAGCGGGCAAGGTCGTGCAGTTCCGGCTGCGCTACCAGACCGACGGCGGGCTGTCAAAGGGCGGCTTCTACGGTGACGCGATCACCGTGACCGCTGACGGTCAGACCGTGTTCACCGACGGCGCCGAGAACGGTGCCAACGGCTGGACGTTCGCGGGGAAGTTCGAGATCGCCGCGGCCACCTACACCAAGAAGTTCGCGAACTACTACATCGCCGGTACCCGGTCGTACACCTCGTACGACAAGTACCTCAAGACCGGCCCGTACTACTTCGGCTACGCGAACACCCGCCCGGACTACGTGGACCACTACGCGTACCAGGAGGGTCTGCTGATCTCCTACTGGAACCTGCGCTGGGCGGACAACGACACGTTCGCTCACCCGGGTGAGGGTCGGAACATGATCATCGACGCGCACCCGCGGCCGCTCTACAACCTGACCGGTGCCCCCTGGCGGGCCCGCGTCCAGGTCTACGACGCGCCGTTCAGCCTGAAGAAGGCCGACTCGTTCACGCTGCACATCGACAGCCAGCCCCAGTACGTCCGGGGCCAGGCCGCGCAGCCTCTGTTCGACGACACCCAGCAGTACTGGTACCCGGAGCTGCCGAACCACGGCGTCAAGCTCCCGGCGACCGGCCGGAAGATCAAGGTTCTGTCGCAGGACGGCATCTACACCAACGTCCGCTTCTTCTGATCCTCGGATCAGGCGACACCCGCACCACGGCGATGCCCGGGCAGGTCACCTGCCCGGGCATCGCCCGTTCCGGGAACCCCGGTCGCGCCCCGCGCGTCCGATCACCCGTGCACCCGCGAACCCGCACCACCCTGACCGGCGCCGGTCTGACTGTCCTGCTGGCGCTCACCGGCTGCGCCGGGACGCGGAACGAAGGAGACGGCGTGTCCTCCGAGCAGAGCCCCTCCGACGCTCCCTCGACCGGCACACCGCCGTCCGCCGCCGCGCCGACCGGGCCCACCGATCCGACGCCGTCGTCCCCCTCCGGCCGCCCGTCGCGTTCGCGCGTCCCGCTGCCCACCCTGCGCCCGCCGACCGGGCCGCCGCGCACGCCGACCGACGCCCGCAAGGCCAACGTGCTGGCCGGACGGATCAACCGGGGCGGCGACGGCCCCTGCTACGGCCTGGTCACCGACGACGGCCGGCAGTACGCGCTGCACGGCACCGGCAAGGGCACCTTCGCCGTCGGCACGACCGTCCTGGTGACCATCGGCCCGGCCGACCCGACCGCCGACTGCGGCCCGGGCACCCCGGCCAGCATCGTCGACATCAGCCCGGTCGGCTGACCGTTGCCGACGCTCCCGGGCAGGCAGAACGGCTGCCTGCCGACGGGGTCCTAGGCTGTCAACCATGACCGACCAGCGCGGCGGAGCCGTCGACGAGTCCTGCGTCCTCACCGAGGGGCCGTGGACGCACCGTTTCGTCGGCGCCAACGGCACCCGGTTCCACGTGGTCGAGGCCGGCACCGGGCCGATGGTGCTCTTCCTGCACGGCTTCCCCGAGCACTGGTGGGCCTGGCACCAGATGCTCCCGGCGGTCGCCGACGCCGGCTTCCGCGCGGTCGCCGTGGACCTGCGCGGTTACGGCGCCAGCGACAAACCACCCCGGGGGTACGACGGCTACACCCTCGCCGCCGACATCGCCGGCCTGATCCGTGCCCTCGGTGAACGGTCGGCGACGCTTGTCGGCAGCGGCGTCGGAGGCATGGTGGCCTGGACGGTGGCGTCGTTCCACCCGTCGCTGGTCCGGCGGTTGGTGGTCCTGGGTGCACCCCACCCGCTGCGGTTGCGCGCCGCCATCTTCGCCGACCCACGCGGGCAGTTCGCCGCCTCCACCCCGGCGTTGAAGTTCCAGCTCCCCCGCTACGAGCACGTGCTCACCAAGGACGGCGGGGCGGCCGTCGGGGAGATCCTGCGCCGCTGGGCCGGGCCGCGCTGGGTCGCCAGCGGCGACTTCGAGGCGTACGCCGAGCGGTGCCGGGAGGCGATGCGCATCCCGCAGGCCGCCTTCTGCGCGCTGGAAGGCTACCGCTGGGCCTTCCGTTCGGTGCTGCGGCTGCACGGCTACCGGTTCGTCCGCCTCATGCAGAAGCCGCTGGTCACCCCGACCCTTCAACTGCACGGCGCACGGGACGTCGCCGCCCTGCCACGAACCGCCCTGGGGTCCGGCCGGTACGTCGTGGCGCCGTACGAGTGGCGCCTGCTCGACGGGGTGGGGCACTTCCCCCACCTGGAAGCCCCCGAGCTGGTGCTCGGCGAGATCCTGCGGTGGGCCAAGTCCTGATCGGTCAGACCCGCTGCTCGCGCAGGTCGGTGACCTCGGCGGCCGGCGCCCAGCCCTGGTAGACGCCGAAGTCGAAGACCTCCAGCCGCATCGCCTCGGCCACCGGCCAACGACCGCCGGTGTACTCCACCCGCAGCCAGGCGTCGTGTTTTCCAAGCACGATGAACGGCTGCCCCTGCCACGTGCAGGTGGTCCGCACGTACGCCAGGTCCTCGATCTCGCTCGCCGGCAGCACCCGCACGTACCGGCCCGGACGGACCTCCTCGAAGCCCTCACCCGGCTCCGGCTGGTAGAGCCGGATGTCGTCGCCGTCCGGGCTCGCCTGGTACTCCCGGCCCCGCCAGCGGGCCACGTAGCCGTCGCGCATCACTCCTCCGGAACCCGTCGCCAGACCACCGCGTCCGTGTCGAGCACCGCGATCACCCGCTCGGTGCCGTCCCCGCCGATGCGCCAGAGCTGCGCGCCGTGCGGGAGGCGGGCGCTGTCCACCTTGAACTCCGCCACCACGTCGCTGCTCTCACCCGGGGCGAAGCCGTTGCCCCGGAACGGCGGGCGCTCGATGACCCAGCCCTCCATGGCCCGCATCGCCGGCTCGTTCTGGCCGCCGTACGGGATCCGGTAGAGGCTGGGCCGGTGCGCCGGCCAGCGCAGCACGTAGATCTCCTCGGCGTCCCGTACGAACGGTGACCCCGGGTAGCTCAGGCCCAGCGCGTCATGCAGCTCGGCCGGCGTGGTCAGGTGGGCCAACTCGCCGGCCCGGTGCACAAAGCCGGAGACCCGGTCGTACCCCCGCTCCAGGTAGTACGCGAGCTGACTGGGCGCGATCGCCTTCTGCATCACGGTCGGTCGGGCTGGGTCGACCGCCGCGGGAGCGTACCGGGGACGGACGGCGGGCTCCGCCACGGCCGGCGCCTCCTCGGCGTCGACCTCCAGGTCGTCACCGAGCCCGACCTCGGCGGCCCAGTTGGCGAGGGCGACGATCTGCTCGCCGGGCAGCTTCGCGCCGACCGGCGTGCCCGGGTTGACGGCGAACGACCAGTCCTCGTCGGGCCAGCGCCGGATCAGTTGGGCGAACTTCACCCGGACCGTGTCGACGTCACCCTCGACGTGGTCGGCGAGGCGCTCCGGGGACGTGTAGACCACCACGTACGTCTCGCCGTCGAGCTGCGCGGTACGCCAGACGAAGCCCGGGTCGCCGGGACGGCTGCCGCGCACCGAGTCCGCCGCCGCCGGGAGCAGGACCCGGGCCAACAGCAGGGTGGACAGGAACGTGTCCGTACTGCCGGCACCCGCCGCGCCGAGCAGGTCCTCCTCGACCGTGTTGGCCGGCTCGAATTGCACCGACGCCGGCTCGTCGACCAACGCACGCTGGTCGTCCACGACCGGGCGTTCGTCGTCGGTGTCGGGGCGTACCGCCTCCGGCTCGTAGCCCACCGGGGACCGGGGCGAGGACCAACCGGCGGCCACGCCAGCCGAGCCGCCAGCGCCGCCCAGGCCGCCACCGCCCAGGCCGCCGCCGCTCAGGTCTGCGCTGCTCAGGTCGGGGCCGGCAGAATCGAGCGGGCCCGTGCCGGTGCCGTCCGTGCCGAACAGGCGCGCGGCGGTCTCGGTGGAATCGGGCCGGCCCGTGCCGGTGTCGGCGGGTTCGAACGAGACCGGGCCGGACGACGCGGGCTCGAACGACGAGGGAACGCCGAACGGATCCGGGGCCGCAGCGGAGGGCCCGGGAACGAAGGGGCCGGGCATCGAGGCGCCGGGGACAGCGGGGTCGGGCACGGACGGGCCGGGCACGGACGGGCCGGACGCGGCCGGGCCGGACGCGGCCGGGCCGGACGCGGCCGGGCCGAACGTCGGCGGGGCGGCGGTGGTCGGGCCGGGTCGCCGTGCCGCGTCGAAGGCAGGAGCGCCCTCGGTCGGGTCGAGGAGATCCCGGGACTCGATGATGGTGCCCTCGATGACGATGGGCGTGAAGCCGCGACGCGGGGCGGGTGGGCCGGAGACCGGCTCCGCGACCGACGGCGGCAGTTCCTCCACCGGCTCGAAGCGCTGCCGGTCCCCGGATCGGCCACGCGGGATCGCCTGGGTCTCGTCCGCCGTGGGAACGGGCCCTCCGACGCGGGTCGGTGAGGGCTCACCCGCGGCTGGACCGGGCACCCGGAACGCACGGGTGGGTTCCTCGGCCAACGGGTTGGGCCGTCGCGGTGGCAGAGGCTGGGTGGTCTCGTCGTCGGTCGCGGGCGCTCGTACCACCCGGGACGCGCCCAGGTCGCCGGCCGGTGGCCGCAGCGGTCGGGTGGCGTCCGGTGTCGGCATCGGGAAGGCCGGGGCCGCGTTGTCGCCGCCCGGCGTGTCTGCGGGACGGCGGCGCGGGAAGGGCTGGCTGCCCCGCCCGAACCGGGACGGCGGCACCGCGCGGTCGCCCGACCGACCATCGCCGGAGACAGGGCCGGACGCTCGACCGGACGTCGGCTCGAAGAAGGAACGCCGACCACCCTGGCTGTTGCCGTCACCGGCGGCCGGGCCGTCGCCGTCGGTGGCCGGAGGGCTCGCGGACGGTCGGCCGGCGCGCGGACCCGGCTGGTCGGCCGGGGCGCGGTCGGTGGAGGCCAGCGGCACGTACCGGGATGCGCCGGTACGGCCAACGCCCGGCACGGGGCCGACGCCGGGGCGGGCCGGTCGGGGCGGGACGGTCGGCTGCCGCTGACCGGCGGCGGGCAGGTCCTCCGAGCCGGACCGGCGCGACAGCTCACCCGGACCGGGCGCCCGGCCCGGGGTGCCCGACGCCGGGGGTGTGCCCACCGGCGGCACCGCGTTCCTCGGCGCGGGTCGTCCGGACGGCGTCGGGTCCGACGCGGGCGGCACGAACCCGGTGGAGGGCGAGGCGTCCCGGCCGGTCGTACCGGCTCTCGACCGGGCCAGCGTCTCGGCCCGCTCCAGCCGCGCGCGGGCGCCCATGGCGCGGCCCGGCAGCCGGACGTCACCACGGGAGAGCTGGGACACGAACCAGGCGGGCAGGTAGCCCTCGACCGGCAACCCGGGGTTGACCGCGAGCCACCACTCGTGGTTGGGCCAACCGAGGGCGAGGTCGGTGAACGGCACGCGCCGGTTGGTGCCGCCGTGCTCACCGAGGCAGGCCCGCAGCGCCGCAGCGGAGGTGAAGGCCAGCACGTGGGTCCGGCCACCGGTGGTCCAGGTGCCCCAGCCGGCGGACGCCTGACCGGACGGCGCCGGCGTGGAGACCGGCAACAGCAGATCGGTGCGGGACAGGAGGCGGAAGTAGAGCTCCTGGTCGTTGGCGCGCAGCGCGTCCCACATCGCCACCTCGGCCTCCGTGGCCGGCTCCCATTCGGTCACGGCCACCTCTCCTTCCGAGAACAGGCCACAGGTATCGCGTACAACCTACAAGGTGGTATCAAGATCACAATGGCTGGCCGGCGGCGGTCCGCCGGGGCGGCGTCGAGGCGATAACATCCCGTTCCGGAGCCGACACGATACGGAGGCTGTCGATGTCCCGGTCGATCGCGCACCCCGTCCTGGCAGGTCTGGCCGCTGCTCTGCTGACCGCCGCGACCGGTCCGGCCGTCGCCGCCAGCGCCGGGCTCCGGTTGGCCCCGGCCTGCGCGACCCCACTGGCGCCCGTCCGGCCGGTCGAGGCCACACCCTGGCCCCAGCAGCGGTACGACCCCGCGCGGCTCGCGCCGCTGACCACCGGCGCCGGGGTGACGGTCGCGGTCGTCGACTCCGGAGTCGACCGGGCGCACCCCCAGTTGACCGGACGGGTGCTGGCCGGCACCGACCTGCTCGACCCGGGTGGGGACGGCAGCCGGGACTGCGCCGGGCACGGCACCGGCGTGGCGAGCATCATCGCGGCGGCGCCCCGGCCCGGTGTCGCCTTCCACGGCCTGGCCCCGGCCGCCCGGATCCTGCCGGTACGGGTGAGTGAGCAGCAGGTGGTGCAGGGCCGGGAGTCGGGGCGCACGGTCAGCGCCGACGAGTTCGCCCGCGCCATCCGCTGGGCCGTCGACCACGACGCCGACGTGGTGAACCTCTCCGTGGTGCTGTACGCCGACGACCCGGAGGTCCGCTCCGCCGTGCGGTACGCCGTCGAGCGGGACGTGGTGCTGGTGGCCGCAGTGGGCAACCTGCACGACAGCGGCGACCCGCGCCCGTTCCCTGCCGCGTACGACGGGGTGCTCGGGGTGGGCGCGATCGGGGCGGACGGGGCACGGGCGACCTTCTCCCAGACCGGCTCGTACGTCGATCTGGTCGCCCCGGGTAGCGCGGTGCTGGTCGCCGCGCCCGCGCAGGGCCACCAGCAGGTCGAGGGCACCAGTTACGCGGTGCCGTTCGTGGCCGCCACGGCGGCGCTGCTGCGCGCGTACCGTCCCGAGTTGACCGCCGCCGAGGTGGTGCGGCGGATCGTCGCCACGGTCGATCCGGCGCCCGGCCCGGGACACGGCGGCGGGTACGGCGCCGGCGTGCTGAACCCCTACCGCGCGGTCACCGAGACCGGCGACGGCCGTACGACCGCTCCTCGGCCGGTTGCCGCACTCGCCGACGACCGGCCCGACCCGGCGGTGCTCGCCCGCCAGGCCCGCCGCGCGACCGCCCGGGACCGGGCTCTGGTGGCCGGCGCGGCGATCGGCCTGACGGCGGTCGCCGTGGTGTTGCTCGCCCTCGTGCTGCCCCGCGGCGCGCGCCGGCGCTGGCGACCTGCCGAGCCAACCTGACCCGGCCCGGTTCTGGTCCGCCTCGGCGGGCTTCGACCCCGGTGCCCCGCGTGCGGGATGTCGCCTCGATCGGCCAGCACGCGGGCGCCCCTCGTCGGAGGGTGGCCGGGGCGCCGACGCGGGCACGGTCAGCGCTCCCGGCCCACCGGCGTCACTGGAACAGCCCGGTGTTCTTCTTCTCCGTGTCCAGATAGTCGGCCGCGGAATCGTCCACCGCCACCTTGATGGCGCGCAGCATCGCCTGCAGGTCCTGCGAGGCGGACCGCCACCGCGCCTGGCGCTGCTCGTACGCCTGTCGGGCGTCACCCGCCCAGGCCGACACCAGCGGCGCGGCGTCGCGTTCGAGCTGGCCGAGCTGCGAGTCGAGCGTGTTCAGCGCCCGTTGAATGTCCGCGCCGGCCTGTTGCAGCGCGGCGAAGTTGACGACCAGCACACCGTGGTCCATCGGAACTCCCCTTCCGGCAGGTCAGAGCGGCAGCTGGATGCCGCCGCGGTTGGTGCCGGCCACCCGGCTGGCCGCCTCGTCGTCCGAGACGTCGTACTGTCGGCCGGCGGTGCGGATGGCCCCGGCGGTCTCCCGCAGGGCCCGGTGCAACGCGGCCTGATCCTCTGACCACTGCCGCTTGACCTGCTCGAACGACCGCCCACCGGCACCGCGCCAGGCCTGCTGCAACACCTCCAGCTCGGCCAGCAGGCCGGTCAGCATGGACTGCAACGACTGGTCCACCTGCTCGAACTTCGCGGCGGTCTGCCGCATCACCGCCGCTTCTGCCTGGGTCTGGGACACCCGAACATCACCTCGTCTCCTCGGTCGTGCCTGGCCGGCTCTGCGCCCACCGTGGGAGCGCACCGATCGCGTGGCCCGGTCGACGAGCATGGGTGGACGCGGGTCAGCGATGAACTTCGTGGCTGACGGTAGCGGCCCGGTAGCCGTTCTGCTACCCCACTGGCCTCCCCTGTGGACAACCACGGCAGCCATCGGTCGCTTACGATGTGCGGCAGCCACGTCGCGGCGCGTGACGGGCAGTCCCGGGGCGGTCGGCCGCCCGGCACGTCCCAACTGGTCGAGGAGGCGCGGTGTCGCCGATCACCACCGGAGGCTCGCAGCCGGCGAGCCGGCCCGGTTGGGGCCCGGTCCCGGCCGCCAGCGCCCCGACAGCCGGGTCGGGCGCCACCGCCGTCGGAACAACCACGTCTGTCGGCACCGCGCCGGGTGTCGACACCGGAGCAACCGCGACCGTAGCCGTCGACACCGCGCCGGCCGCCCTCGGCGTCCCCGGGTCGGGGGCAGCCAGGGATCGCGTACACGATCGACGATCTCGCGGCCGGTGGGCCGCGTTCAGCCGACGCGGCGCGGGGATCCGCGCGGGTCAACTGGTCACCGGGCAGGTCGCCGTCGCGGTCGTCCTCGCCGCGCTGGGCCGGGGCACGCCGGTCACCGTCGCCGCGCTGCTGGTGGCGGCGCTCCTCGTGGCGGTCGCCGGCGTCCGGGTCCGCGGCCGGTGGCTCTTCGAGTGGCTGGGCACCGCCGCCGGGCATGTGACCCGGCGCCGTGTGCTGGGCCAGCAGCCCGGCCCGGCCGAGTTGCTCGCCCTGGTCGCACCCGGTGCCGTGGTCCACTCGACGGAGCTGTCCGGCGGGCCGGCGGCGGTGCTGGAGGACACCGGCGGCATGGTGGCGCTTCTGGAGCTCGGCGATCCCGGCGACCTGCTGGGCGACGCGTCCCGAGCGATCCCCGCGCCGGCCGCGCTGCTGCCGACGCCCGGTCCGGACGTCCCGCCGCTGCGGATCCAGCTGCTCCTCAGCGGGACGCCGGCGCCCGTCCCGACGGCGGGTGGCACCGTCGGCACGTCGTACCGGCAGCTCACCGACGGACGGCTCGCCGGGCGGGAGCGGGCGGTGCTGGCGGTCCGGGTGCTGCGGGCGGACGGGTGGACGCAGGAGGCCCTGCGTCGCGCGCTCGCCGGCACGGTACGCCGGATCGTCCGCCGACTCGGGCCGCTTACCGCCCGGCCGCTCGGCGTACCGGCGGCGCTGCGCGTGCTGGGCGAGCTGGCCCACCACGACGGCCAGCCGGTGCGGGAGTCGTGGCCGCTGCTCCGCTCGGGCGCTCTCGTCCAGGCCACGTTCCGGCTGGTCGACTGGCCGCAGACCGGCGCCCCGGCCGCGCGGCGGCTGGTGCCCCGGCTGCTCGCGCTGCCGGCGACCGCGACGACGGTGTCGCTCTGCGTGGGGCCACCGCCGGCCGCCGGCACCGGGACGGCGCCTACCGAACTGGCCGTACGCCTGGCCGCCGCGTCGACCGCCGAGCTGACCGTGGCTGTCGACGCGCTGGGCCGACTGGTCAGCGGCGTCGGCGGGACGCTGCGCAGACTCGACGGCGCGCACCTGACCGGGCTGGCTGGCACGCTGCCGGTGGCGCTCACCAGCGCCGGGGGGCAATCGGCGGTGGCGCTGGACGACTGGGAGCTGCCCCTGGGCGAGGCGGGGATGATGGTCGGCACCAACCGGCACGGCGGTGCGGTCACCGTGCGGTTGTTCCGGCCGGAGAGCACCCGGGTGATGCTGGTGGGCGGGGTGCGCGCCGCGCAGTTGGTGGCGCTGCGGGCGATGGCCCTGGGCGCGCTGGTGGTGGTGCAGACGGCGCGACCCCGTGTCTGGGAGCCGTTCGTGCGAGGTGTGGGCGCTCCGGGCGGAACGATCCCGCTGATCCCGCCGGGCCGACCGGTCGCCGACTCGGTGGGCACCGCGCTCCAGCCGTTGCTGCTGGTGGTCGACGCCGGGCCGGCGCCGGCCGAGACCGAGCCGGGGCCGGCGTGGCGGGCCACTCTCGTGGTGCGCGACGAGCTGACCCCGGCCGATGTGGACGCGTTGAGCCGCGCCGACCTGGCGGTGCTGCAGCCGCTGCACGCGGCCGAGGCCGCGCTGGCCGGCGCGGCGCTGGGGCTGGGTGGGTCGGCCGACTGGCTCACCCGGATCCGGGACGACATGGTGGCGGTGGTGAACCGCCGAGCCCTGCGGTGGGCGCTGCTCTCCCCCACCCCGATCGAGGCCCAGCTGATCGGCCGGCCGGCGCGCGGCTGAGCCGACGGGGGCGCCGACCCGAGCTGCGGCCGGGCCCGCCCTGGGCCGCATCGTCCTGGATGGTCAACCGGTGGGTTACGCCGGTGAGTGGTCCGTGGCACGATCCCGGCCATGGGTTTTCTGAAAGGGTTGCTGATTCGGCTGGCCACCACGGCGCTGGCCTTCTGGTTGGCCACACTGCTCATTCCGGGCATCGACCTGGAGTCGACCTCGGCCGTGGAGACGGTCACCACGCTGATCCTGGTGGCGGTGATCTTCGGTGTCGTCAACGCGGTGCTCCAGCCGGTCATCAAGACCGTCGGCTGCGGCTTCTACCTGCTCACCCTGGGTCTCATCGCGCTTGTGGTGAACGGGCTGCTGTTCCTGCTCACCAGCTGGATCGCCGACCAGGCCGGGCTGCCGTTCTCGGTGGACGGCTTCTGGCCGGCCGCCGTGCTCGGCGCCCTGTTCGTGAGCATCGTGACCTGGATCCTCGGCGCCGTTCTCGACCGGGACTGACCGGCGACCGACCACCACCGACCCGCACCGCCCGGCTCCCGATGGGCCGGGCGGTGCGGCGACCAGAGTTCGGGAATTGGCGGGTCTGCGAGCCGGTCGGGTTGGCTAGCCTCGCAGGCGTGTTCTCGCTAACCCGCGCCGACGGCCACCTGATCAGCACCGATCCCGCCCGGCTCGACCTGGACCGGATACACCACTGGCTGTCCACCGACGCGTACTGGGCGCTGGGGCGTGACCGGGAGACGGTCGTGCGGGCGTTCGCTGGGTCACTGCCGTTCGGCGTCTACCGGCCCGGGGACGGCCGCCAAGTGGCGGTGGCCCGGGTGGTCACCGACGGCGCCACCTTCGCCTGGCTCTGCGATTTGTACGTCGACCGGGCCTTTCGGGGCCTCGGGCTGGGTGGTTGGCTGGCCGGCGCGGTGCGCGACCACCTGGCCGAGCTGGGCGTACGCCGGATCCTGCTGGCCACCAACGACGCGCACGAGGTGTACGCGCGGGTGGGCTTCACCCCGTTGGACGTTCCGGAGCGGTGGATGCAGCTCGACCGGCGGCCACCGGTGACTCCGATCACCGGAAAGGAACAAAGCGGAGGTTCACCCCTTACGGTGGAGGCGTGACGCCACTCCGCCTGGGATACCTCTACGGCATCGGTGCGTACCTGCTCTGGGGTTTCTTTCCGCTCTACTTCAAGCTGCTGCGGCCCACCGGCCCGCTGGAGATCCTGGCCCACCGGATCGTCTGGTCGGTGCTCTTCGTGGCCCTGCTGCTCGGCGCGCTGCGCAACATCGGCTTCCTGCGGGCGCTGCTACGCCGCCGCCGGACGGTCGCCGGGATCGTCGCCGCGTCCGCGCTGATCGCCATCAACTGGGGCATCTACATCTACGGAGTCAGCTCCAACCGGGTGGTGGAGACCGCGCTCGGCTACTTCATCAACCCCCTCGTGGTGGTGCTGCTCGGGGTGACGGTGCTGCGGGAACGACTCCGCCCGGCGCAGTGGGTGGCGCTGGGCATCGGCGCGTCGGCCGTCGCGGTGCTCGCCGTCGACTACGGCCGGCTGCCCTGGCTGGCCCTGAGCCTGGCGTTCAGCTTCGCCGGCTACGGCCTGATCAAGAAGCAGCTCGGGTTGCCCGCCGCCGAGGGGCTCTTCGTCGAGTCGGCGGTGCTGGCGCTGCCCGCGCTGGGCTATCTCGCCTGGCTGCACCGGCATGGCGGGTTGACCTTCGGGCACGTCTCGGCCGGGCACACCGCGCTGCTGGTGCTGGCCGGCGCGGCCACCGCGATCCCGCTGCTGCTCTTCGCCGGGGCCGCCAACCGGCTGCCACTGACCGGCCTCGGCATGATCCAGTACCTGGCGCCGATCCTCCAGCTCGCCTGCGGCGTGCTGATCTTTCACGAGCCGATGCCGCCGGCCCGCCTCGCCGGCTTCGCACTGGTCTGGCTCGCGCTGGTGGTCTTCACCGCCGACGCCATTCGCCAGGCCCGCCAGTCCCGCCAGTCCCGCAGCACCCCTCGTCTCCCGAGCCCCGTCCCAACCCCCTGACCCACCCCACCGCAATGGGGCGCGCGGGGTTAGGGGACCGCGTACGTCAGCAGGGGGGTGCCGTCGGATCGTTGGAGTTCCACGCTGACCAGCTCGGCGTCGGTGAAGCGGGTGACGCCGGTGAAGCTGAGGTCGTCGCCGGGGGCCGCCAGCCAGGAGCCGATCTGCTCGCTGCTGCCGTTCGGGCCGTGCGCCACCAGCCGGAACGGGTACGCCTTGCCGTAGCTCGTCCGCGCGTCGTACCCGCAGTGCATGGTCACCTCGGTGCCCCACTTGCTGCCGGCCAACCCGATCTCGGCGTGCACCGGCCCGGCGGTGGCCACCGGCCGCATGGCGACCATCGACACCTGCGGGGCGGGGCGGGTGCCCTGTGCCCCCGGGGTGACCGGCGGGGCGACCGGTCGGGGCAGCACCGCAGCCGTGCCGACACCCACCACGAGGGCGAGCGCGGCGGCGGCCAGCGTGGTGAGGGCGTACCGGCGACGGGTCGCGGCGCGCTCGCGGCGCCGGCGGCTCCGGGCCTCCTCGAGCAGCGCGGGCACCCGGGGCGGGGACGGCGGCGGCAGGAACTGCTCCAGGCCCGCCGGGTCGAGGCGACCGAGCAGTCCGGGCAGGACGGCGATCTCGGCGACCGCGTCCCGGCAGGAGGCGCAGCCGGCGAGGTGCCGCTCGTAGGCCGCCCGCTCGGCGGGGGCCAGGGCACCCAGCACGTACGCGCCGTCGTCGTGCGCGAACTCGCACCGAGTCATCCCGTCACCCCCATCTCGGCCAGGACCAACCGTAGTGAGCGCAGGGCGTAGTGGGTGCGCGACTTCACCGTGCCCGGCGGCACGCCCAGCCGCGACGCCGCCTCGGCCACCGACCGCCCCTGGTAGAAGCATTCGACAAGCACTTCGCGGTGGGTGGGGCTGAGACGGTTCAACGCCTCGGCGACGGTCCACGCCTCCACCGCACGCTCTGCCTCGTCGACCACCTCGGGCGGCTCGGGCAGCTCGTCGGTGAACACCTCACCGACCCGGGTGGACCGTCGCCGCCAGGCGTCGATGGCCAGGTTACGGGCGGTGGTGAACAGCCAGGCGCGTACGGAGCCGCGTCGCGGGTCGAGGGACTCGGGGTGCCGCCAGGCCCGCAGCAGCGTCTCCTGCACCAGGTCCTCGGCCCGCTGCCGATCGCCGTTGACCAGCCGCAGGGCGTGTGCGTACAGCGCCTCCGCGTGCTCGTCGTGCAGCGCCCGCAGCAGTTGGGCGTCATGGTCGCTGATGGCGGTCTCCTCACTTCCGGCGCGCGTCCGGCGGTGTGTCCGCTCGGGAATACGTGCGGTCACGCCGAACGGTTCAGCCCGAGGTCAGACCGCTGGTCCCCACGCAGGTGTTCACGCCTGGTTCACATTGCGGCCGACGACCGCTCACCACGTCCTCCTAGCGTCCGGCTGGTACGCCGCCTGTCGTGCCACCGACTTTCCTGGAGGCCACTGAAATGAGCGACCGTCCCCGGCTGCTCCCCCTGTTGACCGGTAACCGTCATGGCACCCGTGACGCCATGACCTGTCTGTACCGCTGCGGCAACGCCTGTGACCACCCCGTCCCGAACACGTCGGACAACGCGTACTTCGGCGACGTGGTGAACGCGGAGGTCTCCCGGCGCGGCGTCGTCCGGGCCGGCGCGGTCGGCGCCCTGGTCCTCGGCTTCGGTGGCGCGGCGGCCGGCGCGCTGGCCGGCGCGGCCCCCGCCGCCGCCGCGGCCCCCGCCACCCCGGACGTGCCGGAGGGCTTCGGCTTCGGCCGCCCCGCCACGGGCGTCGGCAGCGGCGCGCTGACCTTCAAGCCGATCCCGCCGAACAAGCTGGACACCCTGGTCGTGCCGAACGGCTACGACAACGCCGTGGTGATCAAGTGGGGCGACCCGGTGCTGCCGGGCGCGCCGGAGTTCGATCTGCACCACCAGACCGCCGCCGCCCAGTCGAAGCAGTTCGGCTACAACAACGACTTCGTCGGGGTGCTGCCGCTGGACAAGCAGGGCAGGCGGGCGCTGCTCGTGGTCAACCACGAGTACACCAACGAGGACCTGATGTTCCCCGGCTTCCCCGGCCTGGACGGGCTCTCCGTGGAGCAGCTGCGCACGGCGATGGCCGCGCACGGTATGTCCGTGGTGGAGTTGGAGCGGGTCGCCGGCACCGGGCAGTGGAAGCCCGTGGACAACGGCCGCCGGCCGTACAACCGGCGGGTCACCGCGCTCAGCACCAAGTTCGACCTGACCGGCCCGGCCGCCGGCTCGGCCTGGCTGAAGACCGCGGCCGACCCCAAGGGCCGTACGGTCGTCGGCACGCTCAACAACTGCTCCGGTGGCGTGACGCCGTGGGGGACGGTGCTCTCCGGCGAGGAGAACTTCAACCAGTACTTCGTCGGCGCGGACGCCGCTCCGGCCGACCTCAAGCCGAAGCTGGACCGCTACGGCATCACCACCGCGTCCCGCTACCCCAGCGGCAGCCGTAAGTGGGAGCGCGCCGACGAGCGCTTCGACCTGGCCAAGCACCCCAACGAGGCGCACCGGTTCGGCTGGGTCGTCGAGATCGACCCGTTCGACCCGGAGAGCCGCCCGCGCAAGCACACCGCCATGGGCCGCTTCAAGCACGAGGGCGCGAACGTCATCGTCGCCAAGGACGGGCACGTGGTCGCGTACATGGGCGACGACGAGCGGTTCGACTACCTCTACAAGTTCGTCTCGGCGAAGAAGTTCCTGAAGGGCAACTCCTGGGCCGCCCGCAAGCACAACCTCACGCTGCTGGAGTCCGGCACGCTCTACGTCGCGCAGCTCGACCAGACCAGCGCGGGCGAGATCGACGGTTCGGGCACACTCCCCGCCGACGGCGCGTTCAACGGCCGGGGTCGCTGGATCAAGCTGGTCAGCGGCAACCGCTCGTTCGTCGACGGGATGACCGCCGCGGACGTGCTGACCTTCACCCGGCTCGCCGGCGACAAGGTCGGCGCGACCAAGATGGACCGCCCCGAGGACGTCGAGCCGAGCCTGCTCACCGGCAAGGTCTACGTGGCGCTGACCAACAACACCGACCGGGGCAAGGCCGGCAAGGCGGCGGCCGACGAGGCCAACCCGCGCAACGCCAACAAGCACGGGCAGATCCTGGAGCTGGTCGAGGACCGCAACGACAACACCTCGGAGACCTTCGCCTGGTCGCTGCCGATCGTCTGCGGCGACCCGACCGACCCGTCGACCTTCTTCGCCGGGTACGACAAGACCAAGGTCTCCCCGATCTCGTGCCCGGACAACGTCGCCTTCGACGCCACCGGCAACCTGTGGATCTCCACCGACGGCAACGCGCTGGGCAGCAACGACGGCCTCTTCGCCACCGCCGTCGAGGGTCCCGAGAAGGGTCACCTCAAGCAGTTCCTCACCGTGCCGCTCGGCGCGGAGACCTGCGGCCCGTTCATCACCGGCGACAACCGCTCGGTCTTCGTCGCCGTGCAGCACCCGGGTGAGATCACCGGCGCGTCGGTGGAGAACCCGGCCTCTAACTGGCCGGACGGCGACTACGCCAAGCCGGGCGTGGTGGTCACCTGGCGCCTCGACGGCGGCCCGGTGGGCAGCTGACGGTGCTCCCGCGGCCGGCAGGCCGCTGACGTTGCTCCGGCGGTTCGGCGCTGGACCGCCCCGAGAGGCCCTCTCCCAGCCCGGGAGAGGGCCTCTCGGCATCCGGCGGGTCAGTGGTCGGCGGCGATGCCGTCGGCGACCGTGCGGGCGACGGTGAGCAGCTTGGCCCGGACGACCCGAGCGGAGGTCATCATCTCGCTCGCCGGCAGGGCGCAGGCCAGCACGACCCGACGTTCCATGTCCTTGTCCGGCGTGACGAGCACCGCCGCGCAGGCCACACCCTGGCGGAACTGCCCCAGCTCCAGCTGCATCCCGCGCCGGTCGCCGGCGGCCAGGTCGGCCTCGAACGCCTCGGTGGTGGTCAGCGTCGCGGTGGTGAACGAGCGCATGCCGTACTCGCGCAGGTAGCGGAAACGCTGCTCGGTGGTGAGGGTGGCGAGCAGGGACTTGCCGAGGGCGGTCGCGTGCGCCCCCTCGTCGAAGCCGGGGACCAGGTCTTCCAGGTAGGGCGAGCGGTGCCCCTCGGCCACCGCCGTGACGGCGACCTGACCGCCGACGAAGCGGCCCAGGTAGTGGCTGTAGCCGGTGTCCACGGCGGCCCGGCGCAACGTCTCACCGACCACCGGCGGGCCCCGGAACGCGGTCACCAGCTCGCGGTAACGGTCGGCCACCTCCAGCCCCACGATGTACGTGCCGTCCTCCCGACGGATCACGTAGCCCTCGTACGCGAGCGTGCGGACCAGGTGGTAGGTGGTGGCCACGGTCAGCTCGCACCGTCGGGCGATCTGCTTGACGGTCAGGCCCTTCGGAGCGCGACCGACCGACTCGAGCACCCGCAGTGCTCGGGACACGCTGCGGATCAGGTCCGAGGGTTCTGCCAAGGGGTCGCGCACAACCACCTCCGCCGCCGGGGACTTACACCATATGAAAAACAGGCCGGGTGCGAAATGCCTGTTCGGGTCGAGGATGCCAGATCACCATCCACTCCTCGTAGGCCACTGGTCACCGGGAGTGGTCCGAGTCTGACTCGCGTAGGTTTGCCGGACGATGACCAACACCGCCCTCACCCCCGCTGAAGACCGCGCCCGGACCCGCCCGATCCGGGCCAGTGCCGGTGCCGTCGCCACCACTGTGGCCTGCGTACTGCCCGTCTTCCTCCTCGGCGGCCTCGCCGTGCAGATGGGAGCGGACCTCGGGTTCTCCCCGGCCGGGCTGGGCCTGGCCGTGTCCGTCTACTTCGGCGTGAGCGCGCTGGCCTCGGTGCCCTCCGGCCGGCTCGTCGAGCGGTACGGGCCGGCCGTGGTGGCCCGCTGCGGCATCGTGCTGGCCTCCGGGTCGATGCTGGCCGTGGCGGCGGTCGCCCGCTCGTACGAGGTGCTGCTCGCCCTGCTGGCGCTCAGCGCCGCCGCCAACGCCCTCGGCCAACTGGCCAGCAACGCCGCACTGGCCCAGCATGTGCCCCCGAACCGGCAGGGGCTGTCGTTCGGTGTCAAGCAGGCGGCCATTCCGGTCTCCACCCTGCTGGCTGGCGCGGCGGTGCCCACCATCGCGCTCACCGCCGGGTGGCGCTGGGCGTTCGTGGCCGCGGCCGTCGCGGCGCTGACGACGCTGCCGGCCGTACCCCGGCAGCTGCCCGGCCGGGACCGACGGGCCGACGCGACGCGCGCGGGCCGGGCCACGACGGCGCTGGTGGTGCTCGGCGCGGCGGCGACGTTGGCGGCGGGCGCGGCCAACGCGCTGGGCACCTTCCTGGTGGACTCGGCCGCCGCCCGGGGTCTCTCGCCGGGCCTCGCCGGCCTCACCCTGACCCTGGGCAGCGCGGTCTGCGTGGCCGCCCGGGTGGGCGCCGGCGGACTGGCCGACCGCCGGGCCAGCGGTCACGTCGCGCTCATCGCCGCGATGCTGGTGGTCGGGGCGACCGGGCTCGGTCTGCTCGCGGTGGCCGGCCCGGTGCCGTTGGTGGCCGGCGTGGTGCTCGGCTTCGGCCTGGGCTGGGCGTGGCCCGGCCTCATGAACTTCGCGGTGGTCCGGCTGCACCCGCAGGCCCCGGCCGCCGCCACTTCGATCACGCAGACCGGGGTGTACGCGGGCGGCTGCCTCGGCCCGTTGAGCCTCGGCCCGCTCGCCGCCCACTTCGGCTACCCGGCCATGTGGGCCACGGCGGCGGTGGCGATGCTGCTCGCCGCCGCCCTCATGCTGATGGGCAGCCGCCTCCTGACCGCCACCCGCCCCAACCCCGCGTGATCATGAAGTTATTGCCCGATCAGACGGCGTGTCGGGGCAATAACTTCATGATCAACCGAGTGCCGGGTGGGGGTGGGGGTGGGGGTTAGCTGGTGCGGTCGGCGATGTAGTCGCAGAGCGATTCCAGCGCCTGGCGTGACGCGCTCGCGGGGAGCGGGGCCAGGCGCGCGCGGGCGTCCTCGGCGTAGCTGCGTACGGTCTCCCGGGCGCGCTTGAGCGCCGGGCTCTCCCGGAGCAGCCCCAGGGCCTCGGCGTGCAGCGCGTCGTCGGTCAACGGGCCGGTCGCCAGGATCTCCCGTAGCCGCACCGACGCGGCGTCGGAGTCGTCGGCCGCACGGGCGTAGAGCACCGGCAGCGTCGGGACACCCTCGCGCAGGTCCGTACCGGGCGTCTTGCCCGACTGCACCGACTCGGAAGCGATGTCCAGCAGGTCGTCGGTGAGCTGGAACGCGACGCCGATCGTCTCGCCGTAGCCGGCGAGGGCCTCGACCTGCTCGGCCGGGGCGCCGCCGAACATGCCGCCGAACCGGACCGACGTGGCGATCAGCGATCCGGTCTTCTCGGCGATCACGCTCAGGTAGTGCGCGACCGGGTCCTCCCCGGCGCGCGGACCCACCGTCTCCGCGATCTGACCGTGCACCAGGCGGGCGAAGGTACGCGCCTGCAACCTGACGGCCTCGGGGCCCAGATCGGCCGCGATGTCCGCGGCGCGGGCGAAGAGGTAGTCGCCGACCAGGATGGCGACCGAGTTGGTCCAACGCGAGTTGGCGCTCGGTGCGCCCCGCCGCACGGCGGCCTCGTCCATCACGTCGTCGTGGTAGAGGGTGGCCAGGTGGGTGAGCTCCATCACCACGGCCGCCGGGACCACCTGCGCGCCCGACGGATCGCCGAACTGAGCGCCGAGCGCCACCAGCAGCGGCCGGAACCGCTTTCCGCCGGCCTCCAGGAGGTGCCGGGCCGCCTCGGTGACGAACGGGTCGGCGCTGGCCACACTGGCCCGCAGCTCGACCTCGACCGCGTCCAGCAGCCCCAGCACGGACGCCTCGACGCGGGGATCGGCAAGATGGAGGCCGAGCGCGCCGAACTGACTCGTGCTCGCCCGACCCCGGCGACCGCCGGAACCGGTGGCACCTGAACGCTCGCCAGCCGGAATCACCACACCATCAACCATGCCACACCCGTTCGACCTGCTCCGGGTCGGGGATACGCAGCGGGGGCCGGCACGCTGTCGCGCGCCGGCCCCCGGTGTCCGAGGTACGTCTCACCGCACGAATTCTGCGGCTCCGGTAGCCAGGTCGAGCAGTGGACCAGGGGCGACACCCAGCGCGAGGGTGGCCAGCACGCCGACCATGAGCGCGGCGGACGTGAGGCCGCCCGGCACGGTGACCGTCGGCGTGGACTCGCCCGGCTCGGACAGCCACATCATCACCACGACCCGCAGGTACGGGAACGCCAGCACCATGCTGGTCAGCACGCCGGCCACCACCAGCCACACGTGCCCGCTCTCCCACGCCGGCCCGAAGACCGCGAACTTGCTGGTGAAGCCGCTGGTCAGCGGGATACCGGCGAACGCCAGCAGGATGAACGTGAACAGCCCGGCGTAGAACGGCGAGCGCTGCCCCAGCCCGGCCCAGCGGGACAGGTGGGTGGCCTCCCCGTCGGCGTCACGCACCAGGGTCACCACCGCGAACGCGGCCAGCACCGAGAAGCCGTACGCGACCAGGTAAAACATCGTGCCGGTGAGACCGACCTTGGAGGGCGCCAGCACACCGACCAGCAGGTAGCCGGCGTTGGCGATCGAGGAGTACGCGAGCAGCCGCTTGATGTCGGTCTGGGTGACCGCGAGCACCGCGCCGACCAGCATGGTCAGCACCGCCACCGCACCGAGCACCGGCGTGAAGTCCCAACCCCCGCCCTCGAACGCGACGTGGAAGACGCGCAGCAGCGCGCCGAACGCCGCGACCTTGGTGCAGGCGGCCATGAAGCCGGTGACCGGGGTCGGCGCACCCTGGTAGACGTCCGGTGTCCACACGTGGAACGGGGCCGCCGCGGCCTTGAAGAGCAGACCGATGGCGAGCAGCGCCATGCCGGCGAAGAGCAGCACCGGGCTGGCCGGCGACTCGCTCACCGCCGCGTTGACGGTGGCGAAGTCGACCCCGGCCGACCGGCCGGGAACACCGGCGGTGAAGCCGTAGATCAGGGCCACCCCGAACAGGAAGAACGCCGAGGCGTACGCGCCGAGCAGGAAGTACTTCATCGCCGCCTCCTGGCTCAGCAGACGCCGGCGGCGGGCCAGCGCGCAGAGCAGGTAGAGCGGCAGGGAGAAGACCTCCAGCGCGATGAACATGGTCAGCAGGTCGTTCGCCGCCACGAAGATCAGCATGCCGCCGATCGCGAACGTGACGAGCGGGTACACCTCGGTGAGCCCGTTGCGCCCCTCGGCCTGCTTGCGGTCGTCGGCCGACTCGGCGGTCACCGCGGCCTGGGCGACGAACGCGCCGCCCCGCTCGACGGAACGGTCACCGATCAGCAGCAGCGCCATCGCGGCCAGCACCAGGATGGCGCCCTGGAGGAAGAGCGTCGGCCCGTCCACCGCGATGGACTGACCGGCCGTGACGAGCCGGTCGTCGGCGTTGAGGACCACCATGGTCAGCGCGGCGAGGACGGCCAGCAGCGCCAACGTCAGCTGCACCACGTGCCGCGAGCGGCGCGGCACGAACGCCTCGACCAGCACACCGAGCAACGCGGTGCCCAGCATGATCATGATCGGGGCGAGTGCCGCGTAGTCGAGCGACGGCAATTTCAACTCGGTCACTTTGCCGCCTCCTGGACGGTGCCGCCCACGGACGGGGCCGGGTCGGTTCTGCCGATGTCGTCCATGGTCGCCTGGACGGCCGGGTTGATCACATCGGTGACCGGCTTGGGATAGAAGCCGAGCAGGACGATCAGCGCGACCAGCGGGGCGACCACGACCTTCTCGCGCAGGTTGAGGTCCCGGCGCATCCCGTCGACCTCGGTCAGCGCCGGATTGAGCGTGCCCTGCGTGGTGCGCTGCACCATCCACAGCACGTACGCCGCCGCCAGGATGATGCCGACCGTGGCGATGACCGCCACCGGCTTGTTCACCGTGAACGTGCCGATCAGCACCAGGAACTCGGAGATGAACGGCGCGGTGCCGGGCAGCGCGAGCGAGGCGAGACCGGCGAAGAACAGCACACCGGCGAGCACCGGGACCAGCTTGCCGGCGCCGCCGAAGTCACTGATCAACGACGAGCCACGCCGGGAGATCAGCATGCCGACCACCAGGAACAGCAGGCCGGTGGCCAGACCGTGGTTGAGCATGTAGAGCACCGCGCCCGTACCGGCCTGCGTGGTGAAGGCGAAGATACCCACCCCGATGAACCCGAAGTGCGCGATCGACGTGTACGACACGAGCCGCTTGAGGTCGTTCTGGCCGACCGCCAGCAGCGCCGCGTAGATGATGCCGATGACGCCCAGCGCCAGCGCCCACGGCGCGAACCACTTCGACGCCTCCGGGAACAGCGGCAGGCAGTAGCGCAGGATCCCGAACGTGCCGACCTTGTCCAGCACACCGACCAGCAGCGCGGCGGCACCCGCCGGGGCGGCGCCACCGGCGTCCGGCAGCCAGGTGTGGAACGGGAAGAACGGGGCCTTGATGGCGAACGCGAGGAAGAAGCCGAGGAACAGCCACCGCTCGGTGCCGGTGCTGATGTCCACCTGCGACAGCGCCTGCCAGTCGAAGGTCTTCCCGCCGACCACCCAGAGGCCGATCACCGCGGCCAGCATGAACAGACCGCCGACCAGCGAGTAGAGGAAGAACTTCACCGCCGCGTACTGCCGCTGGTGGCCGCCGTAGCTGCCGATCAGGAAGTACATCGGCACCAGCATGACCTCGAAGAACACGTAGAACAGGAAGACGTCGGCGGCGGCGAAGACGCCGATCATCGTGCTCTCGAGGATCAGCAGCAGCGCGAAGTAGACCGGGATGGACCGCTTGGAGGACTCCGCGTCGTGCCAGGAGGCCAGGATCACCAGCGGCACCAGCACCGCGATCAGCATGAGCATCACCAGCGCGATGCCGTCGGCGGCGAAGGTGAAGCTGACGCCCCAGTTCGGGATCCAGGAGTACGACTCCCGGAACTGGAACCGGTCACCGCCCGCGTTGAAGCTGACCCACATCACCACCGAGAGCACCAGCACCAGCAGCGACCAGACGAACGCCACCTGCTTGGCCAGCTCCGGCCGGTGGCGCGGCAGGAAGGCCACCACCAGGGCGCCCACCAGCGGCGCCACGGTGAGCACCGAGAGGAACGGGAAGTTGGACATTATGCGGCCTTACCTCCGTCGTGGATGCGTGGTCCGCCGGCGGGGGCGGGCGTATTCAGGTCGATCACGCCAACCACCCCGCCTGCACCGCCAGGAACGCCGCCATCACCAGCAGCGCACCGGCCAGGATCGAGGTGGCGTACGAGCGGACGAAACCGGTCTGCAGCCGCCGGAGCCGGCCCGAACCGCCGCCGACGCCGGCGGCGAGCCCGTTGACCAGCCCGTCGATGCCCCGGTTGTCGAGGAAAACCAGCGCCCGGGTGAGGAAGATGCCCGGCTTCTCGAAGACCGCCTCGTTGACCGCGTCGGTGTAGAGGTTGCGCCGGGCGGCGGTGACCAGCACCCCGGCCGGCTGCGGCGCGGTGGCCGTACCGGCCCGGAACAGGAACCAGGCCAGCCCGGCGCCGAGCACCGTCACCAGCAGCGAGAGCGCGGTGATCACGCCGTGCGCGAGGACCGCCTCGTGCTCCGCGTGCTCGCCGCCCAGCCCGGCGGTCGCCGTCAGCCAGTCCGGAACGGACGTGGAGAGCAGGAAACCGGCGCCGACCGAGCCGACCGCCAGCAGGATCAGCGGGATGGTCATCAGCCTCGGCGACTCGTGCGGGTGCTCGATGTCCTCGGTCCACCGCTTCGGGCCGTGGAAGGTGAGCACGAACAGCCGGGTCATGTAGAACGCGGTCAGTCCGGCGCCGAGCAGCGCCGCCCCGCCGAAGAGCCAGGCGGTCCAGTCCTCCCGCTCGAAGGCGGCCACGATGATCGGCTCCTTCGAGAAGAAGCCGGAGAACGGGAACATGCCGATGATGGCCAGCCAGCCCATCATGAACGTCAGCCAGGTGACCTTCATGTACGTCGACAGCCCACCGAAGCGGCGGATGTCCACCTGGTCCTTCATCCCGTGCATGACCGAGCCGGCGCCCAGGAACATGTTGGCCTTGAAGAAGCCGTGCGCCAGCAGGTGCACGATGGCCAGCGCGTACGCGCCACCGCCCAGGCCGACGCCGAGGAACATGTAGCCGATCTGGCTGACCGTCGACCAGGCCAGCACCCGCTTGATGTCGTCCTTCGCCGCGCCGATGACGCAACCCATCAGCAGGGTGAGCGCGCCGACGCTGACCACCACGAGCTGGAGCGTCGAGTTGGCGGAGAAGATCGGGTTGGACCGGGCGATCAGGTAGACACCGGCGGTGACCATGGTGGCGGCGTGGATGAGCGCCGACACCGGAGTGGGGCCCTCCATCGCGTCCGGCAGCCACGCCTGTAGCGGGAACTGGCCGGACTTGCCGGCCGCACCGAGCAGCAGCAGCAGGCCGAGCACCAGCACGGTGGTGCCGGTCAACGCGCCGACACCGTTGAACACCTCGTCGTACTGGGTGGTGCCCAGGGTCGCGAACATGATGAAGATGCCGATGGCGAGGCCGGTGTCGCCGACCCGGTTCATCAGGAACGCCTTCTTGCCGGCCGTGGCGGCGCTCGGCCGCCCGTACCAGAAGGAGATCAGCAGGTACGACGCCAGACCGACGCCCTCCCAGCCGAAGTACAGCATCACGTAGTTGTTGCCGAGCACCAGCAGCAGCATGGCCGCGACGAACAGGTTGAAGTACGCGAAGAACCGGCGGCGACCCGCGTCGTGCGCCATGTACTCGACGGCGTACAGGTGGATCAGGAACCCGACGCCGGTGATAAGCAGGACGAAGACCGCGGCCAGCGGGTCGAACAGCAGGCCGAAGTCGACCCGCAGATCACCGACCGCGATGAAGTCCCAGAGGCTCAGCTCGGCCGACTTGTTCTCCAGGCCGCGCAGCTGGAAGAAGGACGCCAGCCCGAGCACGAACGCGGCGCCGATGGCCGCGACGCCCAACCAGTGCCCCCAGCGGTCGGCCCGCCGGCCGAGCAGCAGCAGGATGGCCGCGCTGACCAGCGGGATCGCCACCAGCAGCCAGACGCTGCCGAGCAAGCCCGTGGCCTCTGCGTACTGCACAGTCTCTTCCACTCGCTTGCCCCTTAGTACTTGAGCAGGTTGGCGTCGTCGACACTCGCCGAGCGCCGGGTCCGGAAGATGGACATGATGATCGCGAGGCCGACGACGACCTCGGCCGCGGCCACCACCATCACGAAGAACGCCATGATCTGGCCGTTGAGGTCACCGTTGATCCGGCTGAAGGTGACCAGCGTCAGGTTGGCCGCGTTGAGCATCAGCTCGACACACATGAACAGCACGATCGCGTTGCGCCGGATGAGCACCCCGGACGCGCCGATGGTGAACAGCACCGCCGCCAGCACGAGGTAATGATTGGGCGTCACTGGTCGGTCCCCTTCAGCGTGGTCTCCTGCGCGGTCAGCTCGCGGACCGGCAGGATGTCCGGCGTGCTCCGCTCGGTGAGCCGCCCGTCCGGCAGCCGCGCCGGGGTGGCCACCGAGGAGGAGGTGGCGAAGACGCCGGGGCCCGGCTTGGGGCCGGGGTAGTTGCCCGGCGCGAAGCGCGCCCGCATCGTCGACGGCTGGTCGACCTTGTCCTGCTTGCGCCGCTCGACGTGCGCGAGCACCATGGCGCCGACCGCCGCGGTGATCAGCAGCGCCGAGGTCAGCTCGAACGCGAAGACGTACTTGGTGAACAGCAGCCGGGCGATGCCCTGCACGTTGCCTTCGGCGTTGGCCTGGTCCAGGCCGACCGCCGTGGTCTTGTCCATGGCGTTGTAGACGGCGGTGCCGACCAGGCCGGCGAAGCCGAGCCCCAGCAGGATCGCGGCGACGCGCTGACCGCGCAGCGTCTCGATCAACGAGTCGGAGGCGTCCCTGCCCACCAGCATCAGCACGAACAGGAAGAGCATCATGATCGCGCCGGTGTAGACGATGATCTGCACCATGCCGATGAACGGCCCGGCCTGGAGTACGTAGAACACGCCCAGGCAGAGCATCGTGAGCACCAGCCAGAGCGCCGAGTGCACCGCGTTGCGGGCCGCCACCATCCCGATCGCGCCGATGAGCGCGAGCGGCGCGAGGATCCAGAAGGTGACCTCCTCGCCGCCGGACACCCCGCCCGCCGCGGCCAGCACCGTAGACGTGGTCATGCTCCCTCTCCCTTGCCGGCCGCCGCGCGCTGGGCGGCCTGCTCGGCGCCCGGGAACGTCACGCCGGGGTGCTCCTCGACCTGGTAGCGGCCGGGGCCCATGGGGGACGTCTCGGCACCGGCGGACGTGCCCGGGTTGTCCAGCGCGCCGACGTAGTAGTCCTTCTCGCTGTCACCCAGGCGCATCGGGTGCGGCGGCTGCTCCATGCCCTCGAGCAGCGGAGCGAGCAGCTGCTCCTTCGTGAAGATCAGGTCCTGCCGGTTGTCCCGGGCCAGCTCGTACTCGTTGCTCATGGTGAGCGAACGGGTCGGGCAGGCCTCGATGCAGAGCCCGCAGAAGATGCACCGCGCGTAGTTGATCTGGTAGGTGCTGGCGTACCGCTCACCGGGCGAGAAGCGCTGCTCGTCGGTGTTGTCGCCGCCCTCGACGTAGATCGCGTCCGCCGGGCAGGCCCAGGCGCACAGCTCGCAGCCGATGCACTTCTCCAGGCCGTCCGGATGCCGGTTGAGGATGTGCCGCCCGTGGTAGCGCGGCGCCGACACCGGCGGCTTGAACGGATAGTCGGTCGTGACGACCTTCCTGAACATGTGCGAGAAGGTGACACCGAATCCCTTGAACGTTCCGGTGATCGCGCCCACGTCACACCTCCCTGGAGTCCGAGCCGGCGACGATGTTGGCCGGCTCCCGCTCGGCGACCACGCGCGTGATACGCGGGCTCGGTGGTACCTGTAGATCCATCGGTGGCAGCGGGAAGCTCCCGTACGGCCGGCTGTCCACCTGCTCCTGCGCGGTCGGCTTGGGCTGCGGGCGACGACTCGGCCAGAACAGGGTGGCGAGCAACAGCACGCCGGCCGGGATGCCGACCGCGATCAGCTTGCCGCGCGAGTCCCAGTCCTCGATGGAGCGCAGGCCCGACAGGACCAGGATCCAGACCAGGTTGATCGGCAGCAGCACCTTCCAGCCGAAGCGCATGAACTGGTCGTAGCGCAGCCGGGGCAGCGTGCCACGCAGCCACACGAAGACGAAGACCAGCGCGATCACCTTGCCGAAGAACCAGAGCATCGGCCACCAACCGGAGTTGGCGCCCTCCCAGAGCGTGATCGGCCACGGCGCCCGCCAGCCGCCGAGGAACAGCGTGGTGGTGACCGCGGACATGGTCACCATGGCGACGTACTCGCTGAGCATGAAGAGCGCGAACTTCAGCGAGCTGTACTCCGTCATGAAGCCGGCGACCAGCTCGGACTCGGCCTCGGGCAGGTCGAACGGCGCCCGGTTGGTCTCGCCGACGGTGGCGATGAAGAAGATGACGAAGCTGGGCAGCAGCAGGATCGCGTACCAGCCCGGGGCCGGGATCTCGGTGCCGAAGAGGGTCAGCCGGGTGGCGTCGCCCTGCGCGGCGACGATCCCGCTGGTGCTCATCGTGCCGGCGGTCATGAAGACGGCCACGATGGAGAGCCCCATGGCGACCTCGTAGGAGATCATCTGGGCGCTCGACCGCAGGCCGCCGAGCAGCGGGTACGTCGAGCCGGAGGCCCACCCGCCCAGCACGATGCCGTAGACGCCCATCGAGGAGCAGGCCAGCAGCAGCAGCACCGCCACCGGCACGTCGGTGACCTGCAACGGCGTGTGGTGACCGGCGATGCTCACCATCGGGCCGAACGGCACCACCGACAGCGCGGTGACCGCGCAGATCACCGAGATCGTCGGGGCGAAGAAGTAGACGACCTTGTCGGCCGCCTTCGGCAGGATGTCCTCCTTGAAGGCCATCTTGAGGCCGTCGGCGAGGGTCTGCAGCAGGCCGAACGGGCCGACCTGGTTGGGGCCGGGCCGCACCTGCATGTAGCCCACCACGCGCCGCTCGAACCAGACACCGAGCAGGGTGGCCAGCAGGCCGAAGGCGAACGCGAAGACGATCTTGCCAAGGACCAGCCACCACGGATCCCGACCGAAGTCGGCCAGCGTCGGGTCCTGGGCCAGGAGTGACGGAGTCACTGTGCCCACCTTTCGTTCGCGACTGCGGGGCTCACTCGCTGCGCTCGTTCACTCCTCGCACTCACGGGTTACCACCAGTGTTGAGGAGCGGACCCGGAAGACCGGCCTCGTCCGCCGCGACCCGCCCGGCCGGAACGGTCGCGCTCGGTGCGGGAACGGAGATCCGGACGACCGCGCCGGACGTCGCCCCGAGGCTGCGCCGCACGGTCGAACCGGGTGAGTTGGTCGGCAGCCAGACGACGCCGTCCGGCATCTCGGTCAGCTCCGCCGGCAGGGTCAGCGCCCCGCGGTCGGTGCCCACCGTGACCGCGTCCCCGTCGGCCACACCGAGTGCCTCGGCGGTGCCCTTACCCAGCCGGACGACCGGCGGGCGGGCGGTGCCGGCGAGGTGCTCGTCGCCGTCGGTCAGGGTGCCGAGGTCGACCAGCTGGTGCCAGGTCGCCAGCACGGCCTCCCCGGCACGCGGGTGCGGCACCGTCCCCGGCGACACCGACGGCGCGGACGGCCGGGACGTGCGCGTGGCCGGCAGCGAGCCCAGCTCCCGACGCACACTCGGCACGTCGGCGGTGCCGAGCCGCACGTCGAGCAGCGCGGCCAGCGCGTCGAGCACCCGGCCGTCGGTCATCGCGGCGGTGTTCAGCACCGCCTCGAACGGACGCAGGCGACCCTCCCAGTCCAGGAAGCTGCCGGCCTTCTCGACCACCGGGGCCACCGGCAGCACCACGTCGGCCCGCCGGGTCACCGCGCTCGCGCGCAGTTCCAGGCTGACCAGGAACGGCACCGCGTCCAGAGCGGTCTCGGCCAGCCGCGGGTCGGCCAGGTCGGCCGGGTCGACACCGCCGACCACCAGCGCACCGAGCTGCCCGTTGGCGGCCGCCGCCAGGATGCCGTCGGTGTCCCGACCGGCCTGGCTCGGGATCACCCCGGCCGGGATGTCCCACGCCTCGCCGAGCTCGGCCCGCGCGGCCGGCTCGGTGACCAGCCGGCCACCGGGGAGCAGGTTGGGCAGGCAGCCGGCGTCGACCGCGCCGCGGTCACCCGCGCGCCGCGGCACCCAGGCCAGCTTCGCTCCGGTACGGCGAGCCACGTCCGCCGCGGCGGAGAGCCCACCCGGCACGCTGGCCAGCCGCTCACCGACGATGAGGATCGCGCCCGGGGCGCTGAGCGCCTCGGTGACCGTGGCGTGCTCGGCGAGCACGCTGGCCTCCTCGCCCGGCACGACCCGGGCCAGCTTGGCACCGAGCTTCTCCAGGCCGCGGGTGGCGAACGGCGCCAGCGCGTACACCGTCAGGGTCTTCTTGAGGTACGCCTTGCGCAGCCGCAGGAAGAGGATCGGGCACTCCTCCTCCGGCTCCAGGCCGACCAGCACCACCGCCGGCGCGTTCTCCACGTCGGTGTAGGTGACGTCGGTGACCCCGGCGACCGAGCTGGCCAGGAAGTCGGCCTCCTCGCGGGAGACCGGGCGGGCCCGGAAGTCGATGTCGTTGGTGTTCAGCGCGACCCGGGCGAACTTGGCGTACGCGTAGGCGTCCTCGACGGTCAGCCGACCGCCGGTGAGCACCGCCGTGCCCTGGCCGCTCTCGCGGGCCGCGTGCAGCCCCTCGGCGGCCCTGGTCAGCGCCTCACTCCAGGACGCCTCCCGCAGCTCACCGGTGTGCTCGTCGCGGACCAGCGGGTTGGTCAGGCGGTCGGCGGCGCGGGTGTACTGGAAACCCCAGCGGCCCTTGTCGCAGTTCCACTCCTCGTTCACCGCCGGCTCGTCACCGGCGAGCCGGCGCAGCACCTTGCCGCGCCGCCAGTCGGTGCGCTGCCCGCAGCCGGCCGAGCAGTGCTCGCAGACGCTCGGGCTGGACACCAGGTCGAACGGGCGGGCCCGGAACCGGTACTGGGCGCCGGTCAGGGCGCCCACCGGGCAGATCTGCACGGTGTTGCCGGAGAAGTAGGAGTTGAACGGCACGTCTCCGGCGTCGCCCTGCTCGCCGTACGCGTCGTCCCGGTAGATGTTGATCTCCTCGGCGGACGACCGGCCCATCAGGTCGATGAACTTGTCGCCGGCGATCTCCTCAGAGAAACGGGTGCACCGCTGGCAGAGCACGCAGCGCTCGCGGTCCAGCAGCACCTGGCTGCTGATCGCCATCGGCTTCTCGTACTCCCGCTTGTGCTCGTGGAAGCGCGAGTCGGTGCGGCCGGTGGACATCGCCTGGTTCTGCAGGGGGCACTCGCCGCCCTTGTCACACATGGGGCAGTCCAGAGGGTGGTTGAGCAGCAGCAGCTCCATCACCCCCTCCTGCGCCTTCTGAGCGACAGGCGAGGTGAGCTGGGTGCGGACCACCATGCCGTCGGCGACGGTCTGGGTGCAGGAGGCGACCGGCTTGCGCTGCCCTTCCACCTCGACCAGGCACTGGCGGCACGCGCCGGCCGGGGCCAGCAGCGGGTGGTCGCAGAACCGGGGGATCTCGGTGCCCATCTGCTCGGCGACCCGGATCAGCAGCGTCCCCTTCGGGGCGGTGACCTCGACGCCGTCGATGGTGAGGGTGACGGTTTCGGTCTGCTTGGCTACGTCGGTCATCAGTGCGCCCCTACCAGGGTCTTCTCCGACAGCTTGGGTGCGGTACGTCCCTCGATGTAGTCGAGGTAGTCCTGCTTGAAGTACTTCAGCGACGAGGTCACCGAGCTGGTCGCGCCGTCACCGAGGCCGCAGAACGAGCGGCCGAGGATGTTGTCGCAGGTGTCCAGCAGGGTGTCCAGGTCCTCGTGGGTGCCCTGACCCGAGAGGATCCGCCGGTAGACCCGGACCATCCAGTAGTTGCCCTCGCGGCACGGGGTGCACTTGCCGCACGACTCGTGGTGGTAGAACTCCAGCCACCGGTACGTCGCGTAGACCGGGCAGTCCTGGTCGGAGAAGATCTGGGTGGCCGTGGTGCCGAGGATCGAGCCGGCCGCCGCCACCCCCTCGAAGTCCAGTGGCACGTCCAGGTGCTCGGCGGCGAGCAGCGGGGTGGACGATCCGCCCGGGGTCCAGAACTTCAGGTTGTGGCCCGGCTGCATGCCACCGGCCAGCTCCAGCAGTTCGCGCAGCGTGACGCCCATCGAGCACTCGTACTGGCCCGGGTTGTTGATGCGGCCGGAGAGCGAGTAGATCATCGGCCCGGAGGACTTCTCGGTGCCCATGGTCTTCCACCAGTCGGCCCCACCGAGCACGATCGGCGGCACGCTGGCGATGGTGCCGACGTTGTTCACCACCGTCGGGCTCGCGTACAGGCCGTGGGTGGCCGGGAACGGCGGGCGCAGCCGGGGCTGACCCCGGAACCCCTCCAGCGAATCCAGCAGCGCCGTCTCCTCGCCGCAGATGTACGCCCCCGCGCCGGAGTGCACCACCAGCTCCAGGTCGTAGCCGCTGCGCAGGATGTTCCGGCCCAGGTAGCCCTTGTCGTACGCCTCCTGGACCGCGTTGCGCAGCCGGCGCGCGGCGTGCACCGCCTCGCCCCGGATGTAGATGTACGCGCGGCTGGCCCGGATCGCGTACGACGCGATGATCACGCCCTCGACCAGCGCGTGCGGGTCGTGGGTCATCAGCGGCAGGTCCTTGCAGGTGCCCGGCTCGCCCTCGTCGGCGTTGACCACCAGGTAGTGCGGCTTGCCGTCGCCCTGCGGGATGAAGCCCCACTTGAGGCCGGTGGGGAAGCCGGCGCCACCCCGACCGCGCAGCCCGGAGTCCTTGATCAGCTGGATCAGGTCGTCCGGGTGGGCCTTGAGCGCCTTGCGCAGCGCGGCGTAGCCGTCGAGCTGCTCGTACGTGCCGATCCGCCAGGCGTCCGGCGACAGCCAGCGCTTGGTCAGCACCGGCGTCAGCTTGGCCAGCGTCTCCGGGCGGGGAGTGGTCACTTCTGGGCCCCCGTTTCGCTCGCGTCGGCCGATTCGGCGCCGTCGGCGTCCGTTCCGGCCTTCGCTTCGGTGAGGTTGCGCTCCTGCGCCCCGGCGTCGTCGCCGGCGGGCTTGCCGTCGCCGGCCGGTGGGTTGGCCGCCGTGCCGGCGGCCTCGGCCGACCGTGCGTCGCCAGCTTCGGGCGCGGTGCCGGTGCCGTCCACCGGAACCTTGGTGCCGGGAGCGTCCGGCACCGCCGTGCCCGCGTCCGGCTGCCGGGTCTCGGCGGTACGCACCTGCGGCGACTTGCCGTCCGGTGCCTTCACGTCGGGTGCGGTGCTGCCGGTCGCGGCCTCCGGCTTCGCCGGCTCGGCGACCCCGGTCGGGGCGGACGCCCCGTCGCCACCCTTGACCGGTGCCGCGCTGGCCTCGGCGGGCGCTGGCTTGGCGGCCTCCGCCTTCGCCTTCGCCTCGGCGGCGGCCTTGTCGGCCTCGGCCTTGCTGCGGATCGGGGTGTTCGGGTCGAAGCCCGGCACCGAGACGTTGTGCTCCTGCGCCAGCCGCAGACCGCGCAGGGTCGGCTCGCCCGGCCCGCCGTCGGCGACCGCGCCGTCGCGCTCGTCGGCGAAACCGGCGAGCTGCACCGCCATCTCCTTGAGCGTGCAGAGCCGCGCGCCGCGCGTCGGCATCGGTCGGCCACCGGCGCGCAGCTCGTCGACCACGCCGACCGCCGTGGACGGATCCACCCGGTCGAAGAAGTCGTAGTTGACGGTCATCACCGGGCCGTAGTCGCAGGCCGCCAGGCACTCGGCGTGCTCCAGCGTGATCGTGCCGTCCGCGGTCGTCTCGTCGTGCCCGACACCCAGGTGCTCGACGAGGGTGTCGTAGACCTCCTGGCCGCCCAGCACGTTGCACATCGTGTTGGTGCAGACGCTGACCAGGAAGTCACCGGTGGGCTTGCGCTTGTACATCGTGTAGAAGGTGGCCACCGCGCCGACCTGGGCCTTGTTCAGCCCGAGCACCTCGGCGCAGAACGTGACCCCGGCCGGGGAGACGTACCCCTCCTCCGCCTGGACCAGGTGCAGCAGCGGCAGCAGCGCCGAGCGGGACCGGTCCGCCGGGTAACGGGCGATGATCTCGCGTGCCCGCTCCCGCGTCTCTTCGGTGAACGTCGTCGTCATCGGTCACACCCACCCATCACGGGGTCCAGCGAGGCGCCGCCGGCGATCACGTCGGCGATGAGGCCACCCTCGGCCATCGCCGGGAGGGCCTGGAGGTTGACGAAGCTCGGCTCCCGGTAGTGCACCCGGTACGGCCGGGTGCCGCCGTCGGAGACCGCGTGTACGCCCAACTCGCCGCGCGGCGACTCGATGCCGACGTACACCTGGCCGGGCGGGACCCGGAAGCCCTCGGTCACCAGCTTGAAGTGGTGGATCAGCGACTCCATCGACTGACCCATGATCTTCGCGACGTGCTCCAGCGAGTTGCCCATGCCGTCGACGCCGATGGCGAGCTGCGCGGGCCACGCGATCTTGCGGTCGGCGACCATCACCGGGCCCGGCCGCAGCCGGTCCAACGCCTGCTCGACCAGCTTCATCGACTCGCGGATCTCGGCGAGCCGCACCTGGTAGCGGCCCCACACGTCACCGTCGGGGTGGGTCGGCACGTCGAACTCGTACGTCTCGTAGCCGCAGTACGGCATGGTCTTGCGCAGGTCCCAGGCGAGCCCGGCCGAGCGCAGCACCGGACCGGTGATGCCGAGCGCCACGCAGCCGGTCACGTCCAGCACCGCGACGTTCTTCGTCCGTTCGATCCAGATCGGCTGACCGGAGAGGAGGTCCTCGTACTCCTTGAGCTTCTTCGGCATCATCTTCAGGAACTCGCGGATCTTGACGATCGCCTCGTCCGGCACGTCCTGCGCGACACCACCCGGCCGGACGTACGCGTGGTTCATCCGCAGGCCGGTGATGGTCTCGAAGATGTCGAGGATGTACTCCCGCTCGCGGAAGCCGTACAGCATGATCGAGATCGCGCCCAGCTCCATGCCGGTGGTGGCCAGCCAGACCAGGTGCGACGAGATCCGGTTGAGCTCCATCATCAGCACGCGGATGGTGGTGGCGCGCTCGGTGACGTCGTCGGTGATGCCGAGCAGCTTCTCGACCGCCAGCGCGTAACCCGTCTCGTTGAAGATCGGCGCGAGGTAGTCCATCCGGGTCACGAACGTCGAACCCTGGACCCAGTTGCGGTACTCGAGGTTCTTCTCGATGCCGGTGTGCAGGTAGCCGACGACCGAGCGGGCCTCGCGGACCGTCTCGCCCTCCAGCTCCAGGATCAGCCGCAGCACCCCGTGCGTGGACGGGTGCTGCGGACCCATGTTGACCACGATCCGCTCGTCGTTGATCGGGTCGGTGCCCGAGACGACCGTGTCCCAGTCCCCACCGGTGACGGTGAAGACCCTGCCCTCGGTGGTCTCGCGTTCGGTCGCGTAGTTCGACGTGGTCACTGGTACGACCTCCTGCGGTCCGGCGGCGGGATCTCGGCGCCCTTGTACTCGACCGGCACGCCACCGAGCGGGTAGTCCTTGCGCTGCGGGTGGCCCTCCCAGTCGTCCGGCATGAGGATCCGGGTCAGGTTGGGGTGGCCGTCGAAGACGATGCCGAACATGTCGTACGCCTCCCGCTCCTGCCAGTCCGCCGTCGGGTAGATGGCGGTGACGCTGGGCAGGTGCGGCGACTCGACGGAGACCGCGGCCTCCAGCCGGATCCGGCGCCGGTAGGTCATCGAGGTGAGCAGGTAGACCACGTGCAGCCGGCGCTCGTCGGCGCCGAGGTAGTCCACCCCGGACACCGAGGAGCACAGCTCGAAGCGCAGCGCCAGGTCGTCGCGCAGCACCTGGCAGACCTCGGCGATCCGCTCCGGGCGGACGTGCAGGGTCAACTCACCCCGGTCGACGACCACCTTCTCGATCGCGTCGCCGAAGGCCGGGTACGCCTCTTCGAGGGCGTCGCGGACCTCGTCGAAGTAGCCCCCGTACGGCCGGGGCGCCTCCTCGATGGGCTGGCGCTGGCGGACCAGGCCGCCGTAGCCGGACACGTCGCCGGTGCCCTGGTTGCCGAACATGCCGCGCCCCGCCGGGCTGGACGGCGGGTACTCGGCCGGGGCGGTGCCGCTGGCGCCGGCCGGGGTGACCGGCACCGGCACACCCCCGTCGTTGTTCCTGTCGTTCGGTGCGGTCACTTCGGGCCCCTGTGCGCGTGAAGGTGGTTCTGGGCGTTCATCCAGTTCTCGATCCGCAACTGCTCCTCGCGCCCCTC
Source organism: Micromonospora sp. NPDC005237 (assembly GCF_040607775.1). Taxonomy (NCBI): domain Bacteria; kingdom Bacillati; phylum Actinomycetota; class Actinomycetes; order Micromonosporales; family Micromonosporaceae; genus Micromonospora; species Micromonospora sp. NPDC005237. The sequence continues at coordinate 547,769 of NZ_JBEXHJ010000002.1, read as the reverse complement.
GCGGACCGCCTGGGTCCACTCGGCACGCCGGGCCTTGTCGTTGCGGTACGAGGACGGCATGGAGCCGTACGGCACGACCGGAACGTCGCCGCGCTCCTGGCGGGCCGCCAGCATCTTGCGACCGTTCGGGCCCAGCGGCTCATACATGATCTTCTCGCGGAGCTTGAGGATCGCGTCGATGAGCATCTCCGGCCGGGGCGGGCAGCCGGGCAGGTACATGTCGACCGGCACGACGTGGTCGACGCCCTGCACGATCGCGTAGTTGTTGAACATGCCGCCGCTGCTGGCGCAGACGCCCATGGAGAGCACCCAGCGGGGCTCGGCCATCTGGTCGTAGATCTGGCGCAGCACCGGTGCCATCTTCTGGCTCACCCGGCCGGCCACGATCATCAGGTCGGCCTGCCGGGGCGAGGCCCGGAAGACCTCCATGCCCCAGCGGCCCATGTCGTAGTGCGGACCACCGGCGGCCATCATCTCGATCGCGCAGCAGGCCAGGCCAAAGGTGGCGCCCCACACGGACGACTTCCGGGACCAGTTGACCAGCTTCTCCACCGAGGTGAGCAGGACGCCGGCGGGGAGCTTCTCCTCGATGCCCATCTGACGTTCCTTCCTCAGTCCCAGTCCAGGCCGCCGCGCCGCCACACATAGGCGTACGCGACGAAGACCGCGACGATGAACAGGACCATCTCCACGAAGCCGAAGATCGGCAGAGCGTCGAACGAGACCGCCCAGGGGTAGAGGAAGATGATCTCGATGTCGAAGACGATGAAGAGCATCGCCGTCAGGTAGAACTTGATCGGGAACCGCCCGCCGCCGACCGGCTGAGGGCTGGGCTCGATGCCGCACTCGTAAGCCTCGAGTTTGGCCTTGTTGTATCGACGGGGACCAGCGAAGCGGGCGGCGCCGACAGAGAACAGCGAGAACGCCGCGGCGAGGGCGAACAGCCCGATGATCGGTGCGTAAGGCGAGAGCGACATCGTTTTCTCCTGCTCGTCCTTCCCTGCCCTCGGTGCTTGACGAAAATCACACTATTCACGTCCCTCGCGGTGGCTGCCGGCGGGGGTCGATCTTTGTCGGCGTCGGGGCTGTGACCAGCACCGATGCCGTCGCTCTAGACGGCTGGCGCGGCTTTCGTCATTGCGTTGATGACCCGGTCCATCGCGTCCCCGCCTCGGGGGTCGGTCAGATTGGCCAACAACTTGAGAACGAAACGCATCAGCGTCGGGTGGGGCATGCCGTGCTTGGTGGCGATCCGCATGATCTCCGGACGGCCGATCAGCTTCACGAAGATGCCGCCCAGCCGGTAGTAGCCACCGAGCCGGGCCTTCAGCTCGTTCGGGTACGCCATCAGGGCCCGCTCGCGCTCCGGCCCGGCGGGACGCGCGAGGGCCTGCACCGCCACCTCCGCGGCCAGCTCGCCGGACTCCATGGCGTACGCGATGCCCTCGCCGTTGAACGGGTTGACCATCCCGCCGGAGTCGCCGACGAGCAGAACCCCGCGGGTGTAGTGCGGCACCCGGTTGAAGCCCATCGGCAGCGCGGCGCCGAGGATCGGACCGTCGGCGTTGGCCTCGTCGGTCATGCCCCAGTCGGCGGGCGTGTTGGCCAGCCAGTCGGTGAGCAGCCGGCGGTAGTTGGTCTTGCCGAACGCGGACGACGAGTTGAGCACGCCGAGGCCGACGTTGACCCGCCCGTCACCGAGCCCGAAGATCCAGCCGTACCCGGGCAGCAGGTTGTCGCCGCTGTCCTTGCTGCGCAGCTCCAGCCACGACTCCAGGTAGTCGTCGTCGTGCTTGACCGGGGAGTGGTAGTAGCGGCGGACGGCCACGCCGATCGGCCGGTCCTCCCGCTTGGCCAGCCCGAGCGCGAGCGGGAACCGACCGGAGACCCCGTCGGCCGCCACGACCAGCGGGGCATGGAAGGTGGCGGGCTCCTTGCCGGGCCCCACCTCCGCCTCGACGCCGGTCACCCGGCCGTCGCCGTCGAGCACCGGGCCCAGCACGTTGACGTTGGTCCGCAGTTTGGCGCCGGCCGCGACCGCCCGCTGGGCGAGCAGATCGTCGAAGTCCAGTCGGGTGCGGACCAGGCCGTAGTTGGGGAAGCTGGCCAGCTCGGGCCAGTCCAGTTCCAGGCGTACGCCGCCGCCGATCACCCGCAGGCCGCGGTTGTGCAGCCAGCCGGCCTCGGGCGAAGTGTCCACGCCCATCCGGATGAGCTGGCGCACCGCGCGCGGGGTCAGCCCGTCGCCGCAGACCTTCTCCCGGGGAAACTCGGTCTTCTCCAACACCAACACCCGTACGCCGTGCCGGGCCAGGTGGTACGCAGTAGCCGATCCACCGGGACCGGCGCCAACGACGATGACGTCGGCGTCGTGTTCCACCGCGGTCATTCGCGCCTCCTCCCGCACGCTCGTGAAATGCTTCACAAGCCAGACGGGACGAGTGTATGACCGGCGTCATACCTGCGCAGGATCAGGGGTACCTAACTCGCCGATGTGACAGCCGGCGACCGTCCACAGCAGGCGAGTGTCAGGCCGATCGGGAGGCGTCCAGGCCCGCGTCGACCCGGATCGCCTCCGGCAGATGCTCCCGCAGCGCGCCACCGGCCGCCCGGTCCAGCGCGGCCAGCACCTCGGCGACCACCTGCCGGACGTCCGCCGGATCCGCGCCGGCCAACGCGCGCAGCTGCGCGATGAGTTCGGCCGCGTCATCGTCGGTGGCGGCCACCGGGTCCGCCCGGTCTGCTCCGGTCATGCGGACGAGCGTACGGGGCAAAGTGGACTAAAGTCGGATATTCCTGAAACGCGTCGCGGCGTCGCGGCGTCTCCGCGCTACTCGCGGATCCCCCGGTGCAGCGCGACCACGCCGCCGGTCAGGTTGCGCCACGCCACTCGACCCCACCCGGCCGCGGCGACCCGCCCGGCCAGCGCGGCCTGGTCCGGCCAGGCCCGGACCGACTCCGCCAGGTAGACGTACGCCTCGGGGTTGCTGGACACCGCGCGGGCGACCACCGGCAGCGACCGCATCAGGTACGACAGGTAGACCGTCCGGAAGGCCGGGTTGACCGGGGTGCTGAACTCGCACACCACAAGCCGTCCACCCGGCCGGGTGACCCGGGCCAGCTCGCGCAGGGCCGCGTCGGTGTCGTTGACGTTGCGCAGCGCGAAGGAGATGGTCACCGCGTCGAAGCTCGCGTCGGCGAACGGCAGTCGCAGCGCGTCCCCGGCCAGCAGCGGCACCTCGGGACGAACCCGCTTGCCCGCGTACAGCATGCCCAGCGACAGGTCGACCCCGACCGCGTACGCCCCGGACTGGGCCAGCTCGCGCGTCGAGACGCCGGTGCCCGCGCCCACATCGAGCACCCGCTCGCCCGGCCGCAGCCCGAGCGCCGCGCGGGTGGCCCGACGCCAGGAGCGGTCCTGCCCGAAGGAGAGCACCGTGTTGGTCAGGTCGTAGCGCTCGGCCACGCCGTCGAACATCGCGGCGACCTCGTGCGGTTGCTTGTCCAGGCTGGCGCGCTGGCCCTGCGGTGTACGGCTCACCCGCTCCACTCTGCCAGCCACGCTCAAGCCCTCGACCGCTGGGTCCGCGTACCCCATGGCAACCGGGAGCGTCGACGCGGCCGGCGGTGGCGGACGGCCGCGCGGCCCGGCAGGCGAAAGGGCGGAGTGGTCGCCCACCCCGCCCTCGCGTCGTGCCTACGTCAGATCGTGCCTATCTCTCAGATCGTGCCGACGTCAGTCGGTCGAGGTCTCGTCGCCCGGGGCGACCAGGACGACCTTGCGCCGGCGGGAGAGCACCAGCAGCGCCCCACCCGCGAGCAGGATCAGACCGCCGATGCCGCCGATCAGGCCGGCCTGCACACCGGTCACCGGCAACCCACCGCCACCGGAACCACCGCCACCGGTGGTCGGCGACGTGGTCGTGCCCGGCGTCGTCGTGCCGCCCGGCGTCGGAGTCGCCGTCGGGGTGGCCGTCGGCGTCGGGGTCGGCTGCGCGCTCAGGTCGACGAAGACGTCGAACTGCGCGGTGTTGTCCACCTCGTCGGTCTCGGTGAACGCCCGCCGCTGCGCGCTGGAGGCCACCTGCGGCTGCTCCTCGGGGCTGCCCTCAGCGGCCTCCAGGCCGGCGGCCCAGACGAAACCGGGTCGGAGCACCGGCTCGGTCACGTCCGCGCCGACCTTCACCCGCACGTCGGCGGTGTAGAACTGCCCCGGCTTCAGCACCACGCCGGTGTCCTCGCAGTACGCGTTCGCGAACCCACCCAGCGGCTGCTCGACGCAGCTCTCCGGCAGCTCGGCGAAGGTGACGCCGGCCGGGAGGGTGATCCCGTACGCCACGCCGGTCGCCTTGCGGCTGCCGTCGTTGTAGACCGCCCAGTCCAGCGGCGCGGTCTCGCCCCGCTTGACCGGCTTGAGGCCGGACTCGCCCGCCTCGTCGCCGTCCACCGCCACGTCGGCGTAGACGTCCTGCACCCAGGAGGTCAGGTCGTAACCGGGCTTGGCGACGGTGATGTCGTGCCGCACCGTGTTGTCACGCGGGTTGGGGTCGGCGGTGGCCGAGCTGATGGTGACCACCAGCGTGCCGGCGTCACCGCGACCGCCGGTCGAGAAGAGCGGGATGCCGAAGTCCTCGGTGGTGCCGGCCGCCAGATCGCCGAGCAGGCAGGTGAAGGTCGTGCCGGTGAGGTCGCACCCGACCGGGGTGAGCACGCCGACCTTGCGGTTCTTCAGGCCCTTCGTCTCCACGGTGACCCGGACGTCCTTGGCGTCGACCGAGCTGCGGGTGTTGTCGACCTGAAACTTGAACGGCTTCGCCTTGGCCGCCTTGACGCCCTGGGCCAACTCGTAGCTGAGGGGCACCAGGGCCAGGTCAGCCTGGTCGGCGGCCTGCGCCGGGGCGGCAACGGTGGCCAGGCCACCGGCAGCGAGCAGTGCCACGACGCCGACACGAGCCAGCGTCGAGCGGTGGAAGGCTGTCATCAGTCCCCCGGGGGTGTAGGGAAGAAGAGAATGAATGGTTGTGGGACCGAGCGGACGTTATCGGAGGTCGATCTCCCCCGCCAGCGCGGCGGACGAATTTCAACCGTCCGGACTGGACCCGGCACACGATACGGGCGGAATGGTCACCCATCCCGCCCGTACCGCCGTGCGTTATATGAACGACCCTCATGGGCCGATGGAGGACACTCCCTGACCAGCCCATCAGATCACCGTCACCCGGGCGGTCGGGCCGATTCCAGCGATCCGTGCCACCCGCGGTGACGACGGATACGAGGCGGGACGGTAGCGGCCGCCAATCATCTCCACCACCCCCGTGGCGGGCAGCCTGACGGTGCGACGGCGGGGACCACCCGTACCGCCGCCGTTGCCGGGCGGGAGCATGATCCCCGGTCAGCCGAACGGTCGGGGCGGGATCGACCTCAGTTGACCTCGACCAGCGGCAGCGAGCGCCCCGCGCCGCCGCCGGGCAGCGCGATCGAGGAGAAGTGCGAGACCACCCGCTCGTCGGTCGGGTCGTCGGCCGGCGTGTGGTGCACCGCCAAACGGTTGTAGAGGGTGTCCCGCTGGGCCGGGATCCGGTCGGCGGAGCGGATCATCCCGATCAGCTCGTGCAGGTTGGAGCGGTGGCGGGCGCCGGCCGAGGAGATGACGTTCTCCTCCAACATGATCGAGCCGAGGTCGTCCACGCCCATGTGCAGCGACAACTGCCCGACGTCCTTGCCGGTGGTCAGCCAGGACGCCTGCAGGTGCGGCACGGTCTCGAAGAAGAGCCGGGCCACCGCGACCAGGCGCAGGTACTCCAGCGTGGTCGCCTGGGTGCGACCCTTGAGGTGGTTGTTCTCCGGCTGGTACGTCCACGGGATGAACGACCGGAACCCACGGGTGCGGTCCTGCACATCGCGGATCATCCGCAGGTGCTCGATCCGCTCGGCGTGCGTCTCACCGGTGCCCATCATCATGGTCGCGGTCGACTCGACGCCCTGCCGGTGGGCCAGCTCCATGACCTCCAGCCAGCGCTCACCCGACTCCTTGAGCGGGGCGATGGCCCTGCGCGGGCGCTCGGGCAGCATCTCCGCACCGGCGCCGGCGATCGAGTCCAGGCCGGCGGCCTTGATCCGGGCGATGGCCTCGTCCAGGCTCACGCCGGAGACCTTGGCCATGTGCAGGATCTCGCTCGGGCCGATCGAGTGGATGACCAGCTGCGGGTACGCCTGCTTGACCGAGGAGAACAGCTCCTCGTAGTACTCGACGCCGTAGTCCGGGTGGTGGCCGCCCTGGAGCATCACCTGGGTCGCGCCCAGCTCGACCGCCTCGCCGCAGCGACGCAGGATCTCCTCCGTCGGGTGGGTCCACCCCTCGGCGTGCTTCGGCGCCCGGTAGAACGCGCAGAACTTGCACGCCGTCACACAGACGTTCGTGTAGTTGATGTTGCGATCGATCAGGTAGGTGACGATGTTGTCCGGGTAGCGCCGCCGGCGCACCGCGTCCGCCGCCTCGCCCAGGGCGTGGAAGGGCGCCTCGGTGTAGAGCAGCAGAGCCTCCTCGGGCGTGATCCGCCCGCCGTCCGCGCCACGCTGCAGGATGTCGTCGATCTCCCGGCTCACCGTCACGCCTCCGAGCCTACGCCCGCCCCGCGCCCTCTCCCGGACGGGTGCTGACGGCTGTGATGCGCTGCGCACCCCCCGGGCCGGGGGCCAGCCCACCGTGCGGCCGTCCTGACTGCCCCATCTTTGGGGCAGCTCGACAGGCTCGGTATCGACCGTGGACCGTCCGGCACGCCACACGGTCCGCGAGTCGGCCGTCAGGCGTCGTAGTCGACCGTGAGCCTGTCGGTGGTCGGACTGGACTGGCAGGTCAGCACGTAGCCGGCGGCCAGCTCGTCGGGCTCCAGGGCGTAGTTGCGGGCCATCGTGACCGCCCCGTCGACGACCTTCGCCTTGCAGGTCGAGCAGACGCCGCCCTTGCAGGCGTACGGCAGCTCGCCGCGCACCTTGAGCGCGGCGTCCAGCACCCGCTCCTCGCGGCCCATCGTGAAGCTCGACGACCGACCGTCCAGCACGATGGTGACGTCCGAACCGGTGCCCGGCTGGTCGACGGGGCGGGCCACCGGCTCCGGTGGCGCGTCGACGTGGAACAGCTCGGTGTGCACCGCCGACTCCGGCAGCCCGCGCGCGGTCAGCACGTCCCGGGCGTCGACCACCATGCCGTACGGGCCGCAGAGGAACCACTCCTCGATGACCTCGCCCGGCACGATGGTGCCCAGCAGGCGTTCCAGTCGTTCGGCGTCGATCCGCCCGGAGAGCAGCGGCGACTCACCCTGCTCCCGGGACAGCACGTGCACCAGGTGCAGCCGGGTGGGGTAGCGGTCCTTCAGGTCGGCCAGCTCCTCGGCGAACATGACCCGGTTGGCCGTGCGGTTGCCGTACACCAGGGTGAAGGTGCTGGCCGGCTCGACGGCCAGGGCCGTCCCGACGAGCGCGAGCACCGGGGTGATGCCGGAGCCGGCGACGACCGCGCCGTAGTGGCGCACCCGGTCCGCCGCGAACGCCGTGGTGAAGGTGCCCAGCGGCGTCATCACCTCGACGGTGTCGCCGCGGCGCAGCGCGCCGCAGGCGAACGCCGAGAACGCGCCGCCGGGGATCTCCCGCACCCCGATCCGCAGCCGGCCGTGCCGGGCCAGGTCGTCAGGGGTGGAGCAGATGGAGTACGACCGGCGCACGTCGTCGCCGTCGTCGGTCACCCGCCGCACGGTGAGGTGCTGACCGGCGCGGAACGCGAACGCCTCCCGCAACTCCTCCGGTACGGCGAAGGTGACCGCGACCGAGTCGTCGGTGAGCCGGTCGACGGCGGCGACCGGCAGCGGGTGGAAGGCCGGCCGGCGGCGGACCGGCCGGGAGATGGTGACTGTCACAGCGCCTTCAGGTGGTCGAAGGGTTCGGAGCAGGAACGGCAGCGCCACAACGCCTTGCACGCGGTCGAGCCGAACCGGCTGACCTGCTCGGTCTCCGGCGAGCCGCAGAGCGGGCAGCGGACCGCGAGGGTCAGCGCCACCACGCCGGGGGCGGGCGCCGGCGACGGCGGGGCGATCCCGGCGGCGGCCAGCTTGGCCCGCCCGACATCGGAGATCCAGTCGGTGCTCCACGCTGGGCTGTAGACCGTCCGCACCTCGGCGTCCGGATAACCGGCCGTGGCCAGCGCGCGCCGGACGTCGGCCCGGATCACGTCCATGGCGGGGCAGCCCGTGTACGTCGGGGTGATGGTGACGGTGACCCGGCCACTGGCCCGGTCCTCCTCGACCGCGCGCAGGATCCCCAGCTCGTCGATGGTGATCACCCGGATCTCCGGGTCCACCACGCTCGCCGCCGCCATTCGCGCGTCGGTCACCACTGCGCCCCGGGGTGGGCGCGGTGCAGCACCTGCATCTCGGCCAGCAGGTAGGACAGGTGCTCGGTGTGCACGCCGGCCCGCCCGCCCGTCGGAGCCCAGCCGCGCTCCGGGCGGGTGAGCGTCGCCTCGGCCAGCACCGGGCCGACGGTCTCGTCGAACGCCGCCCGCAGGCCCGCCGGGTCGACCGGCGCTGCCGGGTCCGCGGCGAACAGCTCGTGGGTGTACGGCCAGACGTGGTCGACGGCCTCCTGCATCCGGCGGTGCGACTCCTCGGTGCCGTCGCCGAGCCGCTTGACCCACAGCGCGCCGTGGTCCAGGTGGTACGCCGACTCCTTGCGCGCCTTCGCGCCGATGGCGGCCAGCCGCTCGTCCGGGCAGGACGCGAGCGCGGTGTAGAGCGGCAACTGGTACGCCGCCAGGAAGAACAGCTTCGCCATGGTCACCGCGAAGTCGCCGTTGGGCAGCTCGACCAGCAGCACGTTGCGGAACTCGCGGTCGTCACGCAGATACGCCAGCGCGTCCTCGTCCCGACCTGCCGCCTCCAGCTCACCCGCGTACGACAGCAGCAGCCGGGCCGCGCCGAGCTGGTCGAGGGCGATGTTGGCGAGCGCGATGTCCTCTTCCATCTCCGGCGCGCGGGTCGTCCACTCGGCCAGCCGCTGCGCGGCGATCAGCGCGTCGTCGCCGAGGGCGAGGGCGAAGCCGAACGGCCCGCTCACAGGTGTGCCACCCCGTCCGGCACCTCGTAGAAGGTGGGATGGCGGTAGACCTTGTCGGCGGCCGGGTCGAAGAAGGCGTCCTTCTCGTCCGGGCTGGACGCGGTGATCGCGCCCGCCGGCACCACCCAGATCGACACGCCCTCCTGTCGGCGGGTGTAGAGGTCGCGGGCGTTGCGCAGGGCCAGCTCGGCGTCCGGGGCGTGCAGGCTGCCGACGTGGGTGTGCGACAGCCCGCGCCGCGCCCGCACGAAGACCTCCCACAGAGGCGAGTGCTCGTTGCTCACGCGGCCACCTTCTCCCTCTTGTCCGCTCGCTTGGCGGCGTACGCCGCGGCGGCCTCGCGTACCCATGCGCCGTCGGCGTGGGCGGCCCGGCGGTGCGCCATCCGCTCCCGGTTGCACGGCCCGTTGCCCTTGATGACCTGCATCAGCTCGTCGTAGTCGGGCTGGCTGTAGTCGTACGCCTGCCGTTCCTCGTTCCAGCGCAGGTCGTCATCGGGAATGCGCAGCCCGAGGATCTCCGCCTGCTGGACGCACATGTCGACGAAGCGTTGGCGCAGGTCGTCGTTGGAGAAGCGCTTGATCTTCCAGGCCATCGACTGGGCGGAGTGGGTGGAGTCGCCGTCCGGCGGGCCGAACATGGCCAGCGACGGGTACCACCAGCGGTCCACCGCGTCCTGGGCCATGGCCTTCTGTGCCGGGGTGCCGTGCGCCAGGGTGTGCAGGATCTCGTAGCCCTGGCGCTGGTGGAACGACTCCTCCTTGCAGACCCGGATCATCGCCCGCGCGTACGGGCCGTAGGAGCACCGGCACAGCGGCACCTGGTTGACGATCGCCGCGCCGTCCACCAGCCAGCCGATCGCGCCCACGTCCGCCCAGGTCAACGTGGGGTAGTTGAAGATCGAGCTGTACTTCTGCTTACCGTCGAGCAGCAGCTGGACCAGTTCGTCGCGACTGATGCCGAGGGTCTCGGCGGCCGCGTAGAGGTAGAGACCGTGGCCCGCCTCGTCCTGGACCTTGGCCAGCAGGATCGCCTTGCGCTTGAGCGAGGGCGCCCGACTGATCCAGTTGCCCTCCGGCTGCATGCCGATGATCTCGGAGTGGGCGTGCTGGGCGATCTGCCGGATCAACGTCCGGCGGTACGCCTCGGGCATCCAGTCGCGCGGCTCGATCTTCTGCTCCGCGTCGACCACCTCGGTGAAGTACGCGGCCAGGTCCTCGTCCGGTGCGGGACCGCCGCGGCGCTCGCGCGCGGCGGCGGCACGCAGCTCCGCCTCGGCGGCCTCGACCTCGCCGAGCAGGCCCGCGCCGGGCGCGTCGTCCGGTGCGTCGCCAGGGGCGGAGAAGTCGTTGCCATACATGTGGACAAGTGTTACAGCTTGCGCCCTGATGCACCAGGGGGTGTAACAGGAAACCCGAATGACGTTCCGTCACCGATGGGCAGTTCCTGGCTACGGATCGTGACTCAGCCTCCTATGACTTGGGTCACGGGAAGAAGATGAAACCCCCCAGAAGCCGCAGACCAGCGTGATTTTCCACCGATGTCGCACGTTGCCTGGTGTCGGACCCTGGTGCCCGGCCCGTCCGGACGTAGACTTCTGCCGGTCACACGATCGGCTGCCCCCACGCCGTCTCCACAGAGGCCACCGCCCCCGGCCTTGGCGCACGCACCGGTCGCCCCGGACAACGAAGCCGGTCCCCCCGGCCCTGACATCTGGAGCTCACCCAACTCATGCGATCTCGCGTGACCATGGTGTTCGCCATCGTGGCGGTTCTTCTCGGTGGCGTCCTGCTGGTCCCCACCGCGTACGCCCGACTCTCCACCGACGACAGCGGTGGTGGAGGCGGCGGTGGCGGCGCCAGCGTCGCCGCGCCCGCGCCCACTCCGCCGCCACCGCCCACGCTGGCCGCCGGCCGGGTGTCGGTGAGCTTCAAGGGCGAGTTTTTCTCGTGGGCGTTGATGGACCGGCAGACCGGCAAGATCTCCGGCTCGTCGAACATGGCCTCGACCAGCTCCACGGAATCGATGCTCAAGGCGTGGATCGTCTCGGACTATCTGCGGCAGCTCAAGGACCGGGAACCGCCGGCGAACCTGAAGAAGGCGGCCAGCCTCGCCATCCGCAACAGCGACGACGACGCGGCCAACGCGGTCTACAAGGCCGCCGGCGGCTCGTACGCCGTGCCGCCCGGCGGGCAACCCGGGCCGGTCGTCAAGCGCGCGATCAGCATCTGCGGTCTGACCGACACCAAGCGCGGCAACGTCCCGAAGTACGAGGGTTGGTGGAGCTTCACCCGCATGTCCCCGCGGGACGCCGTCCGGCTCGGTGACTGCATCGCCGACGGCAAGGCCGCCGGCCCCAAGTGGACGAAGTGGGTGCTCAGCGAGATGAGCCAAGTCAAGGGCACCACCGCAGCCAAGGACCAGAAGCTCAAGTCCGGCGGTGGCCGCTGGGGGATCATCAACGGTCTGCCCAAGTCGATCACCGCGCAGGGGCCGGTCAGCATCAAGAACGGGTGGACCGCGATCAACTACGACGGCAACTGGCACGTCAACTGCCTCGCCGTCAACGGGAAGTGGAGTCTCGCGGTGATGCTGCGTTACCCGATCAAGAACGGTCTGGACTACGGCGCGCAGGTCTGCGCCAGCGTGGCCACCCAACTGGTCACCCCACAGCCGGGTGCCGCGCTCAAGGTGCCGCAGCAGCCGGTCGGAAAGCTCTGATGGCCGGCAACCGGCGGGCCGACCGGCGCGGTGCGGGCGAGACCTCGCCGCTGCGCCTGATCGCTGTCGCGGTCATCCTCATCGGGCTGGTGCTGGTGTCGCTACGCCTCCTGCCCGGGTCGCCGTTCGAGTCGTCCGCGGCCGCCAAGTGGGGTGACTCCGAGGCGACGACCAGCGACCGGTCCACCGGAGCGGCCACCGACCGCAGTGCCCGTCAGCCGTCCCCACCGTCGCCGAGCCCGAGCCCCTCGTTGGCGCCGCTGCCGTTCCAGGCCAAGGACCTCAACCTCGACATTCAGGGCTGGTACTCCTGGAGCGTGCTCGACCGCCGGACCGGAAAGATCATCGGTTCGAAGAACATGGGCGAGACCAGCACCACCGCCTCGATGATTAAATCCTGGATCGTCGCCGACTACCTGCGTCGCGCCGCCGACGCCGGCCAGACGCCGAGCGACGCGAAGCTCGCCGACGCCACCCGGATCATCCGGGACAGCGACAACACGCGGGCCGAGCAGTTCTACAACTCGGTCGGCCGGGACGCCTCGATCAAACGACTGATTTCCATGTGCAAGCTGACCGACAGCAGCGTCGCCCCCGACAAGGGGTGGTCCCGCACGGCCCTCTCCCCCCGCGACACCGCCCGCCTGGGCAACTGCATCGCCACCGGCACCGCCGCCGGCCCGAAGTGGACCAAGTGGCTGCTCAACGAGATGAAGCTCGTCCGCGGCGCCGGTGACTTCGGCATCCGCAAGGCGTTCCCGGCCGCCGAGCAGAAGCAGATCGCCATCAAGAACGGGTGGATCGACCGGACCGCGGAGCAGGAGATGCACATCAACTGCCTGGCCATCGGGGACACCTGGACGATGGGCGTGATGGTCAAGTACCCGATCGGCATGGGCTACGACTACGGCATGAAGAACTGCGAGAAGATCACCGAGGCACTGCTGCGCCCCGGCACCTGATCACGCGCCGACCGCTGTTGGTCGGCGCGCCTCGGCGCTCGGGGCGGTCGGCTCGGCGCAGGCGCGGCTCGTCGCGGCGGTCGGCTCGGCCGGCTGCTCAGCCGGCGAAGAACTCCGGGCCACCGTCGGGCAGCGCCGGGACCTCGCCGAGCGCGGCTACCCGCCGGGCGAACTCGCGCAGCCCGGCGACCTGCCGCTCGCCGAGCGAGAAGTCCAGGATCCGGAAGTACGTGGCCAGCGTCGCGGCGTCGAACGCCTCCCAGCGCGCTGCCGCCTCGGCGACCTGATCCAGCTCCGAGAGGCAGAGGTCGCGCGAGCGAAGGAACGCCTCGTGCACCTCCTTGACCAGGCCCGGGTGTGCGGCGGCGAAGTCGCGGCGGACCGCCCAGACGGCGAAGACCATCGGCAGCCCGCTCCATTCCCGCCAGGCCTGTCCGAGGTCGGTCACGGTGAGGCCCCGCAACGGCGCCTCGTGGTAGGCCCGAAGCGCCACATCCCCGATCAGCACCCCGGCGTCGGCTTCCAGCAGCATCTGGGTCAGGTCCGGAGGGCAGCGGAAGTAGTCGGGCCGCACGCCGTACCGCTCGGCGAGCAACAACTGCGCGAGCATGACCCCGGTCCGCGAGGTCGAGCCGAGCGCCACCCGGGCGCCGTCCAGCTCGGCGAGGGGACGGGTGGAGACCATGTTGACCGAGAGCACCGGCCCGTCGCTGCCCACCGCGAGGTCCGGCAGGAGAAGCAGCTCGTCGGTGTGCTTCAGGTACTCCATCAGCGTGATGGGGCCGATGTCGAGGTCGCCGGCGACCAGCGCCGCGCTCAGCCGGTCCGGCGAGTCCTTGTGCAGGTCCACGTCGAGCAGGGTGCCCGAGCGCATCAGCCCCCAGTAGATGGGCAGGCAGTTCAGGAACTGGATGTGCCCGACCCGCGGGCGTGCGACGCGCTCAGCCATGACCCGACCGTATCCCCGGCCTCCGGTCAGGGCCCGGCGGGCCGGCCCGGAGTGGCCAACCCCGCATCCGTCCCACCCGGTCGCAGAGCCTCCGATCCCGTCGTTTCCTCGCACTCGGGGCCGGTGGACTGCGGGCGTACCGGTCCGGCAGTCGTGTCACGCCCCGGTCCGGCCGACTGCTCGCGTACCGGCCTGCGTACCGCCCGGGCGACGACCGGCACGAACACCAGCACCACCAGGAGCCCGGCCGCTCCGGCCCCCGCGATCAGTGGCCGGGGCGCGACACCGGTGAGCAGCGCGCCGCCGATCAGGTAACCGCCCATCGAGCCGCCCTGCACGGCCGCGCCGTAACTGGCGTACGCCCGGGCGCGCATCCCCGGCGGCACGCGGCGAGCGGTGAGAAGGTTCGCGAAGACGTTCTCCGCGCCGTTGGCCGCGCCGGCCACCAGCCAGAGTGGCACCAGCAGAACCGCCGCTGGCACCGTCGCGGCCAGCAGCACCATCGAACTGCACCCGGCCAGCGTGATCAGCACTCCGCGGACCAGCGCAGCGTCGTCGAGCCGGCGCGCGAGCCGCGCCGCCAGCCAGCCGCCGGGCAACATCCCGGCCATCCAGGCGGCGCCAACGAGGCCGTACGTGGTGGCAGACCCCTTCAGCGTCTCCCGAATGAAGAAGACCTCGATCACGTTGATGCCGCCGATCGCCGCGATCACCACGGCGGTGCTGACCACCATGACAAGCATCAGCGGATCCCGTCGAAGCCGCCAGCCCTGCCCCGTACCACCCGGATTGACCCGGCTACCCTGCCCTCCCGCGCGGGCCTGGTCCGCACGGCCGGCCTGGTCCACACGGCCGGCCTGGTCCACACGGCCGGCCTGGTCCGCGGTGGGCCGTCGGCCGCCGCGACGGGTCCGCAGCAGCAGGCCCGCGACCACGAGCGCGAGGTAGGTCGCGGCGTCGACCAGCAGCGGTACGCGGGTGCCGAACTGCCCCACCAGCAGGCCGGCCAGCACCGGGCCGCCGAGCGCGCCGAGGGAGACGGCGGTCTGGCTGATCGCGCTCGCGCGTGGCAGGTCGGCCGGGCGGACCATCGCCGGGAGCAGCGCCGCCAGGCAGGGCTGGGTGACCGCGAGCCCGCAGGCGAGCAGCGCGACGAGGACCACGACCACGATCGGGTCGTCGGCGACGGCGAGTAGCACGCAGATCGCGGCCTGCGCCGACCCGATGGTCACCAGCAGGGTACGACTGTCCACCCGATCGGCGAGCCGTCCGGCGAGCGGGGCCAGCACCACCAGGGGCAGAGTGGCCGCGAGCAGTAGTCCCGACACGGCCAGTCCGCCGGCACCCGCGCCCTGCAGGGCCAGCGCGAGCGCGGTGGCGGCGAGAAAGTCGCCACCGACCGTGGTGCCGCGGGCCGCGCTGGCGAGCCACACGTCCGACCAGCGCGATGCCTCAGTTGTGAAGGACATACTTCGAAAATAATCCTTCACAACTGATCGACACAACCCCCCGCTACGCCAGCGGCACCGTCCGGTACTGAACAGCGACGGAACGAGCACCAGGCGGCGCGGCGGTGCGCCGTCGAGGGTGGTACGGCCTGAGCAGCGTCATGACCGCCTCGTTCAGATCGGCCAACTCGTCTGCCGTGAGCAGCAGCAGCGTGTCGTTGAACAGCGCCACGTCGTACCACTCGGCGGGCTCATCACCGGCGCGCCGCAACCAGTCCCGGGTCCGCTCCATCGCACGAGCGGCGTGCGCCTCCACCAGCGCTTGCTCGGCCGCGCGCGCCTCCGGACCAGCCTCGCGGCCCGCGTCGACCAGCCAGCTGACACCCGGCGTACGCCACACCCGCTCGCGCGCGTCGCCCCTGCTGGGCGCCTGCTCGACCAGGCCGAACTTCGCCAGGGCCCGTAGGTGATAGCTGGTGGCGCTCGGCGACAGCCCGGCGATTTCCGCGCACTCGGTGGCGGTTCCGCCACCCTCGCGGCTACTCAGGTATTCGATGATCGCGATCCGGGCCGGATGGGCCAACGCCCGCATCACCTGCGGATCGCTGATCGTCTTCCGACGCGGCTCGGGACGGGCCTCGGTCATGCCCCCATGATCCTGGCCGTCCGGCCGAGCCGCCACCAGCCTGGCGTTCCGCGCCGCCGCGACCGCGGACCGCATCCGGCCCGGCTGCACGACGAAGCACATGCGTCCACCACCGCCGCCCTGGCGGATGACGGCCGCATGGTCGGCCCGCTCGACGGCCGAAAGTGTCGTACGGGTGTTCTACTGTCGTTCCATGTTGAGGGCGTTGACGCAGGCGGCGGGTGCTGTCGACGACTGCGCCGAAGCCGCGCTGTGGGCTCTCTCCGACGATGAGCTGCTCACGTCCCTCGATGCGGCGCACGTGGTGACGCAGCGTCTGGCGACCGTCCAGCTCGCTCTGGTGCGCGAGCTGGACGCTCGTGGTCTCGCCGTCGCCCAGGGAGCATCGTCCACCGCCGTCTGGCTGCGGGAGCGGCTGCGGCTATCCGGCCGGTCGGCCCGGCAGATGGTCCAGCTCGCCGCCACCATCGACGCCGCGCCGCCAACGGTGCGCGACGCTCTGCTCGACGGCAGCCTCACCGTGGAGCAGGGCCGGGTGGTCGCGGAGACGGTCGCGGCCCTGCCGGTCGCGGCCGGGCCGGAGGTAACAGACAAGGCCACCGAGCTGTTGATCTCCTGGGCCGATCGCTTTGATCCGACCATCCTGAGTCGCCTCGGGGAGCGCGTCCTCACGCACGTCGCGCCGGATCTGGCCGACCAGGCCGAGCTGGCGGCCCTCGACCGGGCCACCGAACGGGCGGAGACTCGCCGGCACGTCACCCTCTCCGAGCCGAAGGACGGGCAGGTCCGCCTCACCGGAAACCTCGACACCGAGACCGCGAGCCTGCTGCGCGAGGCCATCGATCCGCTCTGTGCCCCAGCCGGTGAGCACGACGACCGCAGTCCCGGCCAACGCCGGGCGGACGCACTCGGCGAGATCTGCCGGCTGGCACTGCGCACCGGCCACCTACCCGACAACGGCGGAGATCGGCCGCAACTGGTGGTCACCATGTCGCTCGACGCGCTGGTCAACGACGTGGGCGCGGGCACCCTGGAGACCGGTGCGCGCCTTACGCCGGGCGCGGTCCGGCGCCTGGCCTGCGACTCGGCCGTGCTGCCGGTCGTGTTGGGTGGCAACAGCCAGATCCTGGACGTCGGGCGTCAGCGCCGGCTCTTCACCGGTCCCCTGCGGCGCGCGTTGGTGCTGCGCGACGGTGGGTGCGCCTTCCCCGGCTGCGACCGGCCGCCGCGATGGTGCGATGGTCACCACGTCCGCCACTGGGCCGACGGCGGCACGACGACGCTGAGCAACGCGGTTCTGCTGTGCGGCCACCATCACCGGCTCCTTCACCAGGGTGACTGGACCGTCCGCATCGCAGCGGACGGCAGACCCGAATTCCTCCCGCCCGACTGGATGGACGCGCTCCGCACCCCCCGTCGCAACCTCTACCACCGGCGCTGCTGAGTCCCGCGAGCCTCACCCATCGCGAACCGACCAAGCCCAGCGATCAAGCCCGGCGGCCGGATCGCCCCGCCCGCGACGTACCGGGCCCCGCAACACCAGGGACGCGGGCGATGATCTCGGGTCGCGGTGCGCGTCGGCCGTTACGTCGTCATGCGCCACGCCAGCGCGAACGGGTGGTCTGGTCGGTAATTCGGTGGAAGGGGTCATCGGAAGGGCGTAGGGTTGCAGCCCGCTTGACGGCCGAGGTGAGCTGCACCGGGACGGACGTCACCGCGCCGGGCGGGCGGCCATCCGCCACCGGACACGCGAGCGCGCAGCAGATGTGAACGATGGGACGTCAGCATGCCCGCACCTGACCTGGACACTCACCCCGACACGGATCTGGTCGCCGAACGCGCCCATCTGGCCACCTCGCGCGCGGCGCTCCGCCGGATGCGGGAGCGGGCCGAAGCCCTCTTCTCGACCGGTGACCAGGTGGCCGGCGACCCGTACGCGGCGGAGATGCTCGGCCGTACGCTGGCCCGCCGCGTGGCCGAACTGGCCGACGACCCCACCACGCCGCTGTTCTTCGGCCGCCTCGACTTCGGTGGAACCCCGAGCGGCGAGAAGACGGCCACCGGACTCACGACCAGCGCCACCACGACCAACGCCGGCAGCACCAGCAGCGCAGCCACCATCAGCAGCGGAGGCAGCGGCAGCGGAGGCGGTGCCGGCGGCAGCGGAGGCGGTGCCGGCGGCAGCGGAGGCGGTGCCGGCGGCAGCGGAGGCGGTGCCGGCGGCAGCGGAGGCGGTGCGGGCAGCGGAGGCGGTGCGGGCAGCGGAGGCGGTGCGGGCAGCGGAGGCGGCGGCGGCGACCATGACGGCCGGCGGTATCACGTCGGGCGGCGGCATGTGACCGACGAGCACGGCGAGCCGCTGGTGCTGGACTGGCGGGCGCCGGTCTCCCGGTCGTTCTACCGGGCCAGCGCGCGGGATCCGCAGGGTGTGGCGGTCCGGCGGCGGTTCGGGTTCAGCAACGGGGTCTTGACCAGTTTCGAGGATGAGCGGCTGGACCGGGGCGAGGAACTGGGCACGGCCAGTCGGATTCTCACCTCCGAGATCGAGCGACCGCGCGTCGGGCCGATGCGCGACATCGTCGCCACGATCCAGCCGGAGCAGGACGAGCTGGTTCGGGCCGACCTGGCCGACTCGATCTGCGTGCAGGGGGCGCCGGGCACCGGCAAGACGGCGGTCGGCCTGCATCGGGCCGCGTACCTGCTCTATCTGCACCGCGAGCGGCTGCGGCGGGCGGGTGTGCTGATCGTGGGCCCGAACAGGGCGTTCCTGTCGTACATCGCGGCGGTGCTGCCGGCGCTCGGTGAGGTCGAGGTCGAGCAGGCCACCGTGGAGGAGCTGATCTCACGGGTACCGGTGCGGGCGGTGGAGGCGCCGGCCGTGGCCGCGCTGAAGCACGATGCGCGGATGGCGAGCGTCCTGCGGCGCGCGGTGCAGACACAGATCGGTACGCCGACCGACTCGATCACCGTGTCGGACGGTTCGTTCCGATGGCGGATCGGGCTGGAGCCGCTGCACCGGATCGTCGAGGAGACCCGTCGGGAGGGGCTGCCGTACGGCACCGGCCGGGAGCGGGTCCGGGCACGCGTGGTGAGTCTGCTGCAACGGCAGGCCGAGGCACGGCGAGCGGAGTCGCCCGGCGACGCGTGGCTGCGCCGGATGAGCCGATGCCGGCCGGTGGTGGACTTCCTGGACGCGGTCTGGCCGGCGCTCACCCCGGAAGGGCTGGTGCACGGCCTGCTCTCCGACCCGGCCCGACTCGCCGCCGCGGCGGACGGGTTGCTCAGCGACGCGGAGCAGGCGCTGCTGGTCTGGGCGAAGCCGGCCCGTACGCCGAAGGCCGCCCGCTGGACCGCCGCCGACGCGGTGCTGGTCGACGAGGCTGCCGGGCTGCTGGAGCGCCCCTCCGGATTCGGGCACGTGGTGGTGGACGAGGCTCAGGATCTCTCCCCCATGCAGTGTCGGGCCATCGCCCGCCGCAGTGAGCACGGCTCCGTCACCTTGCTCGGTGACCTCGCGCAGGGCACGGCGCCGTGGGCGGCGACCGACTGGCGGGAGTCCCTGACCCACCTCGGCAAGCCGGACGCCGTGGTGGTTCCGCTGACGGTCGGTTTCCGGGTGCCCGCCGCGGTGGTCGCGTTCGCCAACCTGCTGCTGCCGGCGCTGGCCGTGGACGTACCGCCGGCCGAGTCGCTGCGTCACGACGGCGGCCTGGACGTGCGTACCGTGGCCGATCTGACCGCCGCGACGGTGGCCGAGGTGCGGGCGGCGCTCGCGCACGACGGTTCGGTCGGTGTGATCGCCGCGGACGACGCGGTCGACGAGCTGCGCGCGGCGCTGGCCGCCGCGGGCGTCGCCACCGCGACCGCCGACGACGTCGCCGCCGCGGAGCGGGTCACCGTGGTGCCCGCGACCCTGGTCAAGGGTCTGGAGTACGACCACGTGGTGGTGGTCGAGCCGGCCGCGATCGTCGCGGCCGAACCACGCGGGCTGCACCGGCTGTACGTGGTGCTCACCCGCGCGGTGTCCCGCCTCTCGGTGCTGCACCGCGAACCGCTGCCCGCGCCACTGCTGTCCGCGACGCCGCAGACACCGTCGCAGGCCGCACCACTGGAGCCGGCACCGCTGTAGGCCGCGCTGTCCCCGGCGGCGATGCCACAGACCACGGCCAGCTCGCCGGTGCTCGCGGCGGGTCGAGCGGGTCAGCGGCCGGTGAGTGCGGCGGCGATCTCGCGCAGTGGCGTGCCGGGCTCGGCGATCGGCACCGTGAACGCCAGCCACGAGCCGTCGGTGAACTCGATCCGGAGCCGCTTCGGGTTGAGCCGGTGCCAACCCACCCGGGCGTCGGCCACCGCGGGCCGGGGCACGGACCAGACGATCCGGGTTTCGGCGGCGGCCCGCTGTTCGTCCGGCTCGACGAGGTTGGTCAGCCGCGCCTGGTAACTGATGCCGGCCCTCCTCTGTGTCCTGTGCGACGGATCAGCCACTGACGAGTCCCACCGTAGGCGCCAAGCGTCGCTGTCGGGTACCCGCCAGCGGAGCGGGGCACACGAGTTCAGCTTTGCGCCGTAAAGTTGTTTGCGTGGAACAGGACGATGATCGACCCCCCGCCGACGCCGCTACGGCACTCCAACTGATCCGTGACCAGCGGGCGGCCACAGTCTCCCGGCTGGAACCCGACGCCCGGCTGCTCTACTGGCCGTGGGGCGTGGCCTGGCTGGTCGGCTTCGGGCTGTTCTTCCTGCGCTACTCCCCGGGTGGCCGGGTGCTGGTCCGGTTGCCCGACTGGCTGCCCCTGACCGCGCTCTTCGCCCTGCTGGTGGCCGCCGGCGCGATCCAGGCCGTGGCCGGCGCGCGGGCGTACGGCCAGGTGACCGGGGACTCGGCCCGGCGCGGCCGCTGGTACGGGTGGGCCTGGGCCCTGGGCTCGATGAGCGTGTACGCGGCGGTCGGCCGGGTCTCGGATCACCTGCCGCACGATCTGGCGGCGCTGCTCTGGTCCGCTGCCGCCGTGGGGCTGACGGGGGCGTTGCACATGGCGGGCGGCGCGATCTGGCTGGACCGGGACCTGTTCCGGCTCGGCGTCTGGATCAGCGTGATCAACGTGGTCGGCGCGATCGCCGGGCCGGGTTGGCACGCGCTTGTCGTCTCGGTGGCCGGCGGGGTCGGGATCCTGATCGCCGGAGCCATCGCCCGACTGCGACAGCGACGGCGGTCATGACCGACCTCGACCCGGTCATCCACGCCCAGGCGCGGCTGCGGGTCGTCGCCGCGCTCTCCGCGCTCGGCGACGGGGACCGGATCACGTTTCCACGACTCCAGGAACTGCTCGCGATGACCGCCGGCAACCTCTCCGTCCACCTGCGCAAGCTGGAGGACGCCGGGTACGTCGAGATCAGCAAGACCCATCGTGGACGCACCCCGGCCACCCTGATCCGGCTCAGCCGGCGGGGCCGGCTGGCGTTCGAGGAGTACACCGAAGCCATCCGCACCCTGCTCGATCCCTCCCAGCTCGGCCCCACCCCGTCGAAGGAGCAGTCATGACCCTCGCCCGCGCCGACCAGGCCAGCCGCCGGTACGGCGACGTCCTCGCCCTCGACCGCGTCGACCTGGAGGTCCGGGCCGGCGAGCTCGTCGGCCTGCTCGGTCCCAACGGCGCCGGCAAGAGCACCCTGATGAACCTGCTGGTCGGTCTGCGTCGACCCAGTTCGGGCCGGGTCGAGTTGTTCGGCCGCGACCCCCGCGACCCGGCGTCCCGGCGGCAGATCGGGGTCACCCCGCAGGAGACCGGCCTGCCGGGCACGCTGCGCGTCGGCGAGGTCGTCGACTTCGTCTCCGCGCACTACCCCGACCCGGTGCCCCGGGATGAGCTGCTCGACCGCTTCGGCCTGGGCGACCTCGCCCGGCGGCAGACCGGCGGGCTCTCCGGCGGCCAGCGTCGCCGGCTGGCCGTGGCGCTGGCGTTCGTCGGCCGGCCCCGGCTCGTGCTGCTCGACGAACCGACCACCGGTCTGGACGTCGAGGCCCGGCACACCCTGTGGGACGCGATCCGCGCGTTCCACACCGACGGCGGAACCGTCCTGCTGAGCAGCCACTACCTGGAGGAGGTGGAGGCGCTCGCCCACCGCGTGGTGGTGATCGGGCAGGGCCGGGTGCTCGCCGACGACACCGTCGAGGCCGTCCGCGGCATCGTCGGCGTACGCCGGGTCAGCCTGGTCGCCGACGAGCTGCCCGAACTGCCCGGCGTCGTACGCGCCGAACGGATCGACGGACGCCTGCACCTGCTCACCACCGACGCCGACGAACTGGTCCGGGCGCTGGTCGGCTCCCGAGCGGCGTTCACCGACCTGGAGGTGCGGCCCACCTCGCTGGAGGAGGCGTTCCTCGCCATCACCAGCGGGACGGGCAGCCAGGAGCAGGCCCACGTCGCCGCGCAGTCCACCCCCGACGACCCCGCCACCACCGCCGCTGCCGGCGGCCGACCCACCACCGTCTGAGGAGGCGCACCGTGCAGCTCGCCCTGGTCCACGCCCGCTACCAACTTCTGGAGATCATCCGGATCCCGGTGGCCGTCTTCGGCAGCGCCTTCTTCCCCGCCGCTGCCATGATCTTCTTCGTGGTGCCGTTCACCGGTGACGACGCGGTCGGCGCCACCTTCGCCACCGCGTCGATGGTCACCTTCTCGGTGATGAGCGCCAACATCTTCCAGTACGGCGTCGGCGTCGCCGAGGACCGCGACCAGCCGTGGAACCCGTACACCCGGACCCTGCCGGCCGGACCCGCGCCCCGCTTCGCGGGCCGGGTGCTGGCCGGCCTCGCGCTGACGTACCTCTCGCTGATCCCGGTCGTGGTGATCGGCGCGACGCTGACCCCGGCCCGGGTCACCCCGCTGGCGTTCCTGCTGACCGCCGTCACGGTGGCCGTCATCTCGGTGCCGTTCACGCTGATGGGGCTCGCCATCGGCTACTCGCTGCCCAGCAAGGCGGCGATCGTGGTGGCGCAGGTCGTCTTCCTGCCGCTCGCGTTCGGCGGCGGGCTGCTCTCCGCCCCGGGAGACGCGCCCGGGTTCATCGAGACGATCGCGCCGTTCCTGCCCACCCGGGGCGCGGCCGAGCTGATGTGGTCGGCGGTCGGCGACTACCCGGTCGAGCCGCTGGCGCTGATCATGCTCGGTGTCTGGGTCGTGCTGCTCGCCTCCCTCGCTGCCTGGGCGTACCGACGGGACGAGGGTCGCCGGTTCAGCTGACGATTCGCACGTTTTTGCCCCGTGCCACAGCGGGACGGTGCCAGGATTCCGGCAGGGGGGCCGCCCGTGGCCGCCGGCCGAGAGGGGTCTTGACGTGAGCACCGTCCCGCCGGGTACGCCGTGCTGGGCCGACCTGGCCACCCCAGACCTGACCGACGCGCGGCGCTTCTACCCCGAACTGTTCGGCTGGACCGGACGGGTGACACCGGAACCCGAGGCGGGCGGTTACACAGTCTTCCTGCTCGACGGCCGGCCGGTGGCCGGTGCCGGCCCGCCGGCCATCCCCGACCAGGTGCCGATCTGGTCGACGTACGTCGCCACCGACGACGCGGAACTGGTCGCCGGCCGGGTCGAACGGGCCGGCGGGCAGGTCGTGGTGCCGCCGTTCGAGGTCTTCGACCGGGGCCGGATGGCGGTGTTCGCCGACCCGGCGGGCGCCACGTTCAGCGTCTGGCAGCCGCTGACGATGCCCGGTGCCGAGGTGTTCAACGTGCCCGGCGCGATGAGCTGGAACGAACTGGTCACCCCCGACCCGGAGGGCGCGAAGGTCTTCTACGAGCTGGTGTTCGGCTGGCAGCCGGACGAGCAGCAGGTCGGGGCGATGACGTACACGGCATGGCGGCTCGGCGCGCGGATCGTCGCCGGCATGATGCCGCCGCTGGGCGAGGGCTACCCGGCCGACCTCCCGGCGTACTGGACGGTGTACTTCGCGGTGACCGACGCGGACGCTGCCGCCGCCCGCGCCGCCGAACTGGGCGGAACGATCCTCGTGCCACCCCGCGACATCCCGACCGGCCGGTTCGCCTCCCTCCGCGACCCCCAGGGAGCACTCTTCTCGGTCATCGACCTCGGGTGACGGCGAGGGTCAGGCCGGGCGGGGGCGGATGGGGACCACCAGAGGGCCGTTGGTGCCGGGGACCACCCGGACGCTGGCCCGGTAGTGGATGGCGAGGAGGTGTTCGGTAAGCACCTCGTGCGGCGTCCCGGTCGCCACCACCTGGCCGTCGGCCAGCATCACCATCCGGTCCGCGTACTCCCCGGCCAGCGAGAGATCGTGCATGGTGGCGAGCACCGTCAGGCCGTGCGCGCGACGCAACTGGTCGACCAGCTCCAGAACCTCCTGCTGGTGACCGATGTCCAGCGCGCTGGTCGGCTCGTCGAGCAGCAGCAGCGTCGCGCCCTGGGCGAGCGCGCGGGCGAGGAAGACACGTTGTCGTTCTCCCCCGGAGAGGGTCGCCAGCTCGCGGCGGTGAAAGCCGGTGAGGTCCAGGCGGTCCAGCACCTCGTGCACCGCGGCGACGTCCGCGGTCGACTCCCGACCCAGCGGCGGGATGTAGGGGGTGCGGCCGAGCAGCACGTAGTCCAGCACCGACATGCCGGGCGGCACCACCGGGGACTGCGTCACCGTCGCCACCACCCGGGCGCGGTCGCGGCGGCGCAGTGCGGTGCTCGGCGTACCGAACAGGGTGATGGCCTCCGGCGCGGGCAGCAGGCCGCCGACGGCGCGCAGCAGGGTGGATTTGCCGGCGCCGTTCGGGCCGATCACGGTGACCCACTCGCCGGCCGCGACGGTGAGGTCGACGCCGGTGAGGATCGGCGTGCCGCCCAGACTGACGTGCAACCCCCGCACCTCGACGGCCGGCGCTTCGACCTGCCGGGGAGCGGACACGCCCGCCGGTCCGGGCTCGGGGCTCACGTGAGCACCCGTCGGGCGGTCCGCAGCACGAGGACGAAGAACGGGCCGCCGAGCAGTGCGGTGACCACGCCGATGGGCACCTCGGCCGGGGCGGCGGCGGTCCGGGCCACCACGTCGGTCAGGGCCAGGAAAGCGCCCCCGAACAGCAGTGACAGCGGCAGGATCACCCGGTAGCTCGACCCGGCGAGCAGCCGGACCGTGTGCGGCACGATGATGCCGACGAAGCCGATGAGCCCCGTCGCGGAGACCGCCGCGGCGGTGCCCAGCGACGCGGCGGCGATCAGCAGGTAGCGGGTGCGCTGCGGGTGCAGGCCGAGGCTCCTCGCCTCGTCGTCGCCGACCGCGAGGACGTCCAGCTCGCGGCGGTGCAGCAGCACCACCACGGTGGTCAGGGCGGCGTACGGCAGCACCAGCAGCACGTCGTGCCAACCAGCGGTGGCCAGCCGGCCGAGCAGCCAGGAGTAGACCGGCTGGATGCTGTCGGAGTGCCGCTGGAGCAGGTACGTCTGCCCGGCGGAGAGGAACGCGGAGACCGCGACCCCGGCCAGGATCAGCATCGCCGGAGACCTGCTCCGCCCGCCGGCCGCGCCGAGCAGGTAGGTCATCGTCACGGCGAGCAGCGAGCCGGCGAACGCGGCCAGTGGGATGGTCAACGGCAGCCCGGAGATCGCGCCCTGCCGACCGACGCCGCCGAGGGCGATCACCGCGGTGACCGCGAGGCCCGCGCCGGCGGCCACGCCGAGCAGGTACGGGTCGGCCAGCGGATTGCGGAACACACCCTGGTAGCAGCCGCCGGCCAGGGCGAGCAGACCGCCGACGAGGAGGCCCAGCACGACCCGGGGCAGCCGCAGTTCGGTGACGATGGCGATTTCCCGCTCGGTCAGCCCGCTGTCGAGGTGCACCCCGGGGATCAGGTTGAGCAACTCGGCGGCGACGCTGCCCGGCGGCAGGCTGACCGGCCCGAGCGACACCCCGGCGAGGAGCGCGACGAGCACCGCGAGGACGCCGGCGACCAACAGGCGTTTGCGCACCCCAGCGGGCCGCGCCCCGGCAGAGGGCACCCCCGCGCCCCCACCGACGGGCGGCAGCCCACCGGGCTGACCAGGGGACGGCAGCCCAGCGACGGACGGCAGCCCGCCGGGCCGGGACGTGGAGGGCGTCCCGGCCGGCGGGGTGGTGGGTGGCGGGGCGGCCATCGGCGTCCCGGTCACCGACGGGTCGTCATCACGCGGGCACCTTGGCGACCGCGTCGATGATCACCCGGAGCAGGTCCACGATCCGCGGGCCCCAGCGGGAGGCGATGTCGTCGTCAAGCGTGACCACCTGGTTGTTCTTCACGGCGGTGAGGCCGGCCCAGCCGCTGCGGGCCTTGACCGAGTCGCCGTTCTGCTGGCAGCACTTGGAGTCGGCCAGGAAGACGAAGTCCGGGTCGGCCTTGACGATGAACTCCTGGGAGAGCTGCGGGTAGCCGCCGCTCTTGCCGTCCGCGTCGGCCGCATCGGCGATGTTGGTCAGGCCGACCTGGCTGTAGAGCGAGCCGATGAAGGTCTTGCTGGTCGCGCTGTACAGCTCGGGGCCCAGCTCGTGGTAGTAGGTGAGCTTCTCGGCACGCTGCGGCAGGTCCTTGACCAGCTTGGCGATGTCGTCCTTCATCCCGGTGGCGACGTCGGCGGCCTGGTCGGCGTGCCCGGTCAGGGTGCCCAGCTCGGTGATCTGCCGGTACGAGTCGTCCAGCGTCGTGGCGGCCGGGGTCAGGTACACCGGGATCTTCAGCTTGCCGAGCTGGTCGACGATCTTGTTGATGTCGTTGGAGAGCACCACCAGGTCGGGGTTCTTGCCGGCGATCGCCTCGGCGTTGGGCTGGAAGCCGGACAGGTCGGTCTTGGGCGCGTCGGCCGGGTAGTTGGACTGGTCGTCGACCGCACTCACCTGCGGGCCCGCGCCGATCGCGAAGAGCATCTCGGTGGCGCTGGCCGAGAGCGACACGATCTTCTCGGGACGCTTGTCGAGGGTGAGCGCGCCGACCGTCACCGGGTAGTTGGCGGCGGCGGTGCCCGCGCTCGGCTTGTCGTCGGTCTTCTCGGCGCAGGCGCCGAGGGCGAGCGCGGCGACCGCGAGGGTCGCGGCGAAGAGCCGAGGGGTACGTCTGAACATGGGGGCCTCCTGTCGGTCGAGGAGTGTGGTGCTTCGCCGACAGGACTCGTTACGCCCGCCCACGAGGCGCCCTTCCTCGAGAGCGCGTGTCGCGACCCATCCGCAGGCGACCTGGCTCGTCCCCGCCGTCGGGCGGGGCATCACAGTTGCGGGACAGCGCCGGTTTCGCACCGGCTTCGCTGCGGAGTGGTCGATAAGACGGTAGCGCACCGCCGGGACGTGCCGGATCGATCAAGTGTTGATCAACACTCGTCGATCGGGATCGTGGTCACGGGGGCGGCATATGTCCCGGATCGGGAGTCTCGGAGCGGGTGGCGGGGCCCCGCCGGGGGCGGAGCGGGGCCCCACCCGATCAGGAGGACGTGATGGTGACGTTGTCCACAGCCGCCTCCACCAGGCTGGCTCCGGAGGCGTCCGCCGCCTCGACGAGGATGCGGACCGACTGGCCGGCGTACGGGGTGAGGTTGAGGTTCGCCACCGCCCAGGTCCCGTTGCGGTTGGCGGCCGCGCCGGCCTCGGTGAGCAGGGCCGTGGTGCCGCCGTTGTGCACCACGCTCACCCGCAGGTAGTCGGCCGACGAGGCGTTCGAGCCGTGCGCCAGGTACCAGGCCAGCGAGAGGGTCAGCGTGCCGGACGACGGCAGGGTCACCGCCGGGGACCGGGCGCTGGTCACGCCGCCGTCGACGTCGTAGTCACCCGCCGCCGAGCCGGCGAGCTGGCCGGTGACCAGGTCGTTGGATCCGGCGTACGGGGTGAGCTGCTTGGCGCCGGAGGACGTGGTGGCCTGGGCGGCACCCCGTTCCCAGACTCCGAGGGTGGCGGTGTCGATGCCGGCCGGGTTGGTGGTCCAGCCGGTGGCGGTCTCGAAGGTGTCCGACCAGACCGTGGTGCCGCCGCCACCGCCGCAGTACTGCGACTGCTTGCCGATGGCCCGGTACGGGCAGTCGGCGTACTCGCTGAGCAGCAGCACCGCCTCCCGGTTGCGCGTGGTCTGCGCGGTGATCACCTCGTCGGGCGGGTAGAAGCCGCCGCCGCCGGACGAGCCGGGGTACATCTCGAAGGTGTACGCCCAGATGTTGTGGGTGGCCCACATCCAGTCGAGGCTGTCGCCGTCGGTGATGTAGAGGTCGCTGGACTGCTCCGGGGTGTAGTTGTTGGTGGCCGCCATCTGCTGGCCGATGGTGGCGAACGTGTTGTACTGGTCGGCGCTCATCCCGGTGGCGGTGTTCGCGGTCGTGTAGCCGTACGGCCAGAGCACCAGCTCCGAGTAGGTGTGGAAGTCGATGTTGGCCTTGATCTGCTGGGTGCCGCCGACGACACGACTGTTGACGAAGTTGCGCAGCGCCTGCGTCTCGGGCGCGGAGAACGCGGACGGGCCGCGGTAGGTCTCCGACGACGTCGACCCGGAGGAGCCGCCGCAGCAGCCCCAGTTGTAGCCCCAGTTGCGGTTGAGGTCGGTGCCGACGTTTGACGAGCCGCTGTTGGGCTGGCGGTTCTTGCGCCAGGACCGGTACGACCCGGTGGCGATGTCGTACTCGCTGCCGTCCGGGTTGACCGTCGGCACGATCCAGATCTCCCGGCTGTTGACGATGTTGGTGATCCGGGAGTCGCTGCCGTAGCTGTCGGTGAAGAGGTTGAGCAGGTAGATCGCCATCTCGACGGTCAGGTGCTCGCGGGCGTGCTGTTGGGAGTTGAACAGGATCTCCGGCTCGTTCTCGTCGGTGCCGACGTTGTCGGAGATCTTCACGGCCATCAGGTCGCGACCCTCGTACGACGTACCAATGCTGATCTTGCGGGCGATGGCCGGGTGGTCGGCGACGGTCTGGTTCACGACGGCGGTCAGTTCCGCGTAGTCGTGGTAGTTGGAGTCGGCGGGCGGGAAGGCCAGCGTGCCCACCTCGCCGGCGCCGCGTTCGGCGTTCGGTGGCGGGGCGAGCGGCTCCAGCCGGAAGCCGAGCCTGCCGATGGCGGCGGCCTCGCCGGCGGTGGCCGAGACGTGCAGGACGCCGTGTTCGGAGTAGTCGATGGCGGCCCCGGTGCGGGCCACCGCGTTGCGGTCGGCGAGGGTCCGGGGCCCGAGCACCCGGTAGCCGGCGGCGGCCGGCTCGGCGGTGCGGTCCGGTGCCGGTTGGGCGGCGACCGGTCCGGCGGCGACGGTGACGATTCCCAGCCCGGTGACGACGGCGAGCACCAGGAGACGACGGAGAGGGTGGGGTCTGCCCAGGGTCATGGACTACCTCCTCGGAGGGCGGGATGTCCCGCTCGGTGAAGCACACTTCACCATCAGTCACATGGTCATATCAATATCGATCGCTGCCTTGTGCATCCCAGGTTGACCATCGCTGCGGCAAAGATTTTCTGCCGTCGAACATCTGGCGAAACTTCCCTCCAAGCGGAACACTGACCAGCGACGATGCCCCCACTCGACACCGCGGAGCACCCATGGCCTCCTCCCGCCTGCACGCGGCCGCCCTCGCCGGCGTCAGCGCGCTCACCCTGCTCGCCACCGCAGCCCCCGCGACGGCGGCCCGGCCGCCGGCCCCCACCCACGACGAGCAGATCACCTTCCAGGACTGGTCCGGCCCCGCCGACTGGCACCGGGGCAGCCGGGACGGCACCCGCGTCGTGCCCGGCGCGCGAGCGGGCGTCACCCTGGCCCGCCCGGCCGGCACCATCGAGTACGCCGACCCGCACACCGGCACCACCCGCACCTGGGAGTACGGCACCTGGACCTCGCCGGTGACCCAGGTCGGCTTCGACGCGACCGAGCTGATCGCCTCCTGGAACGCGGAGACCCCCGCCGGCACCTGGATCCAGGTGGAGATGCAGGGCAGCTACACCAGCGGCGACCAGACCCCGTGGTACGTCATGGGCCGCTGGGCCTCCGGCGACACCGACATCAAGCGGACCAGCGTCAACAAGCAGGGTGACCCCTGGTCGACGATCTGGACGGACACCTTCAGCATCGACGACGCCGACGCCGGAGTGCTGCTGCGGTCGTACCAGCTGCGGCTGACCCTCTACCGGGCGCCGGGGCAGACCGCCGCGCCGGTGGTGCGGATGCTCGGCGCGATGAGCTCCACCGTGCCGGACCGGTTCACCGTGCCGCCGAGCGCCGGGCACATCGCCTGGGGTGTCGAGCTGCCGGTGCCGCGCTACTCGCAGAACGTGCACGCCGGGCACTACCCGGAGTACGACGGCGGCGGCGAGGCGTGGTGCTCGCCCACCTCCACGGAGATGGTCGTCGAGTACTGGGGGCGCAAGCCGTCGGAGGCCGACACCTCCTGGGTGGACCCGACCTATCCCGACCCGACGGTCAACCACGCCGCCCGGATGACCTACGACTACGCGTACGACGGCGCCGGCAACTGGCCGTTCAACACCGCGTACGCGGCCAGCTTCCCCGGACTGGAGGGGCGGGTGACCCGGCTGCACTCGCTGGACGAGCTGGAGCGCTTCGTCGCCGCCGGCATCCCCGTGGTGACCAGCCAGTCCTTCCTCGCCAGCGAGCTGGACGGGGCGAACTACGGCACCTCCGGGCACCTGTTCGTGGTGGTCGGCTTCACCGCTGACGGCGACGTCATCGTCAACGACCCCGCGTCGTCCAGCAACGACGTCGTGCGCAACGTCTACAAGCGGGCGCAGTTCGAGCAGATCTGGCTGCGGACCAAGCGCACCAACGCCAGCGGCGGAGTCTCCGGCGGCTCGGGCGGCATCGCGTACCTCATCAAGCCCACCTCGAAGCCCTGGCCCAAGGTCCCCGGCTCCACCAACTGGTAGGCCCAACGCCGGTTGCGCCCAGCGCCGGTTGCGCCGAACGCCGATGATCAAGAGGTTTGCGTCACCGGAAGCCGTCCTGGTGACGCAAACCTCTTGATCACGGCGGTGGATCGGCGTTCCGGCCCTACGGCTTCCGCTCAGGCTCGTCGGGGTGGTCGTCGTCGCCGGCCAGGGCCGCGCGGAGGCGTTCCTTCTCGGTGCGGCGGCGCTCGGCGGCGCTGGCCATCTCCTCGGCCATCTCGTTGCGCCAGCCGCGCAACAGGAAGAAGGAGAGCGCGGCGGAGAAGACCAGCGCCAGCATCAGCTTCAGGAACACGTTCATGTCGACCAGCCAGAGACCCGCCAGCACGGCGACGAACAGTCCGATCCGGCCCAGCGTGTACTTGACCGCCGCGCTCACCTGCACCACTTCCGTTCTCTCCGTCAGCCGCCGGTGCCGGCGGAAGAGTCAACCTGGTCGGGGTCAGCCGGTCCGGCGGGCCAGCCAACGGACGCCGCGGAACCAGACCAGCGCGTACGCCACGGTGAACGCCAGTGCCCCCAACGCGCCGGACAGCAGCGGCGGGAACCCGGCGGCCAGCCCGGCGACCAGCAGCCCCACGAGCACCGCGACCGCCAGCGCGACGAACGCCGCCACCACCCGGGCCGCGCCGAAATCCCAGGCCCGGAAATCGTCCCAGAACAGCCAGGCCGGCAGGATCACCGCCAGCCAACCGTTGGTGTGGCCGAAGTCGCCGGCGCCGAACGAGGCGAACGCCCACTCGAACAGCACGAGCGCCAGCACGCCGATGACCAGGCCGGCCAGGCACACCCCGAGCAGATCGCCCAGGGTACGCACGCGTCCCTCGGCGTCCCGCCGTGGAAACCCGCCCTGCTGCTCGGCTCCGCGCTGCTCGGTCATCGACTGCGAGGGTACGTGGTGCCTCAGGCCCAGACCTGCTGCGGCTCGGCGCGGCGCTCGGCCAGCGACGGCGCCGTGTCGTACTCCCGGACCACGTTGTAGCGGGTGTCCCGCTCGACCGGCTGGAACCCGGCATCCCAGATCAGGTGCAGCAGGTCGTCGCGGTGCATGGTGTTCGGGGTGCCGTACGAGTCGGCGTCGTGCGTGATCTTGTATTCGACCACCGAGCCGTCCAGGTCGTCCACACCGAAGTTCAGCGAGAGCTGGGCCACCGAGAGACCGTGCATCACCCAGAAGTTCTTCAGGTGCGGCACGTTGTCGAAGAGCAGCCGGGACACGGCGAACGTCTTCAGCGACTCGGCCGGCGAGGCCATCGTGGTGCGCGCCTGGATCCGGTTACGGATCTTGCCGTCCGCCGAGTCCACGAAGTCGTGCTGGTAGCGCAGCGGGATGAAGACCGCGAAGCCGCCGGTCTCGTCCTGCAACTCGCGCAGCCGCAGCACGTGGTCGACGCGGTGCCGGGGCTCCTCGATGTGGCCGTACAGCATGGTTGCCGGGGTCTTCATGCCCTTGCGGTGCGCCAGGGCGTGGATGCGCGACCAGTCCTCCCAGTGGCAGGCGTGGTCGACGATGTGCTGCCGGACCTCCCAGTCGAAGATCTCCGCGCCACCGCCGGTCAGCGACTCCAGGCCGGCGTCCATCAGCTCGTCGAGGATCTCGTCGGCGCTCAGGCCGCTGATCTTCTCGAACCACTGGACCTCGGTCGCCGTGAAGCACTTGAGCTTGACGTTCGGCAGCGCCGCCTTCAGCTCGCGCAGCACCTTCGGGTAGTAGCGCCACGGCAGCGTCGGGTGCAGGCCGTTGACGATGTGCAGCTCGGTGAGCTGCTCGTCCTCCATCTCCTTGGCCTTGCGGACCGCCTCGTCGATGCGCATCGTGTACGCGTCCTTCTCGCCCGGCTTGCGCTGGAACGAGCAGTACGCACACGACGCCGAGCACACGTTGGTGAGGTTGAGGTGACGGTTGACGTTGAACATCACCCGTTCGCCGTTGAGCTCGGTGCGCTTGTGGTGCGCCAGCCGCCCCAACCAGGTCAGGTCGTCGCTGTCGTAGAGGGCGATGCCGTCCTCGCGGCTCAGCCGCTCACCGGCGTACACCTTCGCTTCGAGCTCACGCTTGAGTCCGGCGTCCATGGCACGTCCCTTCCACCTGCGGTCCCTCCCGAGGGTACGTCGGCGTTCCGGTGGCCCCGGCGGCACGGTCGGCGGCAGGGATCCACTTCACCGGACTCTCAGCCTCCCGTAACCCACCGATGCATCGACATCACTGCCGTCGTGCGGTAAGACAAGGTGGGGCGGAACTCACACACTGGTACCGTCCCGACGGCCGTGCCCACCAAGCGCGGCGCCGAGCACCGGACGGGGAGTGGAATGGTCGACAGCGGGCGCGGGCGACGGCAGCGACGACGGAGCCCGGTGATCTCGCCGGTGCTGCGACCGAAGCTCTGGGCAGCCCTGCTCGGCGCGATCGCCGCCGCCGTGCTGGCCACTCCCGCGTACGCCGAGCCCGCCGTGCCCACGACGGTGCCGGACACCGGCGCCCGCCCGCCGTCGATCGGCGCGCCGCAGGTGCCCGGCAGCCCGCCCGTCGCCGGCATCCCCGCCCCGCCGGTGGTCAACGTCGGCGCCGGCCCGCTGGCCGCCCAGATCGCCGCCGCCGAGAGCCAGGTCGGCCTGCTCGGCGACCAACTCCTGTTGACCCGGCAGAAACGCACCGACGCGCAGGCCCAGCTCGCCGCCGCCGGCAAGGTGCTGGCGACCACGCAGGACGCCCTCCTGCGCGCCCAGCAGGCAGCCGACGCGGCCGCCTCGGACGCGGTCAAGGCAGCCGCCGCCCTGCCGCCCGGTGACTTCGCCAACGACATCCAGGGGTTGAGCCGGCTCCAGCGGATCAACCGTGGCGAGAAGGTCGAGGGCGCCACCACCGCCGTGGCCGGCGAGCTGTCCCGGGCTCGCGCCAACGAGCAGGCCGCCTACCAGGCGCACGCCACGGCCAAGACCGCCGTCGACGCCGCCGAGGCCGAGTTCGCCACCGGCGAGAAGGCGCTGCGCACCGCCGAGGCCAGCCTGCTCAAACTGCGCAAGGACAACGCCACGCAGCTGATCGAGCTCGAGCGTCAGCAGGAGGCCGCCGAGCAGCAGCTGGGCGCGGGCTACGTCGTCGGCCAGAGCAGCAGCGGGATGTCCGCGCACCCGCGGGCGCTGGCCGCCGTCCGGTACGCGCTCGCCCAGCTCGGCGACCCGTACAAGTGGTCGGAGGAGGGGCCGGACGAGTTCGACTGCTCCGGTCTGATGTGGGCGGCGTACCGGTCCCCGGGCGCCGACTACTTCGACCTGCCCCGGGTCTCCCGCGACCAGTACGCGGCCACCCGTTCCCGCACCGTGCCGCAGAGCGCACTGCTCCCCGGCGACCTGCTCTTCTTCGCCTCCGGCAGCAGCTGGACCACGATCCACCACGTCGGCATGTACATCGGTAACGGCAAGATGGTGCAGGCGCCCACGACCGGCGACGTGGTCAAGATCTCGGTGGTCGGCTGGTCCCGGCTCTACGCCGCGACCCGGGTGATCGGGGCGGTGCCGACTCCGACCGTGCCCCTTCCGCCGCCCCCCACCACCACGCCGACCCCGCCCACCAAGCCGACCCCCACCGCGAAGCCGACGCCGACCACCAAGCCGACGCCGACCACCAAGCCGACGCCCAAGCCGACCGGATCGGCCACCCCCAAGCCCACCGGCACCCCGACCCCGAAGCCGACCGGCAGCAGCACGCCGA
This sequence comes from Micromonospora sp. NPDC005237, assembly GCF_040607775.1. Taxonomy (NCBI): domain Bacteria; kingdom Bacillati; phylum Actinomycetota; class Actinomycetes; order Micromonosporales; family Micromonosporaceae; genus Micromonospora; species Micromonospora sp. NPDC005237. The sequence goes on along the minus strand of NZ_JBEXHJ010000002.1, from coordinate 513,328 downwards.
CCCCGACGGGCAGCCCGACGAACACGCCGTCGACCCCGCCGCCGCCACCCACCACGGCACCGGCCAGCGCATCAGCCTCCGCGGCCGCCACACCGTCCACCAGCCGGAGCGGGACGTCCAGCGACAGCCCGACGAACAGCCCGAGCACCGACCGCTGAGCCGCCACACGGCCTCCGGCTGTCCGCCCGGGGCGATCTGTGGCACGGTGACAACCAGGCACATCCGGTCCGATGTCACGGGCCGGGTGCGAGCGTGGCGCGGAGGGCGGAGATGGCCGAGCAGAGAGATCCGGCGGAGAGTGTCGACTCCGCGCTGACGGAGGCCGACCCGCTCGACGGCGAAGCCGCCGCCACGCTCGACGGGCAGGCCCCCACGGAGGCCGCCGACGACGCGAAGGCTGCCACGGACGACGCGAAGGCCGCCACGCCCGACGTGAACGCCACCGCGCCAGAGGACGACGCCGAGAACGACGCTGGCACCGACGACGCTCGCGCCGAGAACGCCGCCATCGCTCAGCCCTGCGAGGCCGACGTCGAGCAGCCGGCGCCGGATGACGCTGCCCCTGCCCCGACCGCCGCGGCCCCGGTGCGGGCCCGCGCGAGCGTCGCGACCGTCGGAGCGCTGCCCGGTGATCTCCCGGCGAGCGCCCCGGCCAGCGCGACCACCTACCGGGCGACCGGCTCGGCCAGCCCGGTCGGCGTCCCGTTGCCCGGCCAGCGAGCCACCTCGACCGCTCCCGCGCGGGCCAGCGCCACGGTGCCGGGCAGCAGCCGGGTCGCGGCCGGCAGCGAGGGCACGCCGGACTCCCGGGCCAGCACGTCCGCCGTCTACCGGTCGGGGCCGGTCAGTCCCGAGCCTCCGGAGCCGGTGCAGCCTCCCGAGCCGCCGACCCCGGAACCGACGCCTCCCGGGCCGGGTGACCCGGAGCCCGCGCCGAGTCCGGGTCCGTACCCGCCCGGCCCGTCGCCGACGCCGGGCCCCTCCCCCACGCCGCCACCGGCCCCGGTGCCGCCCGTGCCAGGGCCACCCGTGCCGCCGCCCTCGCCGCTGCCGCCCATGCCGGGTCCGCCGACACCACCGGTTCCCGGGCCGCCGATGCCGCCGCCCGGCCCGCCGGTGCCCGCGCCACCGCCGCCGCCCGGTCCGATGCCAGCGCCACCGTTCCCGCCGCCCCCGGCGACGATCGGCACGCCGGGCGTACGGGCCACCGCGTCGGTCTCCGCGCCGCCGGCCGCGTGGCCGTCCGTGACCGACGCGGCACCCCGAACCGTCAACGCCTCGCACGTCGCCCCGACCGGGGCACAGCCGAGCCGGGATGCCGCACCGCCGGCCCCGAGCGGCGCAGGGACGTCGGATGCCGCCTGGTCGGCCCCGAGCAACGCATGGACGTCGGGTGCCGCGACGTCGGCCGCGAGCAGCGCCCGGACGTCGGATGCTGCGTTGTCGGCCCCGAGCGGCGCACGGGCCGAGGCTCCTGTCTCGGCCCCACCGGTGGTGCCGGCGCCCGCGCTGCCGAGCTGGCCACCGTCCACCGCCGGCACGCCGGCGACCGGTGGTACGGGCTACCGGACGACCACGCCGCCGGGAGGCCCCGCCCGGCGGGACGCGCCGGCCGGCCCGCACGCTGGAAGGCGCAACGGCGGCACCGACCTGGCGGGCACCGTCTACGGCGGCGGTGAGGGGCCGGGATTCGCCACGATCGCCCTGCCGGCCAACGCGGCGGTGGAGAATTCCGGGTCGCTGACCGGGCACATCCTCGCCCAGGGTTGGTCGGACACGCCGGCCGAGCGATCGCGAAACACCCGGGTGGTGATCGTCCTGATCGCCGCGTTGGGGCTGCTGGTGGGGATCAGCGTGCTGGTCGTGCTGCTCGCCAACGATGCCCTGGACGGCCTGGTGGGCAGCGTGCTCAACGGCTGATCCGGCGACCGGGCGGGTTCGCGGGTCCGTGAGTCCGCCCACTACCGTCGGTCAACCGGCTGGCGGCTTCGCCGAAGCGCCGTACACTGGTCGAGATCACTGACCCGGCGCGCGTGGTGCGCGCCCTTGGGCGATCTTGCGGGCGATCCGGCGGCACAGCCGCGGCAGGCCATCGCGAAGATGCGCCCCGCTCGAAAGGCATTTGTTGACCACCTCTGCTGACTCCAGCACCGTTTCGTCCGTTTTCGATTCCACCCCGGTGGCGATCGACGCAGCCCCGGAGACGTCCAGCGTCGTCGCGGCCGAGCCGGTCTCGACCGAGAACACTCCGTCCGAGACCGCCGAGCCGATCGACTTCGCCGGCCTGGGTCTGCCCGAGCCGCTGGTTCGTGCCCTGGCCCGCCAGGGCATCACCGCTCCGTTCGAGATCCAGCGGGCCACCGTTCCGGACGCCCTCGCCGGCCGGGACGTGCTGGGCCGTGGGCAGACCGGGTCGGGCAAGACGCTCGCCTTCGGCCTGCCGATGATCGCTCGGCTCGCCACCCGCAACCGGGCCCGGCCGATGCGGCCGCGCGCCCTGGTCCTGGTTCCCACCCGTGAGCTGGCCATGCAGGTCAACGATGCGCTGGTGCCGCTGGGCAAGTCCGTCGGCATCTTCTTGAAGACCGCCGTCGGCGGCGTTCCGTACGACCGCCAGATCGACGCGCTCCGGCGCGGCGTGGAGGTCATCGTTGCGACCCCGGGCCGGCTCGGCGACCTGATCGAGCGGGGCATCTGCCAGCTCGACGACGTCGAGGTGACGGTGCTCGACGAGGCTGACCAGATGGCCGACATGGGCTTCCTGCCCGAGGTGACCGAACTGCTGGCGAAGACGCCGGCCAACGGTCAGCGGCTGCTCTTCTCGGCCACCCTCGACGGTGACGTCGACGCGCTGGTCAGGCGGTTCATGAACGACCCGGTGACCCACTCCACCGCGCCGTCCACCGCGTCGGTGTCCACCATGGATCACCACATGCTCCTGATCCCGCCGCACGAGAAGTTCCCGGTGGCCGCGTCGATCGCCGCCCGGGACGGGCGGACCATGGTCTTCGCCCGCACCCAACTGGGTGTGGACCGGCTCGTCGAGCAGCTCGCGGCGGTCGGCGTACGGGCCGGTGGGCTGCACGGCGGCAAGACCCAGCGGATGCGGACCAAGACCCTGGCCGAGTTCCGTGAGGGCCGGATGAACGTCCTGGTCGCCACGGATGTGGCGGCCCGGGGCATCCACGTCGACGGGGTCACCCTGGTGCTGCACGTCGACCCCCCGAAGGACCCGAAGGACTACCTGCACCGCGCCGGCCGCACCGCCCGGGCCGGCGAGTCCGGCGCGGTCGCCACGCTGGTGCTGCCCAAGCAGCGCCGTACCACCCTCGCCATGCTGGAGAAGGCCGGCGTGGCACCGGCCGAGACCCGCGTCCGGGTCGGCGACCCGGTGCTGGCCGAGCTGATCGGCGCCCGCGAGCCCAGCGGCGTCCCGGTTCGCGTGGAAGCGGAGCCTCGCGGCTTCGGCGACCGTTCCGGCGGCGCACGCCGCTTCGACGACCGTTCCGGGGGTCCGCGCCGCTTCGGTGACCGGCCGACCGGCGAGCGCCGCTACGGCGACCGGCCGCAGGGTGAGCGCCGCAACGGCGACCGCCCGACCGGCGACCGGCAGTACGGCGACCGCCCGCAGGGCGACCGCCGCTACGCCGATCGGGACAGCCGGGGTTACGGCGACCGACCCACCGGCGAACGGCGCTACGGCGACCGCCCGCAGTTCGGCGACCGGGACGGCCGGGGCGACCGACCCACCGGCGAACGGCGCTACGGCGACCGCCCGCAGTTCGGCGACCGGGACGGCCGGGGCGACCGACCGACCGGCGAGCGGCGCTTCGGCGACCGACCGCAGGGCGAGCGCCGCTATGGCGACCGCCCGACCGGCGACCGGCAGTACGGCGACCGGCCCACCGGCGAGCGGCGCTTCGGCGATCGTCCGACCAGCGACCGGCAGTACGGCGACCGACCGCAGGGTGAGCGCCGCTACGGCGACCGTCCGACGGGCGACCGTCCGACCGGCGACCGGCAGTACGGCGACCGGCCCACCGGCGAGCGGCGCTTCGGCGACCGGCCGCAGGCTGACCGGGGTGACCGGCCGGCCGACGAGCGGCGTTTCGCCGACCGGGACACCCGGGGTGGTTACCGCTCCGAGGGTCGCGGTCGGGACGACCGGCCGCGCGACGACCGTCGCGGTTTCGGCGGCCGGCCGGCGGCGCGTACCCACTGATCCCACTGATCCACCGGAACGCCGTCGCGGAGCCCACGCTTCGCGGCGGCGTTCGCGCATGCCGTGGCCGATGTCGGTCTGGTCGCGTAACGTCCGGCTCATGGCGACCATGGCGAAGTCGATCTTCTGGTCCCGGACGGACACCGCCGGCAGTGAGCAGGCTCTGTTCACCGACGGCGACGGGTTGGCGGCGCGGGGCACGCTGCTCGCCGTGGACCCGATTCCGTTCACCGCCCGCTACCGGCTGACCACGGCGCCCGACTGGAGCACCGCCCGCGTCGAGGTCGAGGCCGAGGGGTCGGGCTGGCTGCGCCGGGTGACGTTGGAGCGGGCCGCGTCCCGGTGGCGGGTGACCACCGCCGAGCAGGGCGACCTGGACGCGGCGCTGACCAGGGCCGGGCATCCCCGGTCCGGCCTGCCGGGCACCGACGACCCGGATCGCCTGGCCGAGGCGCTCGACGTCGACCTGAGCGGCTCGCCGCTGTTCAATGCCGTCCCGGTGCGCCGGCTCGGGCTGACCAGCGGGCCGGCCGACATGCCGCGCCGGATCACCGTCGCGTGGGTGCTGCTGCCCGGCCTGGAGGTGGTGCCGGCCGAGCAGATCTACACCGGGCTCGGGCCGGGTCGGGTCCGATTCGCCAGCGGCACCTTCACGGCGGACATCGACCTGGACGCCGACGGCTACGTGGTGCGCTACCCCGGCCTGGCGGAGCGCATCGACCCACGGTGACCGAGCCGATCCGACAGGCCCGCAGCCGAAGCCAGGCCGCACGGAGGCAGAGCCCTAGGAGCAGGGGACGCGCTGCTCAGGCGGGCCAGGCGCCGCTGGTCAGGAAGCGCTCGATGGTGGCGGCATGGGGCGCCAGATCGAGGCCCTGGGCGGCCACCCAGTCGTCGGAGTAGTACGTGTCGGCGTACCGGTCACCGGCGTCACAGATCAGGCTGACCACCGAGCCGGTCCGGCCCTCGGCGAGCATCTCGGCGATCAGGCCGAACGCGCCCCACAGGTTGGTGCCGGTGGAGCCGCCCACCCGGCGGCCGAGCACCGCTGAGCCGGCGCGCATCGCGGCCAGCGAGGCGGCGTCCGGCACCTGGACCATCCGGTCCACGACCGACGGCAGGAAGGACGCCTCGACGGTGGGCCGACCGATCCCCTCGATGCGGGAGCCCCTGCCGGTGCGCACCGACCAGTCGGCGGCCAGCCAGGCCGGATAGAAGGCGGAGTTCTCCGGGTCGACGACGCAGAGCTTGGTGGCCAGGCGGCGGTAGCGGGCGTACCGGCCGATGGTGGCGCTGGTGCCCCCGGTGCCGGCGCCCACGACGACCCACGCCGGGATCGGGTGGCGTTCCAGCCCCAACTGCGCGTAGATCGACTCGGCGATGTTGTTGTTGCCCCGCCAGTCGGTGGCCCGCTCGGCGTACGTGAACTGGTCCATGAAGTGGCCGCCGGAGTCCTCGGCCAGCCAGCGGGCCTCGACCACGACGCCCGCCGGGTCGTCCACCAGATGGCAACGGCCGCCCTGGAACTCGATCTGCGTGATCTTCTCGGGCGAGGTGGAGGCGGGCATCACGGCGATGAACGGCAGCCCGAGCATCCGGGCGAAGTACGCCTCGGAGACCGCCGTGGAGCCCGAGGACGCCTCGACGATCGTGGTGCGCGGCCCGATCCAGCCGTTGCAGAGGCCGTAGAGGAACAGCGAACGGGCCAGCCGGTGCTTGAGCGAGCCGGTCGGGTGTGACGACTCGTCCTTGAGGTAGAGGTCGATTCCCCAGGCCCGGGGCAGTGGGAACGGCAGCAGGTGGGTGTCGGCCGAGCGGTTCGCGTCCGCCTCGACGGCGGCGATCGCCTCGGTCACCCAGCTGCGGCTGGCCTCGTCGCACCGGTCGAGATGAGTCACGCGGGAAACCTAGCAAGCAGGCCAGCGGCGCTCAGCCGCGGTCCGGAGGCGTCGAGCGGCGTGACTGTCGGCGTTGCCCGGCCCGGCCGACGGCCTGGACGAGAGGGCTCAGTCCGACGGCGAGTCGGGGCAGGGCGTCCAGCAGCCGGACCTGGGCGCCTCGCCAGCGGGGCAGGCTGACCACCGGGCGGGGCCGGCGGGCCAGCCGGGCGGCCCGGGCGGCCACCCGCTGCGGGGTCAGCATCGACCCGGTGAACGAGGCCAGCGCGCCCGGGTCGTCCAGCCGGTCGTGCAGCATCGGGGTCCAGATGCCGTCCGGGCAGAGGCAGGAGACGTGCACCCGCCGGTACCCGGCCATCCGCAGGTCAGAGAGGGTGCCGAGGCTGAAGGCCAGCAGTGCGTGCTTGCTGGCGGCGTACACCGTCTCGCCAGGTGCGGCGATGAGCCCGGCCAGCGAGACGATGTTCAGGACGTGGCCGTGGCCCTGGTCGCGCATGACCGCCAGCGCGGCGAGTGTGCCGTTCATGGCACCGAGCGCGTTGACGTCGAGCACCCGGCGGCGGGTCGGCCCGTCGTGCTCCCAGGAGGGGCCGGTGACCAGGATGCCGGCGTTGTTGACCCAGAGGCCGAGGCCGCCTCGACTCGCGGCGGTCGCCGCGATCTCGGCGCACGCGGCCTCGTCGCGGACGTCCAGTGCGGCCGACCAGCCGCCGAACGGCACAGCGGCGGCCGCTGCCGCGTCCGGGTCGAGGTCGGTGAGCAGCACCGACCAGCCGTCGGCGTGCAGCGCGGCGGCGACGGCGCGGCCCAGGCCGCCGGCGGCCCCGGTCACCACGGCCGCTCCGCGTCCCGGCGAGGTCATCGGCGCACGCTACCGCCGCGCGCCGGACGACACCAGGGGTACGCGGCGCAGCAGGGTCAGGCGGGCGGCGGGCCGAGCGGCTGGGGGCGGTTCTCCCATTTGGTGGAGAGGGCGATGGCGGTGCGCGTCGAGGCGACCCCGGGGGTCCGGTTCAGCCGCACGATGAGCTGCTCCAGCTCGGCGATCGTGCCGACCCGGGCCTTGAGCAGGAACGACTCGACGCCGGCCATGAAGTAGCAGGATTCGATCTCGGGCAGCACCCGCAGCGACTCCAGCATGTCGTCGGAGTCCGCGCCGGAGTCCTCGACGATGCCGATGAGCGCCGTGACACCCAGCCCGATCGCCTCGGGTTCCACGTCCGCGCGGTAGCCCCGGACCACGCCACTGCTCTCCAGCTTGCCGACGCGTTCGTGCACGGCGGGGGCGGAGAGGCCCACCTGCCGGGCAAGCTCGGCGTACGAGAGGCGGGCGTTGCCCCGCAGCAGGTCGACGAGGCTCAGGTCGATGGCGTCCACGGAGAGTGACCTTAACGTGTTGGGCGTAACGCGACGCCTTCGGCATCCGTTGGTCAGAACAGTGAGTAACCGTTCATAAACTGACCGTCTAGGTAGGGGTTGCACCAGTACCATTTACTAACTTCCCAGTCAGTGCATTTTTCGCGTTTGGCGGACAGGCCAGGTCCCTGGTGCTGTAATTGCCATACGTCCCTCATGACGGCTCTGGGCTCGCACCAGCCGGGGGCAGTGTGTTCAGCCAGGGGCTTCGTCGACGCGAGGAGGGGGCTGTGGACACTGGAGATCGCCTGCTGACACCGGGTGAGGTCGCCGCGCTGTTTCGGGTGGACCCGAAAACTGTGACGAGATGGGCGGCGGCCGGCCGGATAGGAAGCATCCGGACTCCAGGCGGGCATCGCCGGTTTCGGGAATCCGAGGTGCGGGCCCTGCTTGAGGGGGAGGGCATGCTGGACGAGGTGGACGAGGTCGGAAAGCCACGCAACGTGGGTCCGGCTGCCTCCACCGGGCCGGGTCCGGCCAACGCCGGCATGTACTGAACTGGTGCGGACAACGTCAGGCGGACCGGACACCAGTCCGGTCCGCGTCCCGCTGCGACAACCGGCCGGGCGTCCCGGCCGAACAGGCTGAGCCGACGGCTCAGCCCCGGGCCGCGCCGAGCTGGCCGGACCAGCGGCGGAACAGGGTGTGTGGCACGCCGAGCGCGTCCAGCACCTTGCCGGCCACGAAGTCGACCAGTTGCTGCGCGCTGGCCGCCGCGCCCGCGCCGTAGAAGCCGGGGCTGGCCGGCAGCACCACCGCCCCGGCGTCGTGCAACGCGAGGAGATGCTCCAGGTGACTGCGGGTCACCGGCGTCTCCCGGGGCACCACCACCACCGGTCGGCGCTCCTTGAGGTTGACCTCGGCGGCGCGTTGCAGCAGGTCCTTGGAGAGCCCGATCGCGATGCCCGCGCAGGCCGCCGTGCTCGCGGGCACGACCGCCATTCCGCGTACCCGGTAGGAGCCGCTGCTGGGCCCGGCGGCCAGGTCACCCGCCGGCCAGTGCCGTACGTCCGCGTCGGTCAGGTCCCGGCCGAGCCAGGCGGCGAGGTCCTCGGCCCAGTGCGCGTCGCGGAACGACCGGCCGGTCTCGTCGAGCACGGTGAGCCGTGCCGCCCGGGACACGATGAGGTCCACCGGCTCGCCCGCGTCGAGGAGCCCGCCGACGACGGCTGCCGCGTACGGCGTGCCGGAGGCTCCGGAGACCCCGACCACCCATGGTTCCCGCATACCCTCAGCCTGCCTGGTCGGCGTCGCACGCCGGTGGGCACCCCCGCGATCCGGTCGACGCGAGCCGTCCGAGATGTCCGGGCGGGTCTCTGCTCGTCCCGCCGACCTGACATGCTGCCGGTGGCGATTCGCACCGGGAGCAGATCGCGCGGGAGGCATCGGTGACGACCGGCGAGGTCCTCTGGGCGCTGCGCGCCGAATGCCCGATTCCGGCCCGGTCTTCGCCGCACGCCGACCGGGTCCAGCAGTGGCTGCTCGGTCTGCTGCCCGAGCTGGGGCTGCCGCTCGACGACGCCGCGCTGCACCGGCTGGCCCGGGGCGGCTTCGCCCGGTACGCGGGGCGGCTCTACCCGGACGCCAGCGAAGCCGACCTGCGGGTGCTGACCGCCCTCTTCACCTGGTTCTTCCTCGTCGACGACGCGTGCGACGGGCCGAACCGGCTCGATCCGGCGCAGATCCGGGCGCTACGCGACGGGACGCTGGCACTGCTGCACGACGGCCCCCGGCTCCGGCACGGCGGCCTGACCGGTCCGCTGCGGCGGCTGCTGGTGCTGGCCTGGCGGGAGCCGCGCCGCCGGATGCCGGCCCGGTGGCGGCAGCGCTTCGCCGACGCGGTGGCCCGGCACCTCGACGGCACCTGGCGGGAGGCGGTCAACAAGGAGGCCGGCCGCCGTCCCAGCGTCGGCGAGTACGTCGAGTTGCGGCGGGAAACCTCGGCGGCGGAGGTGTCGTACCCGCTTGTGGAGTTCGTCAGCGGCCGACCGCTGCCCGATGCGGTCTACCATCACCCGCTGCTGCGGCAGGTCGCGCGCACCGGCAACGACCTGCTCTCCTGGTACAACGACGTGGCCTCGCTGGACCGGGACCGGGCCACCTCGGGCGGGCACAACCTGGTCCTGGCCACGCAGGCCGAGCAGGGCGTGTCGGCGGCGGAGGCGGTCGACCGGGTGGCCGAGCGCTGGCGGGAGTCGATGCGACAGTTCGTGGCGCTCCGCGCCGCCGTGCCGTCGTTCGGGCCGGCGTTGGACGAGGCGGTCACCGACCATCTCGACGGGGTCGCGTACGCGGTGCGCGGCACCATCGACTGGACGCTGGAGAGCGCCCGCTACCCGACCAACGCCTAGGGGCGCAGGTCGAGGCGGATCACCAGGTCGAGCAGGGCGAACACGAACAGCGCGATGCCGACGAAGCCGTTGGCGGTGAAGAACGCCCGGTTGACCTTGCTGAGGTCGGTCGGGCTGACCACCAGGTGCTGGTAGCCGAACGCGACAGCGGTCAACGCCAGCCCGATCCACCAGAGCCAACCGAAGCCGACCAGCGCGCCGAACCAGATGAACAGCGCGAACGTCACCACGTGCGCGACGGTGGAGGCGTGCAGGGCGAAGCGCCGGCCGTACCGGGCGGGCACGCTGCGCACACCGATCTCCTGGTCGATCTCGGAGTCCTGGCAGGCGTAGATCAGGTCGAAGCCGCCGATCCACAGGCCGACCGCCGCGCCGAGCAGCCAGGCCGGCCAGGAGCCGTCCAGGGTGCCGGTGACCGCGAGCCAGGCGCCGACCGGGCCGACCGCCTGAGCGATCGCGAGGATGGCGTGCGGCCAGTTGGTGAACCGCTTGCCGTACGGGTAGACGACCAGCGGCACCACGGCGAGCGGCGCCAGCACCAGGCAGAGGGGGTTGAGTAGCGCGGCGGCGGCGAGGAACACCACAAGCGCGACGGCCGCGCCGGTCCAGGCCGTCCGCACGCTCACGGCCCCGGTGACCAGTTCCCGTCCGGCGGTACGCGGGTTCCGGGCGTCGATGCGCCGGTCGAGGATCCGGTTGGCGGCCATCGCGAACGTCCGCGCGCCGACCATCGCCACGGTGATCAGCAGCAGGTCGAGCCACCGCACGTGCCCGCCGTTGACCTGCATGGCGGTCAGCGCCGACAGGTACGCGAACGGCAGCGCGAACACCGAGTGCTCGATCGCGACGAGCTTGAGGAAGGACTTGACCCGGCCCGGCTTCTCCACCGGTGCGTCGAGGACGGCCATCAGATCCCGTACTCCTTCCAGCGCTTGTCGACCAGGGCCGCGACTTCCGGGGCCATGGTCATCTCCTCCGGCCAACCGCGGGTGTAGCCCTCGGTGGGCAGCTTGCGGGTCGCGTCGACGCCGGCCTTGCCGCCCCAGAACTGCTGGTACGACGAGTGGTCGAGGTGGTCCACCGGGCCCTCGGTCAGCAGCAGGTCACGGGCGTAGTCGACGTTGCCGAACGCGCGGAAGGCGACCTCGTTGTAGTCGTGCACGTCGCAGTCCTCGTCGACGATCACGATCAGCTTGGTGAGCGACATGAGGTGCGCGCCCCAGATCGCGTTCATCACCTTCTGCGCGTGCTTCGGGTAGCGCTTGCGGATGGAGACGATCGCGCAGTTGTGGAACACCCCGGCGGCCGGCAGGTCGTAGTCGACGATGTCCGGGATCATCAGCTTGAGCAGCGGCTGGAAGATCCGCTCGGTGGCCTTGCCGAGGCCGTGGTCCTCCTGCGGCGGCTTCGACGTGACGATCGAGTGGTAGACCGGGTCGCGCTGCGCGGTCATCGTCTCGATGTGCAGCACCGGGAACGGCTCGACCGGCGTGTAGTAGCCGGTGTGGTCGCCGAACGGCCCCTCGGGCAGCCGCTCGCCGGGCTCCAGGTAGCCCTCCAGGACGATCTGCGCGTGCGCCGGCACCTGCAACGGGACGGTGAGGCAGTCGACCATCTCCACCCGCTCGCCCCGCAGGAACCCGGCGAACAGGTATTCGTCGATGTCGCCGGGCAGCGGCGCGCTGGCCGCGTACGAGACGACCGGGTCGCAACCGATCGCGATGGCGACCGGCAGGCGCTGGCCGAGCCGCTCGGCGACCGCGTGGTGCGCGGTCGAATCCTTGTGGATCTGCCAGTGCATGCCCAGCGTGTTGCGGCCGTGCTGCTGGAGCCGGTAGAGGCCCAGGTTGCGCTTGCCGGTCTCCGGGTGCTTGGTGTGGGTCAGCCCGTAGTTGTGGAAGATCCCACCGTCGCCGGGCCACACCTGCAACCCCGGCAGCCGGCCCAGGTCGACGTCGTCGCCGGAGTAGACCACCTCCTGGCAGGGCGCGGTCTTGACCTTGCGCGGCGGCACCGACTTGAGCTGCATGACCTTGCCGAGGCCCTCGCGGATGCCGGACCAGCCGACCGGCAGCTCCGGCTTGATCAGCGCGCCGATCCGGGCGCCGACCTCGTCCAGCGAGTCGACGCCGAGGGCCATCGCCATCCGCTTCTCGGTGCCGAACAGGTTGATCGCCACCGGCATCTCGCCCCGGGTGGGGTGCTCGAAGAGCAGCGCCGGCCCACCGGCGCGCACCGTGCGGGTGACCACCTCGCTGATCTCCAGGGTCGGGTCGACGGGGACGTCGACCCGACGCAGCTCCCCCGCGCGCTCCAGCGCCGCGAGAAAGTCCTTGAGATCGGTGTACGGGAAGCCACGAGCCGCCATGACGCCCAGTCTCCCGCACCGGGTCCGGGGTGGCCCACAGCGGGTGCTGTGACACCCGCGACGGCCCGGGGTCGACGGCTGTCCGCGGCTCTGGCGGGTGGCGCGGCCACCGGCCAGGTCGGCGCGGGCCACCGCCCAGCGACAGCTCCTGGACCGGCGGCGCGGTCGTTCGGCGCGGTCAGTCGGTGCGGGCCAGCTCGACGAAGGCGCGCCACGCGGCCGGGCTGAAGGTCAGCACGCCGCCGTCGCGGTCCTTGGAATCGCGGACGTGCACCCGGTCGGGCAGGTTGTCGGCGACCTCGACGCAGGCGCCGGCGTCGTTGCCGCTCCGGGTGGACTTGTGCCAGCGGGCTCCGGTCAGATCCATGGCTTCACGATCTCCTCGAGCAGGTCGATGGACTGCTGCCGGGGCAGCGCGTCACTGCGCAGACTCTCCCACCTTCCGAGCAGGGTCGCCACCTCGTTGTTCTCGCAACTGGGTGGCGACCCGCTCGACCTCCAACCAGGGCCGGAACCAGACCGGCTCACCGTCTCGCCGGCCCAGCTCGCGCAGCGAGACCAGCAGCCCACCGGTGTCGAGCACCTCGTCGGCCCGGGTCAGGTACGCCAGGTTGGGCACGGTCTGGCCCAACTCGACCGCCGACACCATGGAGGGCGAGTAGTGCGCCCGCTTGCCGTACTCCTCCTGACTCATGCCGGCCGCGAGCCGCGACCGGCGGAGCTGGTCCCGGATCATCGCCACCGTCGACACCACTGGGGCCATTCGCCCGCCTCCCGCCGTGAATGAAGGACCACATCGATCCGCCTGCCGCAAGGTAGCGAACTCGCGACCCTGAGTCAGCATCCAACGGCCATATCGGGGTATCGCGAGTCTCAAAGCGGGCGGACGGAGGCAGCGATGGGGGCGGAGCGGATGCCGGCGGGGTTCACTGAGCAACAGGCGCGGATCGGCGAGATCACCATGAACTACGTCCGGGGCGGCAGCGGCCCGCCACTGGTGCTGCTGCACGGCTATCCGCAGTGTTCGCACATGTGGCGGCACCTGCTGCCCGAGCTGGGACGCTCCTACGACGTGGTCGCGCCCGACCTGCGCGGGTTCGGGGACAGCGACGCCCCCGCTGGCGGGTACGACAAGAAGACGGTGGCCGCTGACCTGCACGCACTGCTCGACCAGCTCGGCCTGACCGCCGACCTGCGAGTGGTCGGGCACGACCTGGGAACGATGGTGGCGTACGCGTACGCCGCCGCCCATCCGGAGCGGGTGAGCCGGCTGGCGCTCACCGAGGCGCCGATTCCCGACGAGAGCATCTACACGTTCCCCGCGCTCACCGCGGCCGGGCCGGGGGTGTGGAACTTCGGCTTCTTCTCGATCGGCAACGGGCTCGCGGAGGAGCTGGTCCGCGGGCGGGAGTCGCTCTGGGTGGACCGGTTCACCGATGCCCTGATGGTGCGCAAGGGCAGCATGGCCGCGCCCGACATCGAGGAGTTCGCCCGCCATCTGCGCGACCCGGCGCACCTGACGGCCAGCTTCGCCTACTTCCGGGCGTTCGATCAGGACATCGTCGACAACGCGGCGTACCGGGCCACGAAGCTGACGATGCCGGTGCTGGCCGTCGGCGCGTCGGCCAGCCTCGGTGGACAGGTCGCCGAGCAGGTCCGCCGGTACGCCGACACGGTCCGCGGCGAGGTGATCGACGACTGCGGACACTGGCTGTACGAGGAACGCCCGGACGAGATGCTGGCCCTGCTGCGCGACTTCCTCGGTGCGGGCTGAGGGCCGCCGCCGCTGGTCAGCCCTGCGGGCGGCGGGCGATGCGGCGGTCAGGCGGCGGGCGCCCAGGCGTGGGCGGCCAGCGGCGGGTCGAGCGGCGCGCGGGTGAGCCGGTTGGCGAAGGCGGACATCGTGTACGCCCCGACGCCGAGCACCACCTCCAGCGCCTGCCGGGGCTGGTAGCCGGCCGCCAGGAAGGCTTCCAACTCCTCGTCGGGCACCGCGCCCTGGTGCTTGAGCACGGCCAGCGTGAACTGGCGCAGCGCCTCCAGTCGCGGCTCGGGCAGCTCCGTGCCGCCGCGCAACGCGGTGATCAGCGCGGTGCTCGCGCCGATCTCGGTGAGCTTGCCGGTGTGCAGGGCCACGCAGACGTGGCATTCGTGGGAGGTGGAGACGGTCAGGATGACCACCTCCCGCTCCACCGGCGCGAGGCTGGTCTGTTCGAAGCCCGCGCTGGCGGTGAGGAAGCCGCTGAGCAGCTGTGGCGACTCGGCCATCAGCGCCACCGGGGTGGGCAGCCAGCCGAACCGGCCGCGTACGCCCTCGACGGTCCGGCGGGCGGCGGTGGGTGCGGTCTCGGCGGTGTGGACGGGAAAGACGGACATGGTTACCTGCTTCCACGGCGTACGCCGTAAAATGGTCAACGTGGTTGACGAAATAGTAAACGTGGTTGTCGAACATGGCAACCGCTGATCCCGCCCGGCCCGGCTTCCAGCTCCCGCTGCTGCTGCTGGCCGGCTTCCGCACCCTGATCGACGACCTGCACGCCGAACTGGCCCGGCAGGGGCATCCCGAGCTGCGCCCGTTGCACGGCTTCGTGTTGCAGGCCGTCGGGGTGCACGGCACCACCGCCACCGAGCTGGGCCAACGGCTGGGCATCTCCAAGCAGGCGGCCGGCAAGACGGTCGACCGGCTGGTCTCCGTCGGCTACCTGGAACGGGTCGACGATCCGTCCGACGCCCGCCGCCGGCTGGTCCGGGTGACGGAACACGGCGCCGACGGGCTACGCCGCTCGGCGGAGATCTTCGACCGGCTGCGCGAGCAGTGGGCCGAGGCCCTGGGCGAGGAACGGGTCGCCGCCCTGGAGGACGACCTGCGCACGATGGCCTCGGCCAACTGGTTCCGCCTGGACGTGCCGGGCTGGTTCGGCGGCTGACCCTGCTCCACACCGGATCGCCGACGTGGTGCCCTGCGGGGCGCAGGACGCCACCCCATCGGCGTGGGTCAAGCCCTGCGGGCACATCTCACCGGTCCTGGCCAAACGGCCGGACCCCGGCGCAGGCTGGGGGCATGTCGGACGCGTACGTCGTCGGCGACCCGGACGGGTTGTCGCCGCTGCTGGTCGAGCTGCGCGACACCATCGCCCGGGAGCTGCACGCGCAGGTGGCGCTGCGGGGCGAGCGGATCGAGCTGGCCGACCTGCCCGAGGTGTCCTATCAGGTCACCATCCAGGTCGAGCGGGCGTTGCGCCGCTGGCGACCCGGGCCGCCGCCACGCGGCGAGGCCCGTTCCGACGGTGTTCAGGCTCCGATCGACTGATCGAGAACTGACACAGGCGATCTCTAGGATCAGGGGTGCCGGTCGGGTCGGGTCGCAGCAGCCCCGGCTTCTACCGACCGGCTCATCCCTCACCAAGGAGATCGATGAGATCTGTGCACGTTACGCGTGGCAGGCTCCTGCGCGGTCTGAGCGCGCTGGTCGTGGCCACCACGGCGGTCGGCGTGGTGGCCGGTCCCGCTGCGGCCGCTGACGACCCCGGTTGGGTCAGCGGCTGGCTGGGGGACCTGACGGTCGGCGGCCCCGGTGCTCCCGCCCGGACGGTGCCGCTCACCCTGACCAGCACCGGGGCCACCCAGCCCCGGGTGACCATCGACCTGGCCGGCCTGGCCGGCGTGGCCACCGCCAGCTTCCCCGACTGGTGCGTCACCGAGGCCACCTCGGTCACCTGCCCGATGCCACCGAACGCCGTCGACGACTTCGGCACGCTCACCGGAACCGTGCCGGTGGTGTTCCGGGCCGCTCCCGGTGCCGCCGACGGCGTGACCGGCACGCTCGACTACACGGCATTCGGCGAGCAGACCGAGGCGTACACCCAGCAGGCGACGATCACCGTGCGGTCCGGGCCCGACCTGCTCGACATGGTCGACGAGTACGTCTCCGGCGTCGAGGTGGGCGACACGCGCCCCGTCCCGGTGGCCGTGGTCAACGCCGGTGACCAGCCGACCGTCGACCTGCGGCTCACCATGCGCTTCCCGGTGGGCCTGGTCCCGGCAAGCTACCGCAACTGCCGGTACGGCACCGACCAGGTGCTCGCCACCGTGGCCGTCTGCACCGTGCGCGGCACCTTCGCGCCCGGCCAGCGGCACGAGCTGCGCGGCGGGCTCGCCACCACTGTCGGCCCGGCCACCCTCGGCGACAAGCGGATCACGCAGATCGTGGAGCCGCTGGCCAGCGCCGGGCCGCTGCCCAGTGGTGTGAAACTCGCGCGCCGCGAGGCCGACCAGGCACTGCGGCTGCGCGCGGTCGGGCGGCCGCTCGGCGTGATCCCGGTCGAGGTGACCGGCGCTGGCGGGCAGACCTACCTGCGGAACGTCCAGGGCGCCTTCGACATCGTCGCCGAGGGCGCAACCGTCACCGGGGCCGTCGGTGACACCGTCCGGGTCACGGTGGGCCTCCGCAACGAGGGCCCCGGTGTCCCGGACGCCACCAACTCCGGTGACGGTGTCGGCGCCTTCCTCTTCGTGCCGCCGGCCGGCACCACAGTGCTCGCCAACCCGTCGGGCTGCTGGCTCAACGGCGACGATGAGACCGCCGGAGACGCCCCGACGACCTGGTACTGCAACGGGCCGGGGGCCGTGTTCCCGGCCGGGACGAGCCACACGGTCACCTTCGACCTGCGCATCGACAGCCTCACCGGAGCCGCCGGCGAGGTGCAGCCGTACGGCCGCTACCCCCGGGTTGACGACGACCCGAGCAACGACATCGCCCCGGTGACCGTGAGCTGACCAGGGCAACGAAAGACGGCGGGCCGGTCACGGACGATTCCGTGGCCGGCCCGCGCGTCGTCGACCAGGGTCAGTTCAGCCCGCCGTACGAGTGCAGGCCGGTGAAGAAGATGTTCACGCCGAACAGGTTCATCAGCATGGTGAGGAAGCCGATCACCGCGATCCAGGTGGCCACGTTGCGCTTCACGCTGGGCGTGGCGCGAGCGTGCAGGTAGCCGGCGTAGACGACCCAGGAGATGAACGCCCAGGTCTCCTTCGGGTCCCAGCCCCACGGCCGGCCCCAGGCCGCCTCGGCCCAGATCGCGCCGGCGATGACCGCGAACGTGAAGATCGGGAACGCGAACGCGTGCAGCGCGAAGGTCAGCCGCTCCAGGCTGACCGCGCCGGGCAGCCGCTTCGCGAGGGTGTACGGGAAGCTCCGCTTGCCCTGCTCGTACCCGTTGCGCATCAGGAAGCCGACCGCCGGCACCGCGCCGAGCAGGAAGATGCCGGACGCGAAGACGATGGTCGAGACGTGGATGACGAACCAGTACGAGTTCAGGGCCGGCACCAGCGGCACGATCGGCACGTACAGGACCAGCTCGGCGGTGGCCACCAGCAGCACCATCACCAGGGTCAGGAACAGCCCGAGCTTGCGCAACGCCGGTCGCTTCCAGAGCACCACGAGCCAGGCCGCGACCCCGATGAACGTCACCGTGAGCACGAACTCGTACATGTTGCCCCAGGGCATCCGGTCAGCGGCCAGACCCCGCGTGACCAGCGCCGCGAGGTGCAGCACGGCGGCCAACGCGGTGGCCCCCACCGCGACCAGGCCGGCGATCCGGGCCCGACGCGCCGCGCCGTCGGCCGTCGGCGGGACCGGCGCGGGCGGCTCCGGGATGACGCCACCGCCACCGCCGACCCCCGCCCCCACCAGCTCGCGGGCGGGCGACGCCACGGCGACCCGGGTACGCGCGTTGCCCAGCGCGTACTCGACGGCGTGACTGATCATCGCGATCAGGTACGTCAGGATCGCGAAGGTCACCAGATTGTCGGAGAGCGCGGACATCACTCGGTCCCTTCTCGCACACCGGCCCGGTCGCTGGAGTCAGCGTCGGTGCCGGCCCGCTCGGCAGCCCCGTCGGCACCGCTCACGGCGGTGACGAGCTGGGCGAACTCGTCGGCGAACCCTGGATAGTCGGTGCGCGGCAACCCACCGGCCTCCATCAAGCTACTACCGCCCGTCGGAGATCCATCCGCCGGGTCGGCCGGTGCCACCCGGAAGAACACCCGGCGGCGCCTACCGAAAAGCGAGCCCATCAGCCCGACCAGCAGGGCGCCGCAGCTCACCAGCAGCGGCGTCGAGCCGGGGTCGTGCCGGACGGAGAGCGTCACGTACCGCTCGGTGCCCAGGAACTCGACGGTCGTGCCGTCGTCAAGCGTCCACTTCTCGCCCTTGCGCAGCAGCTTGCTGCCGATCTCCTTGACCTTGCCGTTGCGCACCTGCCGCTGGTCGAGCTGGTAGACCGAGCCGGGGATGCCGGCGTCCAGGCCGAGGTTGCCCCGGTAGGCGACCAGGTTCAGCGCCGGGTTGCGCTCGGTCGGGTACTCGGAGCGGACGAACGGGGCCTGCTGCGGCGCGGTGGGCAGGTAGATGCCGGTGAACGCCATCTGCTCACCCGGTGTCCGCTTGCCGGTGGCCGGGTCGACGTTCGCGTCCGGGAAGGCCGCCAGCCCCTCGCTGGTCAGGCCCATGTCGCCGGTGGTCAGGAACGGCTCGTCACTGACCTGGCTGTTGCCGAACCGGTCGGTGTAGCGGATCACCGGGGCGTACCCGTGGCCGAGCAGGTAGACGCTCGCGTCGGCGAGTCGCAGCGGTGAGTTCACCGAGAAGTCCGCGCTGCGGGTCGGCTCGTCCGGGCCGTCGACGGTCACCCGGGCGTTGAAGAACTCCGGCTGGCCGGACGGCAGGAACCGGGCCTGGAAGTCGTCCAGCCGCAGGCAGAAGCGCGGCAGGTCCGCGCTGTCGACGCGGGGGCCGAGCTTGGCCTCGGCGTACTGCTGGCGGGTGTTGCAGAACGCGTTGTCCGCGCCCGCCACGAGCAGGCGGTTGCCGCTCCAGCCGTACCACGAGCCGAGCGCGACACCGATCAGCACCGCGATCAGCGACGTGTGGAACAGCAGGTTGCCGGTCTCCTTGAGGTAGCCCTTCTCGGCGGAGATCTCGTCGCCGCGAACCTCGACCCGCCAGCGTCGCTTGCGCAGCACCTCGGCGACGGCGGCCGCGCCACCGGCCGGGGCGGGCAGTACGGCGTGCTGCGGCAGCCGCGCCAGCTGCTTCGGCGCGGCCGGTGGCCGGGACCGCAGCGCCCGGACGTGGTCGCGCAGCCGGGGCGTGATGCAGCCGATCAGCGACGTGAACAGCAGCAGGTAGATCGCGGAGAACCAGACCGAACCGAAGACCTCGAACGCGCCGATCCGGTCCAGTCGGGGGGCCCAGTCCGGGTGGTCGGTGAAGTACTGGTTGACCTTCTCCGGGCTGATCCCCCGCTGCGGCAGCACCGACCCGGGGATCGCGGCGATGGCCAGCAGGAAGAGCAGGATCAGCGCCGTACGCATGCTGGTGAGCTGCCGCCACGAGTTGCGCAGCAAGGCCAGCAGCCGATTGGGCCGGCGCCGGGGCGCCGGAGCCACGGTCTCCGGTCGGTCGTCGACGACCGTCATCAGATGCTCACCTCGCCCACCCCGACGGTGGTCTGCAACCAGATCACGAAGCTCTGCCATCCGCCGGTGACCAGCGCCAGGCCGATCAGGATGAGCAGGGCGCCGCCGACCCGGGTGACCCAGCGGCTGTTGCGCCGGATGGCGCGGAAGACCCCGAGCAGGCGCTGGAAGCCCAGCCCGAAGACGACGAACGGTATCCCCAACCCGAGGCAGTACGCCACGGCGAGCACCACGGCGCGGTCGCTCTGACCGCTGGTGGCGGCCATGCCCATCACCGCGCCGAGGGTCGGACCGGTGCACGGCACCCAACTGAGCGCGAAGACCGCGCCGAACACGGGTGCGCCGAGCAGGCCGGCCGACGGCAGCCGGGAGATGCGGAACTCACGTTGCAGGGCGGGAATCATGCCGAGGTAGCCCAGGCCGAGCACGATGATCAGCGCGCCGATGCCGATCTGCAGTTCGCGCTTGTAGTCGAAGAAGACCCGACCGATGCCGGCGAACAGGATCGCGGTGGCGACGAAGACGACAGTGAAGCCGGCGATGAAGAGCAGGGTGCCGGCGAGCACCCGCCCCTTGACCGCCGCCGACGGTGCCGTCCGCTCCCGGACCGCGACACCCCCGCCGGTGGTCTCGGCGGGCGCGGGGGCCGTCGCCGGGCGGCGGCCCTCCAGGTCGGCGCCGGCCAGACCGGTGACGTACGACAGGTAGCCGGGGACCAGCGGGAGCACGCACGGGGAGAGGAAGCTGACCAGGCCGGCGAGCGCCGCCGCGCCGATGGCGAGCACCAGCGGCCCGCTCTGGGCCAACTCCTTGAAGGTCTCACCCATCAGTTCGGCGCCGGCTTCTCGGCCGCGACCCGCTCGACGATCGGTTGCAGGCCCTCCTGCTTGACGGCGGCGCGGATCACCACCGCGACCCTGCCCTCCCGGTCGAGCACCACGGTCGCCGGGACGGTGTTCGGCGGGATGTCCAGGTCGAGCGCCAGACGGCTGGACGGGTCGAACAGGCTCGGATAGGTGACCCGGCCCTCCTCGAACGCCTTGGCCTTGTCCCGCTGGTCTTGCACGTTGATGCCGAGGAAGCCCACCCCGGAGCCCTTGGTGGCCTGGTAGGTGGCTTCCAGGTCGTCGGCCTCGGCGCGGCACGGCGCGCACCAGGAGCCCCAGAAGTTGACCACCACGACCTGCCCGCGGGCCGCACTCACGTCGTAGGTGCCGCCGGTGAGCAGCTCACCGGCGAGCTTCGGAGGGGCCGAACGCTGGTCCGGTGCGCACTCGATGATGCCGTCGGAGGTGGTCGAGCAGGTCTTCTCCTGCCCCTTCGACGACGTGCAGCCGACCAGCGCCACCGTGGTGACGGCGGCGAGCAGACCGGCGGTCCACCTCCGGGCGGTCATCAGGCCCCCTTGGCCGTCCGGGCTGTCGCGGAGAGGGCGATGAGGTGCGCGGCCGGCTCGCTGTAGCCGATGCCCACCACCTTCGCGCCGTCGAAGTGGAACGAGGTGAGGCTCGCCAGCCCGCACTGCCGCTTGCGCGGGTCGTGCCAGAGCCGCTTGCGCTCGACGTAGCGGCGCAGCGTCCAGATCGGGAGCTGGTGGGACACCAGCACCGCCTCGCGGCCCTCGGCGGCAACGCGGGCGGCGTGCACGGCGGCGAACATCCGCTCGGCGATCACCCGGTACGCCTCACCCCAGGACGGCGTCACCGGGTCGCGTAGCACCCACCAGTTGCGCGGGTCGCGGAACGACCCGTCACCCGGGGAGACCTTCTTGCCCTCGAACCAGTTGGCGCTCTCGATCAGCCGCTCGTCCACCCCGACCGGCAGCCCGAACTGGGCGGCGATCGGCTCGGCGGTCTGCTGGGCGCGCTCCAGCGGACTGGCCACCACGTGCACGACCTCCCGATCGGCCAGCCCCTGCGCGGCGGCCTTGGCCATCTGCACGCCCAGCTCGGACAGGCGGAAACCGGGCAGCCGCCCGTACAGGATCTGGTCGGGATTGTGCACCTCACCGTGCCGGAGCACGTGGACCACCGTCTTGCTCACCGTTTACGACCCCCCGTGACCAGCCGCCGCCGCCGCGTTCGCCGCCGTCGGCAGCGCTGCGGCGATGTGCTCCAGAGCGGCGTCGTCGAGCGCCGCCGACACGAACCACGACTCGAACGCGCTCGGCGGCAGGTAGACGCCGGCGGCGAGCATCGCGTGGAAGAACGCCTTGAACGCCGGCACCTGCTGGGTGCGGGCACTGTCGTAGTCGACGACATCGGCATCGGTGAAGAAGATCGAGAACATGCTGCCCGCGTACGACAAACGGTGCGGGACCCCGGCGGCGGCCAGCGCGTCGGACGCGAGCTTGCCCACGACGGCGGCCGTGTCGTCGAGCTTGCGGTACAGCGCGTCGTCGGCCAGCCGCAGCGTGGCCAGGCCGGCGGCGCAGGCCAGCGGGTTACCGGAGAGCGTGCCGGCCTGGTAGACCGGGCCGGCCGGCGCGAGACGCGCCATGATGTCCGCGCGCCCGCCGAAGGCCGCCGCGGGCAGCCCACCACCCATGACCTTGCCGTACGTCCACAGGTCGGCGTCGGAGGCGTCGAGGCCGTGCCACCCGGCGCGGGAGACCCGGAACCCGGTCATCACCTCGTCGACCACGAGCAGCGCCCCGTGTGCGTGCGCGATCCGGGCGAGCTGCTGATTGAAGCCGTCGCGGGGGGCCACCACGCCCATGTTGCCGGCGGCGGCCTCGGTGATCACCGCGGCGATGTGCGGGCCCTCGGCGGCGAACGCCTCCTCGACGGCCCGGATGTCGTTGTACGGCAGGACGATCGTCTCGCTGGCCGCCGCGCCGGTGACGCCGGGCGAGTCGGGCAGGCCGAGCGTCGCCACGCCGGAGCCGGCGGAGGCGAGCAGCGCGTCGACATGGCCGTGGTAGCAGCCGGCGAACTTGACGATCTTGGAACGGCCGGTGAAGCCGCGAGCCAGCCGGATCGCCGACATGGTGGCCTCGGTGCCGGAGTTGACCAGGCGCACCTGCTCCACCGGCGTCCGGTCGACGATCTCGGCGGCCAACTCCACCTCACCCGGGGTGGGCGTGCCGAAGCTGGTGCCCCGGGCGGCGGCGGCCTGCACGGCCTCCACCACCTCAGGGTGGGCGTGCCCGAGGATCAGCGGACCCCAGGAGCAGACCAGGTCGACGTAGCGGCGACCGTCGGCGTCGTACAGCCACGGGCCCTCGCCACGGACCATGAAACGCGGGGTGCCGCCGACCGCCTGGAAGGCGCGCACGGGGGAGTTCACCCCGCCCGGCACGATGGCGCGGGCGCGGTCGAACAGGGCCTCGGAAGCCGGCGCGTCGGCCGGGTAACGGCCAGATCCGGCGGAAACGATGTCGGTCACGATGCCGCCATTGTGTCAGCGACGGACGGTCAACCAGCAGCCACCCCGGGCCGGGGTTACCAGGCTCACCCGCTGCCGGCACCCGTCACCAGCCCCGACACGGGCCGGGTCAGCGGCTCTCGGCCTCAACAGGCCGGGTCGGCTGGATCGCGATAGGCTGACCGGGTGGATCGTGCCGAACTGTCCATCACGCTACACCGGACGGGCGACGAAGCAGTGCTGCGCCTGGCCGGTGAGATCGACATGCTCACGGCCGCCCAGCTCAGCACCGTCGTCAACGAGGTGCTGGCCGATCCGCCCCCGCGGATCGTGCTCGACCTCGGCGGCGTCACCTTCTGCGACTCGCAGGGCCTGGGCACGCTCGTGGTGCTCAGCCGCAAGGCCAGTCACGCGCAGAGCCTGCTGATGCTCACCCACGTCGGCGAGTTCCTGATCCGCGTCCTGGACATCACCGGCCTGCGCAGCGCCCTGATGATCCGCAACGACCAACCCACCGGCTGACCCCCACCCCACCCCCGGCCTGGGTCCCGGCCGCCTCCAGCGTTGATCATGAAGTTATTGCCAATCTCCGTCCCATTTGTCGGCAATAACTTCATGATCAACGCGGTTCCAGGGGGCCGGGGGTTACTGGGTGGGGATGTCGCGGGTTTGGAAGGTGCGTAGGGCCAGGGCCAGGAGGGCTGCCGTGATCACCGTCAGGGCCGCCAGGGGGGTGGCCGTCCAGCTGTCGCCCAGGACCTGGGGGGTGTGCGTGAACGGGGAGACGTCCAGCGCCCACTGGCTCAGCTTCAGCACCGCGCCGATCTGACCGAGCAGCAGGCAGCCGGCGAGAACGGCCCAGGCCGCCGCGGAGAACCGGGGCAGCCAGCCCACCAGCAGCGCGGCGAGCCCGGCGAGCACCCACACCGCCGGCACCTGGGCCAGCCCCGCGCCGAGCAGCCGGGGCAGCTCACCACCGACGTCGCCCACGCTGAGGCCGTACGACAGCCCGGTCGCGAGCCCCGCCACGGCCAGCACCACCACCGGGCCGAGCAGCGCGAAGAGCAGGTGCGCCGCCAGCCAGCGGGACCGGCTCACCGCCGTGGCGAGCAGCGGTTCGGCCCGCCCGGCGGTCTCCTCGGCCCGCGCCCGCAGCGCCGCCTGGATGCCGTACCCGGCGGCGGCCAGCGCGGTCAGGCTCAACGAGCTTCCGAGGTACGCCTCGGCCAGGGCCGAGGTGCCGCCCAGACGGGCCAGGATCTCGGCGAACTGCTGGTTGCCCTGCACCGCGTCGCCGGCCGCGTCCGCCGCGCCGCCCAGCACCAGACCGAGCAGCCCGAAGCCGACCGTCCAGCCGAGCAACGGGCCCCGGTGCAGTCGCCAGGCCAGCCCGAACGGGCCGGCCAGCCGCGGACCGGCGGTGGCCGGGCCGAGCCGCGGCGGCAGCACCCCCGCGCCGAGGTCCCGGCGCGCCGAGACGGGGTACGCGACGAGCGCGACCACCGCGGCGAACAGCACCGGAAGCAGCAGCACCCACCAGCGCTCACCGGCGAAGGCCCGCCCCCGGGGCGCCCAGCCCAGCGGCGAGACCCAGCTCAGCCATTCGGTCTTTCCACCGGCGCCGCCGGACCCTCCGGCGTCGCCCGCCAGCCGCAGCACGAAGGCCAACCCGAGCACCCCCAGGGCGATGCCGCGCGCGCCGCCGGCGCTCTCGGTGAGCTGTGCGGCCAGACCGCCGACCGTGGCGAAGGCGACGCCGGTGAGCGCCAAGCCGGCACCGAAGAGCAGCGAACCCGCGCCGGGCAGACCCGCGGCGACCAGGCCGCCGGCGGTGAGCAGGCCGAGCAGCACATTCGCGGCGTACGTCACCAGCAGCGCCGCGGTCAGACCGGCGTACCGGCCGAGGACCGTCGCGCCGAGCAACTCCCGCCGGCCGGCCTCCTCCTCGGTGCGGGTGTGCCGCACCACCGTCAGCAGACTGGCCAACGCGGCGAACAACATCAGCAGGCCGGCCCGCTGGACGGTGAGCGCGCCGACGCTGTCGCCGAACACCGGGCCGAGCAACGCGACGATCGACGGGTTGCTCGCCGTGCTCGCCACGTACGCGGCCCGCTCGGCGGCGGTCGGGTACAGCTCGGCGTACGTGCCGGCGTAGCTGGCCGGCAGCACGGCCAGCAGGAGGATCCAGATCGGCAGCACGACGCGGTCCCGCCGCAGGATCAGCCGCACCAGGTGCCGGGTGCCGGTGAGAGCGGTCATGACCGCACCTGCTCGGCCTGGTAGTGCCGCAGGAACAGCTCCTCCAGCGTCGGCGGTTGGCTGGTCAGGCTGCGTACGCCGATCTCGGTGAGCCGACGCAGCGCGGCGTCCAGCGCGGCGTTCTCCACGTCGAAGCGCACCCGCTGCCCGTCCACCCGCAGGTCGTGTACCCCGCCGAGCTGACCCAGCCCGTCCACCGGGCCGGTCACTTCGGCCTCGATCGAGGTGCGTCGCAGGTGCCGAAGCTCGCTCAGGGTGCCGGTTTCCGCGTCCCGCCCGTTGCGGATGATCGTCACCCGGTCACAGAGCGCCTCCACCTCGGCCAGGATGTGGCTGGAGAGCAGCACGGTGCGACCGTCGGCCTTGGCCCGGCGCACCCAGTGCTGGAAGACCTCCTCCATGAGCGGGTCCAGGCCGGAGGTCGGCTCGTCCAGGATGAGCAGTTCGACGTCCGACGCGAGGGCGGCCACCAGGCCGACCTTCTGCCGGTTGCCCTTGGAGTACGCCCGGCCCTTCTTGCGGGGGTCCAACTCGAAGGAGTCGAGCAGTTCGGCTCGGCGGGCCGGGTCGAGGCCGCCGCGCATCCGGCCGAGCAGGTCGATGACCTCGCCGCCGGAGAGGTTGGGCCAGAGCGTCACGTCGCCTGGCACGTACGCCAGCCGGCGGTGCAGGGCCACCGCGTCGCGCCACGGGTCACCGCCGAGCAGTCGGACGTCCCCCGCGTCCGTCCGCAGCAGGCCGAGCAGGGCCCGGATGGCGGTCGACTTGCCGGCGCCGTTCGGGCCGAGGAAGCCGTGCACCTCGCCGGCGCGGACGGTCAAATCGAGACCGTCCAGCGCCCGGGTCCGGCCGAAGGTCTTGACCAGGCCGGACACCTCAATCGGAGTTTCCATATCTCGGAAGCTACACTCGTTTCACAAAGTTGTGAAGACAGTGAGAGTCGGTGCACCATCGGTGCCCACGAACCGCGCAGGGAGGGACCGCCATGGCAGCCGACGACGGCCACGACCCGGTGCACCTCTTCGTCGAACGGATGGCCCTCACGTTCGCCGAGGTCGGCTTCCCACGGATGGCCGCCCGGGTGTTGTTCACCGTGATGAGCGCCGACGACCCCCTGACGGCCGCCGAGATCGGCGAGCGGCTCGGGGTCAGCGCGGCGGCGGTCAGCGGCGCGGTCCGCTATCTCACCCAGTTCGGCATGCTGATCCGCGAGCCCGTCCCCCGGTCCCGCCGCGATCGCTACCGGATGCCGGACAACCCCTGGTACGAGGGGACCATCACCAAGACCGCGATCTACAAGACGTTCATCGACGTGGCCAGCTCCGGGGTGGACGCGCTCAACGGCCCGCAGACGCCGGCCGGCGAACGGGTGGCCGAGATGCGCGACTTCTTCATCTTCGTGCAGGAGGAAATCGACTCGCTGGGCGAGCGCTGGCGGATCCGTCGGGCCCAGACCGGCCATCTGCGCCCCGGCGAGGGCTGACCGGCCCGGTCAGGCGGAGCTGCCCCAGCGGGCCTGCTCCAGCAGTTCCACCGCACGGCCCCGCGACTCCTGGTCGTCGGAGCGGAGCAGCGTGGTCGCCTCGTCGACCGCGTCGGTGAGCCGCCGCCACTGCGTGTCGCGCTCCCGAACCAGGTCCGACTGGGCGGCCAACTGCCGGGTCTTCACCCACAGCTCGACGAAGACCGACACCTTGGCCCGCAGCACCCACGGGTCGAACGGCTTGGTCAGGTAGTCCACCGCACCCACCTGGTAGCCGCGGAGCGCGAGCTGGGCGTCCCGGTCGGCGGCGGTGAGGAAGATGATCGGCACGTGCCGGGTCCGCTCCCGGCGCTTGATGTGGCTGGCCGTCTCGAAGCCGTCCATGTCCGGCATCTGCGCGTCCAACAGGATCACCGCGAAGTCGTCCACCAGCAGCTGCTTGAGCGCCGCCTCGCCGCTCTCCACAGCCACCGACTGAACCGGCAGGCCCTGGAGGATCGCCTCCAGCGCCATCAGATTCTCGCGGCGGTCGTCCACGAGCAGCGCCTTGGCCATCTGGGTCACGAAGTCTCCTCGGTCCGGCCGCCGCTGATCCAGGACGACATCAACTCGATCAGGTCATCCAGGTCGACCGGCTTGGTGATGTAGTCGCTTCCTCCGGCCGCGAGCGCGGACTCGCGGTCACCCGGCATCGCCTTCGCGGTCAGGAAGACGACCGGAAGGTCGGCGAACCGGTGGTTACGGCGGATCTGGCGGGTCGTCTCGTATCCGTCCTGGTCCGGCATCATGGCGTCCATCAGCACGATGTCCACCTCCGGGTGCTCGGCCAACAGGCGGACGCCGTCCGCCCCGTTGTCCGAGTACAGCACGGTCATGCCGTGCAGCTCCAACGCGCTGGTCAGAGCGAAGACGTTGCGGACGTCGTCGTCCACGATCAGCACGGTGGCGCCGTCCAACTGACGGGTGGCCGGCGCCTCCGGCCGCGCCGGCAGCAGCTCCAGCGGCGGCATCAACAGCGACGACGGCAGGCCGGCACGCTGCGGTGACGGCGACTGGGGCGCGACCACCGCGTCCGGAGCGAGGACCTGCGGCACGAACAACGTGAACGTCGAACCCTGCCCGGGCGCCGACGACACCGTGATGGTGCCACCGATCAGCCGGGCCAGGTCACGGCTGATCGACAGCCCCAGGCCGGTGCCGCCGTAGCGGCGGCTGGTCGTGCCGTCCGCCTGCTGGAACGCCTCGAAGATGATCGACAGCTTGTCGTCGGAGATGCCGATGCCGGTGTCGATCACCGTGAAGGCGATCACCTGCTGGGCGTTGGTCAGCGCCGGCACGTCGAAGACCGCGTTCTCGGCCGCCGGGGCGATCCGCAACGTCACCGCGCCGTTGTCGGTGAACTTCACCGCGTTCGAGAGCAGGTTGCGCAGGATCTGCTGCAACCGCTGCGCGTCGGTGACCAACGCCGGCGGCAGATCCTTGCTGACCCGTACCTGGAAGTCGAGGTTCTTCTCCTCGGCCTGCGGCGCGAACGCCTGCTCGACGTAGCCGCGGATCTCCGCGAAGCGGATCTCGGTGGGCTCGACGTCCATCCGGCCGGCCTCGATCTTGGACAGGTCCAGGATGTCGTCGATCAGTGAGAGCAGGTCCGAGCCGGCACTGTGGATGGTCCGGGCGAACTCGATCTGCTTCGGGTTGAGGTTCTGCTCCGAGTTCTCGGCCAGCAGCCGGGCCAGCAACAGCAGCGAGTTCAGCGGCGTACGCAGCTCGTGGCTCATGTTGGCCAGGAACTCCGACTTGTACGCCGAGGCCCGCGTGAGCTGCTGCGCCTTCTCCTCCAGGCCGAGCCGGGCCAGCTCGATCTCCCGGTTCTTGGTCTCGATGTTGCCCTTCTGTTCGGAGAGCAGGGTGGCCTTCTCCTCCAGCTCGGCGTTGGTGCGCTGCAACTCCGCCGACTGCTCCTGCAACTCGTGCGCGAGTCGCTGCGACTGGGCCAGCAGCTCCTCCGTACGCCGGTTGGCCTGGATGGTGTTGACGGCGATGCCGATGGTGAGCACCAGCCGCTCCAGGAACGACAGGTGCAGCTCGGAGAAGGCGGCCACGCTGGCGAACTCGATCACCCCGAGCAGCTCCCCCTCGAACAGCACGGGGAGCACCACCAGGTCGGACGGAGGCGTCTCGGCCAGGCCGGAGCGCAGCGTGAGGCGGCTGTTCGGGGAGGCGCTGACCCGGATCGTCCGGCGCGAAAGGGCGGTCTGGCCGACCAAACCCTCACCCGGCCCGAAGGTGACGTCGTGCCCGCGTGCCACATACCCGTACGACGAGGTCAACCGCAGCCGCATGCTGCCGTCTGTGTCGTCGGCCAGGAAGAAGGCGCCGAGCTGGGCGTCGACCAGCGGGGTCACCTCGGTCATGATCATGCGGCAGACCTCGACCAGGTCCCGCTGGCCCTGCAACAGGCCGCCGATGCGGGCCAGGTTCGAGTCCAGCCAGCCCTGCTCGGCGTTCTTCTTGGTCGTCTCCCGGAGGGTGACGATCATCTGGTTGATGTTGTCCTTCAGCTCGGCGACCTCGCCCTGCGCCTTGACCGCGATCCGCTGGGTCAGGTCGCCCCGGGTCACCGACGTGGACACCTGGGCGATGGCCCGCAGCTGGGTGGTCAGCGTCGAGGCGAGCTGGTTGACGTTCTCGGTGAGGTCGCGCCAGGTGCCGGAGACACCCTTGACCTGCGCCTGACCGCCCAGCTTGCCCTCGATGCCGACCTCGCGGGCCACCCGGGTCACCTCGTCGGCGAACGACGAGAGCTGATCGACCATCGTGTTGACCGTCGACTTCAGCTCCAGGATCTCGCCCTGCGCGTCCACGGTGATCTTCTGGCTCAGGTCGCCCTTCGCCACTGCGGTGGTCACCGAGGCGATGTTGCGGACCTGGCTGGTCAGGTTGGACGCCATCGAGTTCACGTTGTCGGTCAGGTCCCGCCACGTGCCGCTGACGCCCTTGACCTGGGCCTGACCGCCGAGCTTGCCCTCGGTGCCCACCTCACGGGCCACCCGGGTCACCTCGTCGGCGAACGACGAGAGCTGATCCACCATCGTGTTGACAGTCGACTTCAGCTCCAGGATCTCGCCCCGCGCGTCCACCGTGATCTTCTGCGACAGGTCACCCTTGGCCACCGCCGTGGAGACCTGCGCGATGTTGCGCACCTGGGCGGTCAGGTTCGAGGCCATCGAGTTGACGTTGTCGGTCAGGTCCCGCCAGGTGCCGGCGACCCCGCGCACCTGGGCCTGGCCGCCCAGCTTGCCCTCGGTGCCCACCTCACGGGCCACCCGGGTCACCTCGTCGGCGAACGACGACAACTGGTCCACCATCGTGTTGACAGTCGACTTCAGCTCCAGGATCTCGCCCCGCGCGTCCACCGTGATCTTCTGCGACAGGTCACCCTTGGCCACCGCCGTGGTCACCGAGGCGATGTTCCGCACCTGGCTGGTCAGGTTCGACGCCATCGAGTTCACGTTGTCGGTCAGGTCCCGCCACGTACCGCTGACGCCCTTGACCTGGGCCTGACCGCCCAGGTTGCCCTCGGTGCCCACCTCACGGGCCACCCGGGTCACCTCGTCGGCGAACGACGACAACTGGTCCACCATCGTGTTGACGGTGTTCTTCAGCTCCAGGATCTCGCCCTGGGCGTCGACGGTGATCTTCTGCGACAGGTCGCCCTTCGCCACGGCGGTGGAGACCTGGGAGATGTTGCGGACCTGGCTGGTCAGGTTGCCGGCGAGCTGGTTGACGTTCTCGGTGAGGTCCCGCCAGGTGCCGGAGACGCCACGCACCTGCGCCTGACCGCCGAGCTTGCCCTCAATGCCCACCTCACGGGCCACCCGCGTCACCTCGTCGGCGAACGACGACAACTGGTCCACCATCGTGTTGACGGTGTCCTTCAGCTCCAGGATCTCGCCCTGCGCCGCCACGGTGATCTTCTGCGAGAGGTCACCGCGCGCGACCGCCGTGGAGACCTGCGCGATGTTGCGGACCTGGGCGGTCAGGTTCGACGCCATCGAGTTGACGCTGTCGGTCAGGTCCTTCCAGGTGCCGGCCACGTTCGGCACCTCGGCCTGGCCGCCCAGCTTGCCCTCGGTGCCCACCTCACGGGCCACCCGGGTCACCTGCTCGGCGAAGAGCCGCAGCGTGTCGGTGAGGTAGTTCATCGTCGCGGCCAACTCGGCGACCTCACCGCGCGCGCCGACCGTGATCTTCTGCGACAGGTCGCCCTTGGCCACCGCCGTCGCCACCTGCGAGATCGACCGCACCTGGCCGGTCAGGTTCGACGCCATGGTGTTCACCGAGTCGGTGAGGTCCTTCCAGGTGCCGGCGACGCCCCGGACGTCGGCCTGGCCGCCCAGCTTGCCCTCGGTGCCCACCTCACGGGCCACCCGGGTCACCTCGTTGGAGAACGACGAGAGCTGGTCGACCATCGTGTTCACGGTGCGCCCGATGCGCAGGTACTCACCGCGCAGCGGCCGACCGTCGATCTCCAACGCCATGTGCTGGGACAGGTCGCCGTCCGCAACCGCCACGATGACGCGGGCGATCTCGGTGGTGGGCCGGCCCAGGTCGTCGATCAGCGAGTTGATCGCCCGCTGCCCCTCCGCCCAGGAGCCGTCCAGCCCCTCGTCGTCGAGTCGCTCGGTGAGCCGGCCGTCCCGACCGACGATCCGGCTGATCCGCCGCAGGTCCAGGTACTGCCGCTCCTGGAGCGAGACCACCTCGTTGAAGGCGTCCGCCACCTCGCCGGCCTTGCCGGCACGGCGGGGCAGCCGGACCTTCAGGTCACCGCGACCGATCCGTCGCAGCGCCTCGGTCAATTCACCGAGGAGCGCCTCGTGGTCGGGCGCGGACGGATCCGCGACCGACTGCTTCGCCGTGGTCATCATTCCTCGCTCAACTCGGGGGCCCGTGCCCGTACGGACACACCGGCACCCCATATTGTGCCCGCGCGCGCCGCAGTGCCAGGGTGCGCGACCCGCCGGGCGACCCTGGTGGCCTCCACGATCCCCCCGGCGACGCCCAACCCGGCACAGACCTCGCCGAGTGGCGCTGCTCACCGTGACATCTCGTGGCCGGGCTCCCGCCGTGCCCGCCGCCACGCGACCCACCGCACTCCGCCGACCGGCGTCCGTTCCGCCGATCGCGCATCGGCTTGGCACCCGGCGGGGGAACGGTGGAGGATACGGGGGTGTCAGCCGAGGCGGGGGCCGCGACGGCCGGGGCCGGGAGCGGGGCCGTCCGGCGTGTCCGCCTGCCCGCCGACCGCCGTACGCCCGCCGCCGCCCGCGCGGTCGTCCGCTCCGTCCTCGCCGAGGCGCACCTGGACGACCTGGTCAACGAGGCGCTGCTGCTCACCACCGAGCTGACCACCAACGCCGTCGAGCACGCCGGCACCGAACTGGACATCGAGGTCGTCGCGGACGACGTCGGGCTCTCCGTGACCGTTTCCGACTTCGCGCCCAGCTCGGGCAACGACGAGCTGACCGTCGGCGCCCGCAACGACGCGACCGAGATCAACGAGGTCTCCGTACGCGGTCGCGGGCTGCTGCTCGTCGATCACTTCGCCAGCCGCTGGGGCACCACGTACCTTCCGACCGGCAAGGGCGTCTGGTTCCGGTTGGACCGGCCCGGGACCGAGCCGGCGGCCGGGGCCAGCGCCGGCGGCACCTCGACGGCGGGCAACACCGGGGCCGTCGACAGCTCGGCTCCGAGCGCCGGCGCGATGAGCGAACTCATGCAGACCGCCCCCGACGTGTACGCGGACGACCCACTGCCCGACTTCGCCGCCAGCCTGCTCAGCCGGGTCGCCGAGATGGTCGGCGCGGCCGGCGGCGCGATCCGACTGGACCGGGGCGACGGTCAGGGCCGACAGTTGTTGGCCCGTTTCGGCCGGCAGCCCCGCCCCGACAGCGAGCTGCTCCGGGTGCCTTTGACGGTGCACCGCCCGTACGCCGGGGAGCTGGAGCTGGACGCCGCGCCGTCGGCGTACGCCCGGCCGCTGGCGGTGCTCACCGCCGAGCGCCTGTCGCTGCACCTGGAGAACGACCGGCTGCGCCGGGCGGACGTACGCCGGCAGGCGTGGCTGACGTTCCTGGCCGAGGCGAGCGAGCTGCTGGCCCAGTCGCTGGACGTCGAGCTGACCATGGCGCTGATCCCGCAGTTGGTGGTGCCCCGCCTCGGCCAGTGGTGCGCGGTGCACACCACCGACGAGTGGGGCCGGCTGCGGCTGGCGGCGGCCAGCCACGCCGACGAGTCGATGCTGCCGCAACTGCACAAGGTGCTGGCCGAGACCGGCCCGGACTCGATCCAGGCCCGGCTGCGCGAGGCGTCCCGCAGCGCGGCGCAGATCCCGCTCGGCGGGCCGATGGAGGGTTTCGCGGTCCCGCTGATCGCCCGCGGCCAGCGGCTCGGCACCCTGGCGGTGGGCCGGCACCAACGGCACCGGCACGACCCGGACGAGGTGGCGGTGCTGGAGGACGTGGCCCGACGGGCCGCGCTGGCGATCGAGAACGCCCGCATCCACGCCGAGCGCCGACGGGTCGCGCAGACGCTCCAGCACTCCCTGCTGCCGCCCGTCCTGCCCGTGGTGGACGGCATCGGCTTCGCCGCCGAGTACGTGCCGACCGGCGACGACGCCGAGGTGGGTGGCGACTTCTACGACGTGGTGCCGCTGCCCGACGGGCGCTGGCTCGTGGTGATCGGGGACGTCTCGGGCAAGGGCGTCCAGGCAGCGGCGGTCACCGGGCTGGTCCGCGACGTGATCCGGGTGCTGGTCGGCGACGGCAAGCCGTTACCGGAGGTGCTGGCCCGGCTCAACGAGACGCTTGTCGAACGGGGTGGCGGCCGGTACTGCACGCTGGCCCTGGCGGCGGTCGGGCCGGGTGACGGTGACCGCCTGGACGTCTCCCTGCACCTGGCGGGGCACGACCGGCCGGTGCTGCTGGCCGGTGGGGGCGGCGCCCGGTTCGTCGGCACCGGTGGCACGGCGCTGGGCCTGCTCGACACGATCACCTCCCCGACGGCGGAGATCACGCTCGCCCCGGGTGACTCGCTGATCTTCTACACCGATGGGGTCACCGAGCGGCGACGCGGCCGGGAGTTGTTCGGCACCGACCGGCTGCGGGACGCGGCAGCGCCGTTGGCCGGCTACTCGGCGGACGTGGTCGCCGCCCGCCTACGCGCCGCCGCGATCAACTTCTCGGTCGAGCCGCCCCGGGACGACATCGCCGTGCTGGTGCTCCGCAACGACGCAGGCTGACGCCGACACCACCCGATCCCGGGTCACAGGCCGCCGGGGAGGCGGCCGGGGGCGAGGCGGTGCTCCGGGTCGAGGTGCTCCTTGGCGGCCTGCAGCCGGGCCAGGCCGGCCAGCTCACCCCAGAGGTCCACGGCCTGGCGCACCGCCGCGGGGGCGGAGACGACCACGCAGCGACCCTGTCGGGCCAGCAGCACGCCACGGACCGCGGCCAGGATGGATGCCACTCGGTCGGGTGCCACCGCGCCGGGCAGGGCTGCGTGCACCACGCCCAGCCCGGCCGAGCCCCGCACCGGCACGGGAGCGCCGGCCGCGTCCCGCAACGCGTAGACGGCGGCGTGGAGATCGCTGATCGGCACCTCCAGGCGTAGCGCGGTGTCGCCGGGCGCGAACGGGTAACGCCGCCACCACGGCGGGGCGGAGTGGGCGACCGTCGCCTCACCGTGCAGCAGCCCGACCAGCCGCTCAGCGCGCTCGGTGACCTCGGCCGGGCCACCCTCCAGCAGCACGACCAGGCTGCCCGCCCGGGACGGGGCGCTGGACCGGCCGGACATCGACGGGTGGCGCTCGCGGGCGGTGGCGGCGGGGTGGCCGGGCGGGTAGGCGGTGCGCGGCCTGGGCGGCCCGCCCGGCAGGTCCAGCTCGATGGCCGCCGGCTCCAGTCGGGCGGCGAGAATCGCGCGGACCAGGTCGTGGACCTCCAGCGGCGTCCACACCGGACGGGACACCCAGAGCCGACTGGCCGGCACCGGCTGCACCCGCAGGCTCGCCGAGACCAGCACGCCGAGGGCGCCCTGCGAGCCGCAGAGCAGCCGGGCCAGGTCGAGCCCGGGTACGCCACCGCCGGCGCTGACCAGCTCACCGTCGGCGCCCAGGTAGCGGACGCCGAGGAGCTGGTCGCACGGGCTGCCGTGGCGGTGCCGGAGCGGCCCGGCCTCCCCGGCGGCGAGCACCCCGCCCAGCGTCGCGCCGGGCGACGGGGCGTCCATCGCGAGCCGCTGCCCGGTGCGCTCCAGAGTGGCCTGCACCGCCCGCAGCGGGGTGCCCGCACCCACCTCGGCCACCGGCGCGCCGACCGGCTCGTGGCCGATCCCCGCCAGCCGGCCGGTGTCGAGCATGATGTCGACCTGCGTGGGGGTGGCACCCCAGTCGATCTTCGTGCCGGCGCCCCGGGGCACCACCGCCAGATCGTGCACGGCGGCCAGCCGCAGCACCTCGGCCGCGGCGTGCGGGCCACCGGGCACCGCCACCCAGCGGGCCGGACGCCCGGCGACCTCGTCGGCCGGGCCGGCGAGTCGGGCGAACGGCGGACCGCAGATCGCCGTCAGTCGCCGGGTGATCTCGAGGGCTCCGGACCGGCCGAGGGAACTCGCTGCTGCCGCCATGCCGGCTATCGTACATGTGTTCGAAAGCCGTGGTGATGGCCTTCGGGATGCCGCTGGTCCGGCGCGCGGGGTGAGCCGGCCGGTAACGTGGCCGCCGTGACCACCGAGACTGCCCCGCCCGCGGCGAAGCGGGTGCCCACCGAGCGCACCCACCACGGCGACACCGTCGTCGACGAGTACGCCTGGCTCGCCGCCAAGGACGACCCGGAGACGATCGCCTACCTGACCGCCGAGAACGCGTTCACCGAGGAGCGCACCGCGCACCTGGCCGCCCTGCGCGCGGAGCTGTTCGAGGAGACCCGCCAGCGGACCCGGGAGACGGACCTGTCCGTGCCCACCCGCAAGGGCGGCCACTGGTACTACACCCGGACGATCGAGGGCCAGCAGTACGGGGTGCACTGCCGGCGCGCGGTCCGCGACGGCGAGACCGACCCGCCGGTCAGCGCGGACGGCGCCCCGCTCGACGGCGAGGAGGTGCTGCTCGACGGCAACCTGCTGGCCGAGGGGCACGACTTCTTCTCGCTGGGCGCGTTCGACGTCAGCCCGGACGGGCGCTGGCTGGCGTACTCGACCGACTTCTCGGGTGACGAACGGTTCACCCTGCGCGTCAAGGACCTGAGCACCGGCGAGCTGCTGCCGGACGAGGTACCCGACACGTTCTACGGCACCGCCTGGTCGGCCGACGCGTCGGTGCTGTTCTACGTGACGGTCGACGACGCCTGGCGGCCGAACCGGGTCTGGCGGCACACCATCGGCGCCGCCGCCACCGACGACGTGGTGGTCCACCAGGAGGACGACGAGCGGTTCTGGGTGGGCGTCGAGCTGACCCGGTCGGAGAAGTTCATCCTCGTCGACATCCACAGCAAGATCACCAGCGAGGTGCTGGTGATCCCGGCCGGCAACCCCACCGGGGCGCCGGCCGTGATCGCGCCCCGCCGGCAGGGCGTCGAGTACGCCGTGGAGCACCACGGCCACCGCTTCCTGATCCTGCACAACGACGGCGCGGAGGACTTCGCGCTGGCGTTCACCTCGGCAGACGCCCCGGGCGACTGGGTGCCGCTGATCGAGCACACCCCCGGCACCCGCCTGGAGGCGGTCGACGCGTTCGCGAACCACCTGGTGGTGTCGCTGCGCACCGACGGGCTCACCGGCCTGCGGGTGCTGCCGGTCGGCAGCGACGACTCGTACGACATCGACTTCCCCGAGCCGCTCTACAGCGTGGGGTTGGACGCCAACCCGGAGTACCGCACCGGGCAGATCCGGCTGCGCTACTCCTCGCTGGTCACCCCCGACTCGGTGTACGACTTCGACCTGGTCACCCGGCAGATGGTGCTGCGCAAGCAGAAGCCCGTGCTGCCCGGGCCGGACGGGCGGCCGTACGACCCGGCCGAGTACGAGCAGCACCGCGACTGGGCGCTCGCCGACGACGGCACGCGGGTGCCGATCTCGCTGGTCTGTCGGGTCGGTACGCCCCGGGACGGCTCGGCACCGTGCGAGCTGTACGGCTACGGCTCGTACGAGGCCAGCATGGACCCGTGGTTCTCGGTGGCCCGCCTGTCCCTGCTGGACCGGGGCGTGGTCTTCGCGGTGGCGCACATACGCGGCGGTGGCGAGCTGGGCCGGCGCTGGTACGACCAGGGCAAGATGCTGGCCAAGAAGAACACCTTCACCGACTTCGTCGCCTGCGCCCGGCACCTCGTCAAGGCCGGCTGGACGGCCAGCGACCGGCTGGTCGCCCGGGGCGCCTCGGCCGGTGGGCTGCTGATGGGCGCGGTCGCCAACCTCGCCCCGGACGCGTTCGCGGGGATCGTGGCGCAGGTGCCGTTCGTGGACGCGCTCACCTCGATCCTCGACCCGTCGCTGCCACTCACCGTCACCGAGTGGGAGGAGTGGGGCAACCCCCTCGACGACCCCGAGGTCTACGCGTACATGAAGTCGTACACGCCGTACGAGAACGTCGCGGCGGTGGACTACCCGGCGATCCTCGCGGTGACCAGCCTCAACGACACGCGGGTGCTCTACTCCGAGCCGGCGAAGTGGATCGCACGGCTGCGGGCGACCGCACCGCAGGGCGACTACCTGCTCAAGACCGAGATGGGTGCCGGGCACGGTGGCCCGAGCGGTCGCTATGACGCCTGGCGCGAGGAGGCGTTCATCAACGCCTGGATCCTGGACCGCCTCGGTCGCGCCTGACGCTTTGATCTCGGACGTGGTGGCCTCACTCTGCCGTCGAGGCCACCACATCCAGGAAAACTGCGCGATCATGCGCGCCTAGACTTCCCGGAGTGAGCGAAGAGGCCGATGCGGACAACCCGGGAGCGGCCCGCCGGATGTCCGCGTGGATGATCCTGGGGGTGGTGGCCGCCGCCCTGGTCGTCTGCTGCTGCTCCGCCGTCGTCGGCCTGCTGATCTCCTGGTCCGCCGGCCTGTTCCACGCCCCGACCTGACCGACCGACGGCCGACCCCACCTCGTCGGTCAGGCCGTCCGCAGCTCGTCCACCGCCGTGCTCACCCGTAGGAAGAGCAGGCCGACGCCGACCGTCACCAGCACCGCCGCCAGGGCGCCGGCGCCGAGCCAGGCCAGCTGTTCCAGGGGTACGGCGATCGCTTTCTCCACCCCGGCGGTCTGCACGATCCGTGTGTACTGGCTGCGGGTGGCCGGATCGTCGCAGAGCGCCGCCGTGGCGTCGCAGACCTCGATCGACGACCCGCTCGTGGTGATGCTCTGGAAGAGCCCCCGGCCGAGCAGCAAGCCCACGGTGAGCGCCAGCAGGATCGCCGGCACGGCCGGGGTGAGCGCCTGCCAGGCCACCGATGCGCTGAG
This sequence comes from Micromonospora sp. NPDC005237, assembly GCF_040607775.1. NCBI lineage: Bacteria > Bacillati > Actinomycetota > Actinomycetes > Micromonosporales > Micromonosporaceae > Micromonospora > Micromonospora sp. NPDC005237. The sequence goes on along the minus strand of NZ_JBEXHJ010000002.1, from coordinate 474,977 downwards.
CGTGCTGCGGGGCACGCCGGTGGCGACCAGCGCGGCGTAGGCCCGTCGGCGGGCGACGATCCCCTCGACCAGCGCGACGATCAGGCCGCCCGCCGCGATCAGCACCGCCACGGCCACCGCGGCGTCGACCAGATCCATTGTCGACAGGTAGAAGGGGTTGGTGCCCGCGTCCACCCCGGCGAGCCGGTTCTGCTCCCGTTCCACCTCGTCCTGCGCGACAAAGTAGGCGCGCTGTGCCGCCGCGCCGGCACCGAAGATCACGGCGGCCAGCAACGCGGCGAACGTCCTGCTGCCCGCCCACGGGTCGGCCATCAGCCGGCCCGCCGCGAGCAGCGCCGACGCACCGCGGGAGTGCCGGTGCAGCAGCCGTCCGCAGGTGTGCGAGATCCAGCCGGTGCCGACGACCACCCCGATCATCGCGGTGAGCCCACCCACCAGGAACGACAGCGGCACCAGCCAGCCCAGCACCGCGTCGTTCCCGTCGAGTTGGTACACCACCGGGCGTACGGCGACGAAGGTGGCCAGACCCAGGCCGATCAGCAGCCCGGCCCAGGGGCGCGGACCCCGCTCGCGGGCGGCCTTGCGACTGACCCCCAGCGGGCTGGTCGTGACCGTGCGCAGCATCAGGGCGGTGGCCAGCGCCGCGATCACCGGCAGACCCAGCACCACCGCGACCAGCGCGCCGACCGACGGCAGCACGTCGGTGGGCAGGGCCAGCCGACCCTGCTCGTCCGGGCGGTGCAGCAGCTCACGGCCGGCCAGGTAGACGCCCAGCCCGGCGAGGGTGCCGAGCAGGCTGGCCAGGCCGGTCTCCAGCACCGCCAGGCGGGTGACCTGACCGGGCGTGGCGCCGGCCAGCCGGAGCGCGGCGAGGCGCCGGTCCCGGGCCGGCGCCCCGAGCCGGGCACACTGGCCGGCCAGCGCCAGCACCGGGACGGCCAACATCAGCAGCGCGAAGGCCGTCCCCCCGCGCAGTCCCGGCTCACTCAGCAGCGCGTTGCGGTACTGCTCGGACTCCGCCCGCGCGTCGCCGGGCGGTTTCTGAATGGCCAGCACGGTGAGCGCCGCCAGCCCGGCCAGCGTCGCCAACAGGGCACTGAGCGCGGTCAGCACCACCCGCGCCGTGTCCGTCCGGTTGCCGGCGAGCGCGAGCCGTACCAGCGTCGCCGGCCTCACCGGGCGCCACCCGCCAACGGCACGTCGAGCCCCAGGCCGGTGTGGTCCACCAGGCCGTCGCGCAGCACGATCTCCCGATCGGCGTACGCGGCGATCCGGGGCTCGTGCGTGACCAGCACGACGGACGTGCCTTGCTCGCGGGCGAGCCGAACCAGCTGGGTGAGCACCTGCTCGCCGGTGAGCGTGTCCAGCGCGCCGGTCGGCTCATCGGCGAAGAGCACCCGCGGCTCGGTGACCAGCGCCCGAGCCGTGGCGCACCGCTGCTGCTGACCGCCGGACATCTCACCCGGCCGGAGGTCGGCCAGGTCGGCCACCCCGAACCGTTCCAGCCAGGTGAGGGCCGCCGTCCGTGCCTCTCGCCGCCCCGTGCCGGCGAGGAGCAGGGGCAGGGCCACGTTCTCGGCCGCGGTCAGCTCGGCGACCAGCTGCCCGAACTGGAACAGCACGCCGAACTCGGTGCGCCGCAGCCGGGACCGGGCCGCCTCCGACCAGGTGTCGATCCGGTGGCCGCGCCAGGTGACCTCGCCCGCGTCGGGCCGGAGGATCCCGGCCAGGCAGTGCAGCAGGGTCGACTTGCCGCAGCCACTCGGACCGGTGACCGCGACGATCTCGCCCTCGGCCACGTCGAGCGTCACACCGCGCAGCGCGGGCGTCGGACCGTACGCCCGAACCACGCCGCGAGCCTGGAGTTGCGTCACGCGTGCACCTCCCGGTGCCAGTCGGCGACCCGGCCCAGGGTGGTGTGCAGCCACCGCAGGTCCGCGTCGAGATGGGCGATCGCGAAGTCAGCCGCGACCACGTCGTTGAGGGTGGCGGCCGGGTCGGTCTTGACCGCCGTCAGCTCCCGCAGCCGTGCGGTGTGCGCGGCGCGCTGGGCCACCAGGTACGACCGCGCCCGGTCGACGTCGGCGACCAGCAGCGCCACCACGACCTTGGCGAAGAGCGTGCTGGCCACGTACGGCATCGGTGGTTCCACGGTGGACAGCCAGCGATCCAGCGTGGACCGGCCCTCGTCGGTCAGCGCGTACGTCGTGCGGTCCGGCCCGGAGGCGCGGTCCTGACCCGCGGTGGCCACCAGACCGTCCCGTTCCAGGCGGCCGAGGGTGGCGTAGACCTGCCCGAAGGCCAACGGCCGAGCCCGCGGCAACCGCTGGTCATGCGCACGCTTGAGCTCATATCCGTGCCGGCTGCCCCCAGCGAGCAACCCGAGCAGCACATGCGGCGTGGACACCCGGCCCACTATTCACCCAGCGAATACCCAAGTCAACCACCCACCCACCCCACCCTCCCTCCTCCCCCTCCCCACCCCTGACCGCCGGTGATCAAGAGGTTTGGGTCAGATTTCGCCCCGCTGATGACGCAAACCTCTTGATCACCGGGGCGAAGGGTGGGGTGGGGGTGGGGTTAGGGGGTTTGGGGCCAGGTGGGGGTTCGGCCGGTCTGGGTCAGGAGGTGGTCCAGGTCGGGCGTGGTGACGGCCGGCGTGGATGTGGGTGGGGTTGGGGTGGGGTCGGCGAAGACGCCCATCTTGCGAGCGGTCGGGCCCAACTGCTCGACCAGGGCGTGCAGCTCGGTCACCGCCTCCGGGGCGGGCTGGTAGGGCTGGCCGGTCGCCACGGCGAGATCCCAGCCGTGCACGATCAGGTCCAGCAGGGCCATGCCGCCGACGACGGTCTGCGGCAGCCCCATGCCCGGCGAGACGCCCTCCAGCGTCGACGGGTCCGACCAGGCGGCGATCAGGCGGTCGGTCTCGACCGCGAACCGGTCCCGCCAGCCGTCGTCCAGGTGGTCGGGTTTCTCGGCCCACTCCACCGGCCTCTTCTCGGCCAGCTCCTGGAAGTTCACCACCACCTCGAACAGGTGGTTGAGCAGATCACGGACCACGTAGTCGCGGCACGGAGTGGGCAGGTCGAGCTGGTCGTCGGCGATGCCGCGTACCACGTCGACGGTTCGCGGCGCGGCAGCCGCCAGCAGATCGCTAGTCTGAGTGGCCATACGGCCAGCGTATGAGGGTGGTCTTGAAGAAATGCGACAGCGACCGCGCGGCGACAGCCGGGGCATTCTCGACCCGGCGCGGTTGCTGCGCGAGGTCCGCTTCCGGCGGCACCTGCCGGCCGAACCCCTGCGCGAGTGGGTCGAGCACTACTGGTTGATCGACTGGACGTTGAGCGCGCCGTTCGAGCAACGGGTCGTGCCGCACCCGGCGGTGAACGTGGTGTTCCGCAGCGACGGTGCGAGTGACCGCGACGGCGACGCGGCGGAGGCCGGCGAGGTGGCCGGGGTGGGCCGCGACCTGTTCCGGATCACGCTCACCGGCACCGGCCGGGTCTGCGGGATCCAGTTCCGCCCCGGTGGCTTCCACCCGTTCTGGCGTCGGTCGGTGGCCGAGTTGACCGGACGTCGACTGCCACTGCCCGCCGGCCGGCTGACCCGTCCCGCCCATCCCGTCTGCGCGGGCAGCGACAGCGACCGCTGTCGCGCGCTCGACGCGGCGCTCACCGCGTGGGCGCCCGACCCGGACCCGGCCGCAGCGGAGGCCGTTCGGCTGGCCGAGTCCATCCGGGCCGACCGGACGGTGCTGCGCGTCGACGAGTTCGCCGCGCGGCACGACGTTCCGGTCCGCCGGCTACAGCGGCTCTTCACCGAGTGCGTGGGGGTCGGTCCGAAGTGGGTGATCCGCCGCTACCGCCTCCAGGAGGCCGTCGAGCGGGCCGCCGGCGCTCCGCTCGACTGGGCGGGCCTCGCCGCCACCCTCGGCTACAGCGACCAGGCCCACCTGGTCCGCGACTTCACCGCCGTCGCCGGAGTGTCACCAGCCGCGTACGCCCGCTCGGTGCACTGAGCCGCACGCGCGACCACCGAGCAGCGACCACCGAGCAGCCCCGCGGGTGCCGCCGTGCTCAGCGACGGCGCAGGACGACCACGGCGACGTCGTCCTGGATCTTGGATGGGGCCAGTTCCACCAGCAGGCGGGCGCAGAACTCGTCCAGGTTGTCGTCCACGGTGGCGGCCACCGCGGCGAGTGCGGCCAGCCCTTCGTCGATGGTGGCGTCCCGGCGCTCGATCAACCCGTCGGTGTAGAACACCAGCGTGGCACCGGCCGGCAGGACGAACTCCAGGTCGGCCGGTCGGGGCGCGCGGACGCCGAGCAGCGGCGCCGAGTGCTGCACGAACTCGACCTTGCCGTTCTGGTGCAGCAGCGGGGGCAGGTGACCGGCGCTGGCCAGCCGGACCCGCCCGGTCGGCGGGTGCAGCAGCAGGACGCAGAGCGTGGCCAGTTCGTTCGGCAGCAGGGTCCGCATCAGCTCGTTGACCCGGTGCAGGATCTCGCCGGGTTGGTGCCCCTCGACCGCGTACGCCCGCACCGCGTGCCGCAGCTCGGCCATCACGGTGGCCGCGTGCAGCGAGTGGCCGGCCACGTCGCCGATCGCCAGCAGGAGGTGCCCGTCGAGCATCACCAGCTCGTAGAAGTCGCCGCCCACCTCGGTCTGCGCGCTGGCGGGCTCGTAGCGCACCGCGAAGTCAAGTCCGGCCACCGTGGGCAGGCTGCGCGGGAGCAGGCTGCGCTGGAGGGTGACGGCGATGCGGTGCTCCTCGTCGAAGGAGCGCTGAGCCTCGACCGCCGCCGCCACGGCCTGCGCGAGCTGCACGAGCACCGGCGTTCGGGCGGTCTGGGTGGCGGTGGGCACCACCACGTACAGCGGGGCCCGGTCCTCGCGCAGTCGAGCCGCGGCCACGGTCACCGAGTCGTCCGCCGGCCAGGTCAGCAGCGCCCAGTTCGCCGGGGCCTCCACCTTGACCGTGGCGCCCGTGGGCACCCCGGTGTCGTCGACGACCCAGGGCACGATGGCGGCCTCGGCGCCGGGGCCGGCGCAGATGCCGGCGATGCAGTCACCGTCGAACGTCTCCGCGATCACGGCGGCAGGGCTCTTGAAGATCTGCGCGGCCCCCTCCGCCGCGACCTCCAGCAGCCGTGCGAAGGTCGACGCGGCGTGCACCGCAACTGTGGTGTCGGCGAGGACGAGCAGCCGCTCGGCGAGCAGCTCGGCACGCTTGCGGGCCTGGTAGTACCGCAGGACCGCCCGGGTGGTGGCGATCAGCTCCTCGGGCTCGATCGGTTCGGCCAGGTACGCGTCCGCTCCCCGGGTCAGCCCCTGGGCGCGGTCGGCGACGTCCACCGCGTGCGCGGAGACGTGGATCACCGGCATCACCGGGTGTGCCGCCTTGATCCGCTCGCACACCTCGTAGCCGCTCAGGTCGGGCAGCCGGACGTCGAGCACCACCAGGTCGATCCGGTCCGTCTCGACGCGGGCCAGCGCCTCGGTGCCGCTCTCCGCTTCGAGGACGGTGTACCCGGCCCGGGTCAGCCAACTGACCAGCAGGTAACGCTTGGTCCGACTGTCATCGACCACCAGGACGGTCGCCGGGCCGCCGTCCACCGTCACGCTCCGCCTGTGGGCAGGGAGACAGTGAATGTGCTGCCCCGGCCCGGCTCGCTGGCCAGCTCCAGCGTGCCCCCGAGCAGGGTCACCAGCCGCCGGGCGTACGGCAGGCCGAGGCCGGTGCCACCGACCCGGGTCGCCCCCGGCACCTGGTAGAACTCCTCGAAGATCCGATCGTGCATCTCGGGCGCGATGCCCGGGCCGGTGTCACTGACCTCGAAGTTCCACCGGTCGTCGCGTTGCCGGACGCGCAGGCGCACCTCGCCGCGCTCGGTGAACTTCAACCCGTTGTGCAGCAGGTTGCGCAGCACCTGGCCGAGCAGCACCTCGTCGGTGCGGAGCACGGCCGGAGCGGTCGGCTCCTCCACGGTGAGCTCCACCTCCGGCCGCGTGGCCAGCGCCCGCATGGTGCCGCGCAGTTGGCCGAAGACCGGGCGCAGATCCACGTCCGCCCAGTCCGGCTCGATACGGCCCGACTCCGCCTTGGCGAGATCCAGCAGTTCGTTGACCAGCCCGAGCAGGTCCTCCGCCGACGAGCGGATGAGGCCCACCTGGCGGGCCTGTTCGGCGGTGAGCGGGTCGGAGGCGGAGTCGGCGAGCAGACGCCCCAACCCGATGATCGCGGTGACCGGGGCGCGCAGCTCGTGGCTCACGTTGGCCAGGAAGCGGCTCTTCGACTCGCTCGCGGCGCGCAGTTGGGCCGACTTCTCGTCCAGCTCGGCGTAGAGAGCGACCACCCCCCGGTTGGTCTCCTCCAACTCCTCGGTGAGCTGGTTGTAGAGCGCCAGCACGCCGCGGTTGGTCTCGGCCAGCTCCTCGTTCAGCACGGCCAGCTCGTCGCGCTGGCTGCGTACCTCGTCGAGTGCCGCGATGAGCTGGCCGTTCTGCACGGTCAGCTCATCCAGCGCGCTGGCCGGGGCGGTGCGGCCGAGTTCCGCACGGAACTCGGCCAACCGCTCCGGAGTTGGTGTCGGCGCGTTGGCCGGGACTCTTCGGGACATCCGTACGACCGTAACCCCCTCGACGGTCGACACGCTCAGTGTGTCGACCAGTCGGGAGACCGCACCCGACTGCGGCTCGTACCGGCCGTCGGGCAGCGGGGCCACCGGGGCCAGGTCGGCGCGGAGATGGAACCGGCCGTCGGATCCCGCGTCGATGTGGAACGTGACGTCCGCGCCGCCGGTCGTACGCAGCAGGTCCCGGGCGACCTCGCTGAGCGCGGTGGCGATCCGGACCTGGTCCTGGCGTTCGAGGCCCACCACGTTGGCCACCTCGCGGCCACGCTGGCGGATGACGAAGATGTCCTGCTCGACCCGCAGCGCCATCTGCAGCAGCGGCGGCGCGGCCGGCTCCGCGCTCATGCCCACGACCTCGCGACCAGAACGCAGGCGTCGTCGCGTCGGACGCCGGCGTCGCGCAGCAGGGTCGCCGCCATCACCAGCGGGGATCGTTCGGCGAGGCCCGGGTAGTCGGTCAACCGCCAACGGTCGGCCACGCCGTCGCTGTGCATCACCAGCCGGGCGCCCGGTCCGAACGGGTAGTCGTAGCCCCGGACCGTCGGACGCTGGTGCCCGGCGATGCCGGGCAGCGACACCAGCCCCCGGCGCTGGCCGTCGCCCTCGACGATCACGCCGCTGATGTTGCCCAGCCCGGCGTAGTGCAGCACGCCGGCCGCCAGCTCGGCGACCGCGAGCGCGGCGCCGCGGGTGTGCGACATGCTCCGATGCAGGTGACTGACCACCGCTGCCGGTGGGCTGGCCGGGGCGTCGCGGAAGGCCGCGAGCGCCGCCTCGGTGGCGGCGGCGGCCAGCGGCCCGTGCCCCAGCCCGTCGCTGACCAGCACCTGATGCCGGCCGTCGGCGATCCGGACGGCGTACCCGTCGCCGCTGACCGTCTCGCCGGAAATGGGCCGGGCGAGCGCGCCGGCCCAGGACGGTTGGGCCGGTTCGGCCGGCCAGACCTGCACGGCGAGGACGGTGCCCCGGCCGGGCAGGGAGTACCCGTCGAACCAGCTCGCCTGCCGGACGATGGCGCCCAGGCCGATGCCGAGCGTGCCGGTGGTGGAGTGCCCGTCGCGGGACGAGACGGCGAGGTCGGCCATGCCGGGCCCGGAGTCGATGGCCACCAGCTCCACGCCGGCCTGCCCGGCGCGGCGGACCGGCCGGAGCAGCAGGACACCGTTGTCGGCGTGCTTGACGAGGTTGCTGGTCAACTCGGCGGCGACGATGGCCAGGTCGGCGATGCGCGCCGCACCCATCTCGATCTGCTCGCCGAGGCGTTCCGCGGCCCGTCGTACGGCGCTGGCGGTGCTGCCGGCCTCCACCCGGAACCAGATGCCGCTGTCGGTGACCGGGTCCCCGTTCACCGCGACCACTTGGTCACCGTGATGCGCGTGCCGGCCTCCGCCGACGTCTCGATCTCGAACTCGTCGACCAGTCGCCGGGACCCACTGAGCCCGAGGCCGAGGCCGCCGCCGGTGGTGTAGCCGTCGGTCAGGGCCAGGTTGAGGTCGGCGATGCCGGGGCCGGAGTCGGCGAAGATGATCCGGACGCCCTTGCGACGACCGTTGTCCACGATCGTCACCTCCACGGTGCCGCCGCCGCCGTACACCAGGGTGTTGCGGGCCAGCTCGCTCGCCGCGGTGACCACCTTGGTCTGGTCGACGAGCGACAGCTTGACGGCGACCGCCACCGTGCGGACCAGTTGCCGGACGCGGACCACGTCCTCATCGCTGCGGACCGACTGCGCCTGCGGCTGGCCCAGGTCGACGCCCGCGGTCACGGCGTGGCCGTCTCGGCGTCCGGATCGTCGTCGAGCTGCAGGTCGAGCTCGTCGGCGCGGGCCGCCGCGATCAGCTCCATGCCGCGCTCGACGTTCAGCGCGGTACGGATGCCGTTCAGCGACAGCCCCAGTTCGACAAGGGTGATGGCGACGGCGGGTCGCATACCGACCACCACCGTCTCGGCGTCGAGCACCTTGGAGATCGACGCGATGGTGGAGAGCATCCGCCCGACGAACGAGTCGACGATGTCCAGCGCCGTGATGTCGATGATGACGCCGTGGCAGCCGGTGGCCACGATCCGCTCGGCGAGGTCGTCCTGGAGCTGGACCGCCGTCTGGTCGGACATGTCCAGCTGGATCGAGACGAGCAGGATGTCACCGATCTTGAGGATCGGCACGCGCTCCATCAGACGCCCCGGCGTGGCTGGCGACGGGCGGTCTCCACCCCGTTGAGCCGCAGCACGTGCCGCAGCGCGTCGGCCAGGCTCGCCTTGGTGGCGATGTCGCCGAACTCGATGCCGAGCGCCACGATGGTCTGCGCGATCTGCGGACGGATGCCGGAGATGATGCAGTCGGCGCCCATCAGCCGGGCGGCCACCACGGTCTTCAGGATGTGCTGGGCGACCTGGGTGTCCACGGCCGGGACGCCGGTGATGTCGATGATCGCGTACGGGGAGCCGGTGTCGACCAGGGTCTGCAGCAGGCGCTCCATGACCACCTGGGCGCGGGCCGAGTCCAGGGTGCCGACCAGCGGGACGGCGACCACGCCCTCCCAGAGCTTGACCACCGGGGTGGAGAGTTCGAGCAGCTGCTCGGCCTGGTCGGCGATCAGGCTCTCGCGGGTGCGGACGAAGCTCTCGAAGGTGAACAGCCCCAGCTCGTCGATCAGCTTGGAGAAGGCGATGTAGTCGTGCAGCGCGTCGACGCCGCCGGCCTCCTGCACCAGCTCGGCCAGCACGTCCTTGAGCGCGAAGATGCTGATCGTGGTCTCGCTGGCGGAGAAGCCCTGCCGGGCCCGACCACGGGACAACTCGGAGAGCGTGGCGCGCAGCTCGCCGGCACTCTCGGCGGACAGGTCGACCGCGCCCTGTTTCGCGGTGGCGACGATGGCGTCGTACAGATCCTGGACCTGCCGGCGCAACTCGGCCTGACTCAGCCGACCCCGCAGCGAGCTGGCAACGATGTCGGTCCATCGCTGCGTGACCTGCTCGGCATGCCCGCCCAGCAGCGCGGCGAGCCGACCACTTTCCTCGGCGTTCAACGCCATCGTGAAAACCCCCCTCGACCTGGACCGGCCGGACTCTATCACCGGGGTCCGCGCAACTACTTGCTCCGTAGCAATGGAATGATGATGGCCACCGGATGCCGGCTCCCGTCCTGCGTCGGATCACGGTCGTGGGATACCGTTCCCCCGATAACAGGAGGTCTGGCGAATGTCCCTGACGGTGCACACGGAACAACGCGGCGACGTGGTCGTCGTGTCAGTCGCGGGCGAGCTGGACATGGCAACCGCACCGCAGTTGCAGGATCAGATCACCGACCTGCTCGACAAGGGCCGTAACCGGCTGGTGTTCGACCTGGCGGACGTCTCGTTCTGCGACTCGACCGGTCTGTCGGTGTTCGTTCGCGCCAAGAACAGCTGTGACGAGGCCGGCGGTGTGGTGCGGTTGGCCGCTCCGCAGCGCGGGGTGCTGCGCATCCTCGAGGTGAGCGGGCTCGTCGAGGTGCTGCACACCTACCCGACGGTGGATGAGGCCGTCGCCGGCGAACCCACCCCGGCGTCCTCCTGATCGCTGTCGCGACCTACTCGTCCTCGACGTACCGGGGACGAGCGATCGCCATGCCCGCCGTCGTCTGCACGGCGAGTGCGGCGAGCAGGAACCCGATCGGCGCGGTCCAGCCGCCGGTGGCCTCGTAGAGGATGCCGACCAGCAGCGGGCCGAGGGCGGCGATCACGTACCCGGTGCTCTGCGCGAACCCGGAGAGCGCGACGGTCCCCTCGGCGGTGCGGGCGCGTAGGCCGATGGCGGTCAGGATCATCGGGAACGCGCCCTGGCCGATCGCCAGGAGGGCGACCCAGAGCAGCGCGGCGCCGTGCGGTGCGAGCGCCAACCCCAGGTAGGCCAGCGCGGACGCGGTGGTCAACCCGAGCACCAGCGGACGCAGGCTGCCCAGCCGACCGGCCAGGGTGGGCATCAGCAACGCGATCGGCACGCCGAGCGCGGTCACCCCGGCGAGCAGCAGCCCGGCCGACTCCGGATGGTAACCGGCGTCGCGGAAGAGTTGGGCCAGCCAGCCCATGATCGCGTACCCGCTGAGCGACTGCGCCCCGAAGTAGACGGCCATCGCCCAACCGAGCCGGGTCCGCGCCGGCCGGACCCGCGCCGGCGTGGCGACGGCCGCCGTCAGGGTCGCCCGCCGCGCGCCCGCCCGGGTCCGCAGCGCCAGCGGCACCCACGGGAGTACGGCCACCGCGGCCATCGCGGCCCAGACGCCGAGCCCGGCCCGCCAGGACCCGAAGGCGTGCGCGATCGGCACCGCGGAGGCGGCGGCCACCGTGGTGCCCACCGTCAACGTCATGGTGTACGCCCCGGTGACCAGGCCGGTGCGGTGCGGGAAGTGCTGCTTGACCAGCATCGGCAGCAGGATGTTGGCGACCGCGATGCCGGACAGCGCCAGCGCGCTGGTGAGCACGAAGATCAAGGCCGAGTCGGTGGCGACCCGCAGCACCTGGCCAACGGCGAGGGCGAGCATGGCGACCACCAGCACCCGGGCCGGTGCCACCCGGCGGACCAGCCACGGGGTGAGCGCGCCCAGGCCGGCGAACGCGATGGTCGGCAGGGTGGTGACCAGACCGGCCATGGTGCCGGAGAGACCCAGCCCGTCGCGGACCTCGTCGAGCAGGGCGCCGAGGCTGGTGACCACGGCACGCAGGTTCAGCGCGACCAGCAGCATCCCGACCAGCACGAGCGCGCCACCGGTCGCCGGGTGCGTCCGCCGGCCCCCGGGGTCGCGCGTCGGGCGGATGTCGACGGCGGCGGGAGCGGGCGGGGCCGGAGCGGCGGTGGGTGGCGGGGTCATGACCTCTAACCTACAATCATGGGATGAATTTAGGGCCGGTGATGTAACCAGTGCCACCGTCGGTCGATTCCCCCTCCGCGCCGTCGGCGCCGCCCCGCGACCAGGCCGCCGTGCCGCCGCGCGGGCACCGCGTCCGGCAGACCATCGAGCAGCTCCGGGCCCGGATCCTGGGCGGCGAGTGGCCGATCGGCGGGCGCATCCCCACCGAGCCACAGCTGGTCGCCGCGCTGGGTGTCGGGCGCAACACGGTCCGCGAGGCCGTCCGCGCCCTCGTGCACGCCGGGGTGCTGGAGTGCCGGCAGGGCTCCGGCACGTACGTGGTGTCCACCGACGAGCTGGCGCCGGTGGTGGCCCGCCGACTCGGCGACGACCGGATGACCGAGGTCATCGAGGTCCGGCGCGCGTTCGAGGTGGAGGCCGCCCGGCTCGCCGCGCTGAGGCGTACACCGGAGGACCTGGCGGCCCTCGACGGCGCGCTCGCCGAGCGCGAGGCGGCCTGGCGCGGCGGCCGGGTCGACGCGTTCGTCGAGGCCGACGCGGCCCTGCACGTCGCGGTGGTCGCCGCCGCGCACAACACCATGCTCGCCGAGCTGTACGCCTCGGTCGGCGCGGCCCTGCGCAGCACCGTCGCCCAGGCGATGGGAGGCGCGCTCACGCCCGAGCGCTACGTCGACCACACCCGGCTGGTCGAGGCGATCCGGGCCGGCGACGCGGGCCGGGCGGCGATCGAAGCCGGCGCTTTTCTGGAGCCTGCCCCCGGGGCATAGGTTGTGCCGGACGGAAAACCGGACACCTCGGGAGTACGGATGCTCAAGGGCTTCAAAGATTTCATCATGCGCGGCAACGTCGTCGACCTGGCGGTCGGTGTCGTCATCGGCGCCGCGTTCACGGGCGTGGTCACCCAGCTCACCAAGTCGTTCCTCGAACCGCTGGTCCGGGTGATCATCGTGCTGATCACCGGGAACAAGAACGGCCTCACCGGCTCGGTCCCCACGTTCCGGGAGATCCCGTTCGACTGGGTGGCGTTCGTCAACGCGGTGATCACCTTCCTGCTGACCGCGCTGGCGCTCTACTTCCTGGTCGTCTACCCGATGAACCGGCTGGCCGAGCGGCGCAAGCGGGGCGAGGAGCCGCCGCCCTCGGCGCCGAGCGAGGAGGTCAAGCTGCTCACCGAGATCCGGGACGCCCTGGTCTCCGCCGGCCACACCACGCCGGGGCAGCAGCGCGGGGCGCTGGACGACGTGCTGGGCCGCCGCACCGAGCCGCCGACGCAGCGCTGATCCGAGCGGATGCACATCGGCCCCTGTGGGATTCCCGCAGGGGCCGCACCTTCTCGTACGTGTGTTCGATAGAGTCCCGCCATGGAGCAGCGAAAGCACTGGTGGAACGGGAAGTGGGGGCGACTGGCCCGGCGGGACGTCTTCCTGCGGGTGGACGCCGACCGGTGGCACGTCGAGCAGCGGGCCGGCGGCGCTGAGGGCATCTCCCGTTTCTACGAGTACGGCAGTGCGGACGAGGCCGAGGAGACCGTCCGGGCGCTGCTCGACGGCCCGGACACCTGGCGGGAGCTGTCCCCGCGCCCACCGGGCAGCTGGACGCTCCCGAACGGCTGAGCGGGCCGACGGGTGGGCTGAGCCTCCGGTGGGGCGGCGACGGCGTTTAGTGGCGCGCCACCCCGGGAACCGCTGAGGGATGGACCAGCAGGACGAGCAGCAGGCGACCATCTCGCGGATCACCACCGGGATGTCGGTGATCGACTCCGCCGGCACCGAGGTCGGCACCGTGGACCTCGTCCAGCGGGGCGACCCCAACGCGGTGACCGTGCAGACACCGACCGCCGACCCGGGCAGCAGCCTGGACGAGCTGATCGAGGCGACGGCTGTCGAGGAGCCGGACGTTCCGGCCGACCTGGCGGCGCGGCTGCTGCACGCCGGCTACCTGAAGGTCTCCACCGGCTCGGCCGTCGGCGCCGTCTACGTGCCGGCCGACCGGATCGCCGCCGTCGCGGAGGGCCGGGTACGCCTCACGGTCGGCGTGGCCGACCTGCCGCCCGAGGAGTGACCGCCGGGTCAGTGATGTTGCGGTGTCCGGTCGGCGGGGATGGCGTCACTCCCCTGAACTGGTGTTGATCTCTCCGGCGAGGCCACGGGGAGCGCGGCGGGCGGCGCGGGTTGGCGGCGGTGGAAGAGCAGCAGCATCAGGCAGCCGGCGACCAGCCCCCAGAACGCGCCGCCCACGCCGATCAGCGTCACCCCGGAGGCGGTCACCACGAAGGTGACCACGGCGGCCTCCCTGGTCGCCGGGTCGGTCACCGCCGCGGCGAGCGCGGTGGCGAGCGCACCCAGCAGGGCCAGACCGGCGACCGCCTCGATGAGGATCGGCGGCGCGACCGCGACCAGGGCCGTGGCCACGCCGGCGCCCAGCCCGAGCAGGGCCAGCCCGAGCCCGGCGGTGACCGAGGCGACCCACCGGCGCTCCGGGTCCGGGTGGGCGTCGGGGCCGGAGGCCAGCGCGGCGGTGATCGCCGCGAGGTTCACCGCGTGCCCGCCGGCCGGGGCGGCCAGCAGGCTGGCCAGACCCGTGGCCCGCAGCGCCGCCCCGAACGGCGGCCGGTAGCCGTAGCCGACCAGCACCGCCATGCCGGGCACGTTCTGCGCCGCCATCGTGACCAGAAACAGCGGGAGGGCGAGCCCGACCAGCGCGGACGCGTTCCAGGCGGGCACGGTCAGGGCGAGCGACGGGGTCAGCGTGGCACCGCTCAGCCCGGCCGGCGGCGCGGTCAGCGCGATCGCCACCACCGCCACCAGCAGCGCGCCGGGCACGGCCCAGCGGCGGGCGAACCGGTGCAGCAGCAGCCAGCCGAGCACCACCGGGCCGGCCACCCGGGGCAGCTCGACGAGCGCGCGGACCGGGGCGGTGCACAGGGGCAGCAGCACACCGGCGAGCATCGCGCCGGCCACCGGCTTGGGGATCGCGGCGACCGCCCGGCCCAGCGGCGGGAAGAGCCCGGCCGCGACGATCAGCGCCCCGGAGACGAGGAAGGCGCCCACCGCCACCGGCCAACCGCCGGTCGGCGGCCCGGTCGCCACCAGCAGCGCCGCGCCCGGCGTCGACCAGGCCACGCTCATCGGGATCCGGTGCCGCCAGCCCAGCCAGGCGGCGGCGAGCCCGCACGCCACGCAGAGAGCCAGCAGGCCGGAGGCCGCCTGCGCGTCCGACGCGCCCGCCGCGCGGAGCCCGGCCAGCACGACGGTGAACGAGCTGGCGAAGCCCACCAGCGCGGTCACGACGCCGGCCAGCACCGGTTGCGCCCGTCCCGCCATCCCGACCTCCCCAAGCGTTCCGTTTACGGAACGACAGCGTGTAGCACGATAGCCGGGTGCCGCACCCACCACCAGCGCGCCGTCCGGGCCTCGACGTGGATCCCGCCGTCGTCGGCCGGCGGGTCCGTGCCCTGCGGGAGGAGCGGGGGATCTCGCTGTCCACACTGGCGCGGCTCGCCGGTGTCGGAAAGGCCACCCTCTCCGGCCTGGAGAACGGCACCCGCAACCCGACACTGGAGACGCTCTGGGGGGTCACCGCACAGCTCGGCGTGCCGCTCACCGCGCTGCTTGCCGAGCCGGCCGCCGAGCCCACCGTGCACGGCGCCGCGGTCACCGCCACCCTGCTGGAGGTGTTCGACGACGCCGATGCGACCTACGAGCTGTACCGGATGCGCGTCGCACCCGGCGTCGTGCAGATCTCCCCCGCCCATCAACCGGGCGTCACCGAACACGTCACCGTCTTCGCCGGCGTGCTGCGGGCCGGCCCGGCCGACGCGCCGCTGACCGCCCCGGCCGGCGGTCACCTGCGCTGGGTCTCCGACGTGCCGCACAGCTACGCGGCGGTGGGCGACGACGAGGTCGCCGCGAGCCTGCTGTTGCGCTACCCGCGCCGCTGAACCCGACTCAGTCCACCGGGGCGGGCACCGGCAGCCGGTGCCGGACCGCCCAGAGCGCCACCTCGGTACGCGACACCGAGCCGGTCTTGCGCAGCAGGTTCGACACGTGCACGGTGACCGTCCGCACCGAGATGCCGAGCGCCTTCGCCACCTGCTTGTTGGACATCCCGGCGACCAGGCAGCCCAGCACCTCGACCTCGCGGGCGGTCAACTCCGGGTCGAGCGGCACGTCGACGACCGCATCGGCCGCCGACGCCGGAGCGCGCGGCGCGGTCGGCTGACGTGGCGGACGCGGGCCGGGCAGCCGCCGCAGCAACGCCTCCGGTCCCTCCGACGCGTGTGCGGCCAGCAGTTCGGTAAGCGCGTACGGGTTGCCGCCGGTGCACCGCCAGAGGGAGGTGACCAGCCGACCGGACGGGGTGCTGCCCGCGTACACCTGGGTCAGCACCTCGGCGACCTCGGCCGGGCGCAGCGGGCCAAGATGTTGGCGGACCGCGCCGCGCACGCCGCTGAGCCGGGCCAGCGCGCGGCGGGTGAGGTCCGGTGCCACCGCGTCGGCCGGCGGTCGGCTGGCCACCACGAGCAGGGCGGGCAGGTCGGCGACGGTGGCCAACTCCCCGACCAGGTTGACGCTGGCCGGGTCGAGCGCGTGCAGGTCGTCCACGACCAGCACGGCCGGGCCGGCGCCGACCAGCAGCTGGACGGTCCGCACGGCGAGGCGGAGCAGAGTGCCCGGCGCGTACCGCTCGCGAGGTGCGGTGGGCTGCTGGGCCAACCACGCCAGCGCGTCCGACGGCAGGCCGAGCCGGCTGGTGTCCCGACCGGTGAGCACCGCCGCCAGCCAGTCGTACGGGGCCGGGCCGTGCACCCGGGCGGCACCGGAGAGAACCAGCGCGGGACGCGGCGCGAAGGCGTCCACAGCGGCCGCGACCAGCAGGCTCTTGCCCACCCCCGCCGCTCCGGTGAGCACCGCGACGGCGGGCGCCGAGCGGCGTACGGCCGCCACGGCGGACCATGCCCGGTCGAGCTCGGCGAGCTCGCCGGCGCGTCCGACCATGGACACCGGCATCATTTCTCAACCCTACGCAGTAGTGCGTAGAGACGAAGGCAGGGTGTTCTTGGCAAGCTGACACCATGACGCTGATCCTCCGCTCGGTCATCCTCAACGACATCGGCCTGGTCCGCACCAACAACGAGGACTCCGCCCTCGCCGGTGACCGCCTGATCGCCGTCGCCGACGGCATGGGCGGGCTGCCCGCGGGCGAGGTGGCGAGCGAGATCGTGATCCGGATCCTGGACGAGCTGGCCCCGCCCACCGACCCGGACGGGGCCGCCGACGCCCTCCGTGCCGTGGTCAGCACCGCCAACCAGCGCATCCACGCCGCGATCACCGTCGACCCGGCCCGCGAGGGGATGGGCACCACGCTCACCGCCGCGTTGCTGGCCGGGGAGACGCTGGTGCTGGCCCAGGTCGGGGACTCCCGCTGCTACCTGCTGCGCGACGGGGAGCTGACCCAGCTCACCCGGGACGACACGTTCGTGCAGGCGCTTGTCGACCAGGGCACGCTCTCCCCCGAGCAGGCCCGGCACCACCCGCAGCGGTCCCTGGTGACCCGGGCCGTGCAGGGCGCCGACACCCCGCCGGCCGTCGGCGTGCTCACTGTGGTCCCCGGCGACCGGTTGCTGCTGTGCAGCGACGGGCTCTCCGACTACGTCGAGGACGAGGCCATCGCGACGACGCTGGGCATGTACGCCGACCGGCAGCAGTGCGGTGAGCAGTTGGTGAAGCTCGCCCACCACGCCGGTGCCCCGGACAACGTCACAGTCGTCGTCTCCGACGTCACGACCCGCTGACCCACGCGTGGCCTGCCGGTGGCCCGCGCGGATCGGGCCAATCCAGTTGCTGGGACCTGCGCGGCAGGTTGAGATGGGCGGATGACCATCCGACGGGTGACCGCCGACGAACGTCTCACGACGAGTTTCCCGCTGGCCGCGTACGCCTTCGAGGCATCGCCGCTCAGTGCCGCCCGGGTGGAGGAGTTCCGCGACTACCTGCCCTACAACCAGGGCAACCGGACGCTGATCGTCGAGGAGGACGGCACCACCCTGGCCGCCGTCTCGGCCATCGGCATGCGGCAGAACCTGCGCGGCGTGGTACTGCCGATGGCCGGTGTCGCCGGGGTGGCCACCCATCCGCTGGCCCGCCGGCAGGGGCACGTCCGCAGGCTGCTGCACCAGCTCCTCGACGAGATGCGCGACGAGGGGCACATGCTCAGCGCGCTCTACCCGTTCCGGCCCAGCTTCTACGCCCGGTTCGGCTACGTCGGGCTGCCCAAGCCGCGTACGGTCGCCTTCTCCCCGGCCGACCTGGGCTCACTCGTCCGCGCCGAGCTGCCCGGCGAGGTGGGCTGGGAGCGGATCGCCGCCGGTTATCCCGCGTGGCGGGCGTTCACCGAGCGCTGCCTGCAGACCCGGCACGGGTTCTCGGTGTTCCCGGACCACCGGGCGGCCGGCCTGCGTGACCGGGACGAGTACTGGCTGGTCACCGCCCGGGTGGCCGGTGAGGTCACCGGCGCTGTCACGTACCGGATCGACGACCACGGCGGCACGCTGATCGGCAACGAGCTGCTGGTCGCCGACCCCCTCGCCCGTACGCTGCTGCTGCAGTTCTTCGCCCGGCACGTCGACCAGGTCGAGCGCGTCACCGTCCAGGTCCCGCCCGACGAGTTGCCGGAGCTGTGGCTGACCGACCTGGACGTGCACGTCGAGGCGCGGGTGGGCCGGCCGGGCTCGTCCGCCCCGATGGCCCGGCTGCTGTCGCTGGACGCGCTGCACGGGCTGCCCGCCGGCCCGGGCCGGGTCCGGGTCGAACTGACCGGGGACCGGTGGCTGGCCGGCACCCATCTGCTCGACGGTACGACCGGCGCGCTGGAACTGGTCTCCGACGACAGCGGCCGCACGCCGACGGCCACGCTGACCGCGGCCGGGCTGTCCGCCCTGGCGTACGGGGTGCTGGACCCGGCCGAGCTGCCGTTGCGAGGGCTGGGCGACGTGCCGGCGGACGCCGCCCCCGAGCTGCGCGACATCTTCGGGCGCCGGGTGCCGTACCTCTTCGCCGACTTCTGAGCGCGGTTTGCCGACCTCGGTCCAGCGGGTACGGTCCCCGGAATGCCGGAGTGGTTGCAGGCGGGTGGATGGGGATTGCTGGCCGGGTCGGCCCTGCTGATCGGGGCGGCGGTCGGCTTCTTCGTCCGGGTGCCGCAGCGGATCACCGCGTCGATCATGGCGTTCGGCGCGGGGGTGCTGCTCTCCGCCGTCTCGTACGAGCTGATCCAGGTGGCCCACGAGCAGGGCGGGATGCTGCCCACCGTGCTCGGCGCGGCCGGTGGCGCGATCGTCTACACCCTGGCCAATGTGGGCCTCGCCCGACACGGCGCGCGGAACCGGAAGCGCTCGGGCGACCAGCAGCCCTCCGAGGGCGAGCAGCCCGGTTCGGGGTCGGCGATCGCGGTCGGGGCGCTGCTGGACGGCGTACCGGAATCGGTCGTGATCGGCGCTAGCCTGCTCGCCGGCGGCACGGTCAGCCTGGTCACCGTGGCGGCGGTGTTCCTCAGCAACGTCCCGGAGGGGCTGTCCAGCGCGGCCGGCATGCGCCAGGCGGGCCGCACCCGGCGGTACGTCTTCCTGCTGTGGACCGGGATCGCGCTGATCAGCGGTGTGGCGGCGCTGCTCGGCAACACCCTGCTGGGCGGCGCACCGCCGGAGGTGCTGGCCGCCATCACCGCGCTGGCCGGCGGCGCGATCCTCGCCATGATCACCGACACGATGGTCCCGGAGGCGTTCGAGAACGCCCACCTGCTGGTCGGCCTCATCACGGTCGCCGGCTTCCTGACGGCCTTCGCGCTCTCCCACACGTGAGCGTGAAGGGCCGCGTGAGTCGGCTGCCGGCGGTCCCGTCGAGCGGCGTTGCTTAGCGGCGCATTAAGCCGGCACGGCGGATTCGTCGTGACGCCGTCAGGGCTCCTAGCATCAGCGGGGTGCGCATGACGTCGCTTGCCGCTCTGCTCGTCCTCGGTGTCGCCACCGCGACCCTGCCCGCCTGCGGGTCCACCGATCCGGCTCCGGCCGGCGCGTCGGCCACCCCGCAGGCCACGCCGGAAGCCCTCTCGACGGGCGACCAGGGTGTCGCACCGGCGGGCCGGGACGGTCTCGGTGGCCCCGGGGCCAGCGCGAGCCCGAAGCCGACCGCCCCGGCCGCCAAGGCGCTCGCGGCCGGCAACCCGAACGGCCACGCCACCGTGCCGACCGAGGCGCGCGCGGTGGACACGTCGAAGCCGACCCGCACCATCGGCACCGGCACCCCGGCGAGCTGCACCTCGGCGGCGGTGGTGAAGGCCGTGGCCGCCGGCGGCGTCATCACGTTCAACTGTGGACCGGCCCCGGTGACCATCAAGATGGCCGCCACCGCGAAGGTCCGCAACGCCAACGGGCCGAAGATCGTGCTCGACGGCGGCGGCAGGGTGACGCTGAGCGGCCAGGGGCAGCGCCGCATCCTCTACATGAACACCTGCGACGAGGCCCAGGGCTTCACCACCTCGCACTGCCAGAACCAGGACCACCCGCAGCTCACCGTGCAGAACCTGACCTTCGCCGACGGCAACTCCACCGGCGACAGGACCGAGGGCGGCGGCGGGGGCGCGATCTTCGTCCGCGGCGGGCGGCTCAAGGTGGTCAACTCGCGCTTCGTCCACAACCGCTGCGACCGTACCGGCCCGGACCTGGGGGGCGCGGCCGTCCGGGTGCTGAGCCAGTACGAGAACAAGCCGGTGTACGTCGTGAGCAGCACCTTCGACGGCGGTTCCTGCTCGAACGGAGGAGCGCTGAGCAGCATCGGCGTGTCGTGGGTGGTGCTCAACAGCCTGCTCAGGAACAACGAGGCGATCGGCAGCGGCGCCAACCCGGCCAAGTCCGGCACGCCCGGCGGCGGCAGCGGCGGCGCGATCTACTGCGACGGCAACGAATTCACCGTACGGATCGCCGGCACCGTCATCGAGAACAACAAGGCCAACGAGGGCGGCGGCGCGATCTTCTTCGTCAGCAACAACCGCACCGGCACGATGAAGATCGAAAACTCCCCGCTGCGCCGCAACCCGAGCGGCAAGTTCGAGACCCCCGGCTACCGCGGCATCTTCTTCCTGGGCGCCCGCAACCCCGAGGTCATCGGCCCCAAGCCCGCCTGACCGCCTGCCGCAGGTGATCAAGAAGTTCGGGTCACCGAGGCCGGGTTTTCTGACCCAAAGCTCTTGATCACCGCGTCAGTAGGGGTTCCTTTCGCCTGGCGGGTGGGCGTGCAGGAGGCCGGCGGGGCGGCCGGGCAGGGTGCGCACCGCGGAGAGCGGCGGGCTGGCCGTGTGGTCGCCGCCGGCCATGCCGACGAACAGCTCCTTGAGCGCGGTCAAAGCGTCGATCTTGGGTACCCAACCCAGCTCGGTCTCGGCCCGCTCGCTGGACATCAGTGGCGCGTTCAGGCCCAACTCGACCCAGCCCGCGTCGACCGGCTGCAACCGCGCCCGCCAGGTCAGCGCCGCCGCCACCCGCAGCACCGGAGCGGCGACCGGCACCGTCCAGCCGTGGAAGTGCCGAGCTACCAGCTCCGGGGTCAGCACCGGGTCCGCGGCGACGTTGAACGCGCCGCGCGCATCACCCAGAACCGCCCTGGCGTACGCGTCAGCCACATCGTCGGCGTGGACCGCCTGCATCCGCAGCCGCCGGTTGGTCGGCACCAGCGGTATCCGGCCGAAGCGCAGCAGTCGTACCGGCGCCAACGGACCGAGAAAGTAGCGGGTGATCTCCGTACCGGCGTCCCGCTGGAAGATCAGACCGGGCCGCAGGCGAACCACCCGCAGCGTCGGGTGCTCCCGCTCCAGCCCGTCCAGCAGCGCCTCGACCTCGGCCTTGTGCTCGCTGTACGACGAGCCGGACACTCCGGTGGCCGGCCACCGCTCGCTGATCGGGTGGTCCTTCGGGCCGGGCGCGTACGTGCCGACCGACGAGGCGTACACCAGAGCGGGCACCCCGGCCCGCGCCACCGCCTCGAACACCGCCCGACTGCCGTCGACGTTCGTCCGGCGCAGCACCCGCCGGTCGTGACTGGGTTGGATCTGCCAGGCCAGGTGCACCACCGCGTCCGCTCCCGCGAACACCTCGGCGAGCTGGCCCACCGCGCCCGGCGCACCGATGTCGCAGGAGTGCCACTCCACCTGCTCGTACGGCGTACCGGCATCCGGGCCGGGCAACCGCCGGACCACCCCGGCCAGCTCCACGCCGCGCTCCCGGCGCAGCCGCCGCAGCACCGCCGTACCGACGTTGCCACTCGCCCCCACCACCACGATCCGCATGCCCGACCCCGTACCCGTCCAGCAGCCGGTCAACCGCCGCCGCGCGCCGCGCCCGTGGACTCGGCTTCCTGCATCTCGGGGTAACGGCGGGGGCGGGACAGCCCGACTTCCCTGAATCCGAGTCGATCAAGGGCGCGGCGAGTCGCGGACCCAGCCGTGCTTCTCCTTGCCCCGGCGACCGAGGGTGGCCGCCAGGCAACGCGGGCAGATCCAGCCCACCGCGTCCGCCTCGGTGAGCACGTCGGTACCCAGATAGTCGAAGCGCACGTGCGGAAAGCGGCGCAGCCGGGTCCTACTGAGGGCCAGACCGCAGACGGTCTGGTTCTGGCCGGGCAGCCACGCGTGCACCTCCCCGCCCGGCTGACGTACGCCGTCCGACCCGATCTCCTCCCCGGAAGCCGCCACCGCCGGGCTGCCGCTCGCGCTCATGCCCGTCCCCATTCCCCAGCCGTCCCTCACCACACACGGTGGCGTGCGGTCGGCATGATCCACTCCACCTCCCCGACACGGCGGTATCCACCGCCCCGGACACCGCCACCTCGCCGACCTGGTGTTGATCACCTGAGCTCGCCAGGCATCGACGGCCGGCTGGAAGCCGAGAGTCAACGACGCTGACTGTCAGGTAACCTGAGCGCGCGGGCCGCTAGCTCAATGGCAGAGCTGTGGACTTTTAATCCATAGGTTCAGGGTTCGAGTCCCTGGCGGCCCACTCCGTTCCAGCTCAGCGGCCCTTTGCAGGGCCGCTGTTGGCGTTATTCGGGCCGGTACAACAGCGAAGTACAGCAGTAGCGCCTCACCGATCCAGTGCCTTGCCGAGCCGCTTGAGAGCGTCGCGGGTGGCCGCCGAGGAGACCACCGTGTAGATCTCCATCGTGATGGCGAACTGCGCGTGCCGGAGGATCTGCATCGCCACCCGGGGGTGCACGTCCAGGTCGGCCAGGAGCGAGGCGCAAGTACGCCGGGCATCCCGCACGGTGATCCGTCGGACTCCCGCCGCATTGCAGCGCCGGTCCCAGAAGCGGTTGAAGTTGCGCGGCTCGACCGGCCGGCCGTAGCGCGTGGTGAAGGTCAGGTCTGAGGGCTGCCAGGCCGTGCCGGCGGCGTCCCGGGCGGCGGTCTGGGCGGCGCGGCGGCGGTCGAGCGCCACGGTGCAGATGTCCGGTAGCGGCAGGGTGGCGTCCGAGGCAGCCGTCTTCGTCTCCCGGTGCAGCAGTTCGGCACCGACCCGTTGGAGCTGCCGATCGATGGTCAACTCCCCCGCGTCGAGGTCGAGGTCAGCCCAGGTGAGTCCCAACATCTCGCCCTTGCGTAGACCGAGCACCAGGACCAGGACGTACGCGGCGTAGAGCGGGTCGTCGTCGGCGCGGGCCGACTCCAGGAAGCGCCGCGCCTCGTCGCTCGTCCACGCCTTCCGCTTGCGCTTCCGTACCGGCGGCAGCTTCACCAGGGACGCGACGTTGCGGCTGATCAGCCCTTCGGTGATGGCTTGGGAGAGCAGCGTCCGGAGCACGGTCCGCAGGTGGGTGACGCTGGTTGCCGAGGGCAGATCCCGGCAGCAGCGGCCGAGGGCACAGCAGCGACGCTGGGCGGGCTTGCGCCGCTCGTCCTTGCCCTGGGCGCAGCACTGGCAGGTCCGGCCCACCTCGTTGATCCAGGTCTGCACATCGCTGACCCGGAGCTTGTCGAGGCGCTTCCGACCGAGCCCCGGCACAAGGTAGAGCCGGACGACCACCTCGTAGGTGACGTAGCTGCCGGGGGCGAGGTTCGGCTTGACGATCTCGCGCAGCCAGTAGCCGGCGTACTCCCCTACCGTCGGGGAGCGGGTCGCCACCGGGCCGGCCTTCGCCTGCCCGTGCAGCTTGATCCACTTGTCGTGGACCTCCTCGCGGGTCTTGCCGTAGACCCACTTCCGGCCCCGCTTGCCGTCCGGCTTCTCGACCCAGACGTACGCGGCGAAGCCGTTGCGGTACGGGAAGATCGAGCCTTCGCCGTTGGCGCGTGCACGTCCGGGCATCAGGCCGCCTCCTGCCGCTCGACCTGGTCGCGGATGTAGTCGTCCACCCATTCGGGGAGGATGCGGCGGTACTTGCCGTCCTTGATGGAGCGCAGCTCGCCGGTGGCGATCTTCATCTTGACCTTGGAGATGCCGAAGCCGAGCAGGACGGCGACCTCGGCGGGCGAGTACCAGCGCGGGGTGAGGTCTCGGCTCATGCGGCGGCCCCGATGAGCCAGGCAGCGTGGGCGAGTTCTTCCCAGCCGACACGTCGGCTCTCTCGTCGCTGACTGGCGGCGGTGTTGGCAAGCAGGGCGTCACCGTCGCTGAGCCAGCCGGACCCGATGTAGGTGAGGGTGCCGACGGTGATGGCGTCGGTGGTGTCGTCGTCTTCGGTGCGGCGGTAGCTGGCGCGGGTGTCGCGGAGCAGGCCGAAGGTGACGGAGTAGCGGCGGGCTTTGGTGAGGAAGTGGCCGCCGAAGCCGAGCATGTGCGCCCAGCGTCGCAGGCCGGCGTAGGCGTTCGGTTTGGTGTCAAGGCCGTCTTGACGGTCGTCGGCCGTTGTGGCGCCGCTGGCGGTGTCGGTGCCCATGAGTCGTCCGAGGTGCCAGCAGGCGTCGATGAGGCGGGCGAGGTGGTCGCCTTCTGGGTCGGCGTAGTCGTCGATGGTCGCCGGGGTAAGCCGAGTGGAGAT
The DNA here is from genome assembly GCF_040607775.1 of Micromonospora sp. NPDC005237. Lineage (NCBI taxonomy): Bacteria > Bacillati > Actinomycetota > Actinomycetes > Micromonosporales > Micromonosporaceae > Micromonospora > Micromonospora sp. NPDC005237. Next base: position 450,472 of record NZ_JBEXHJ010000002.1, on the reverse strand, counting down.
GTGGCCGGTGGCCTCGGTGGCCTTCGTGGCGTACTTGGCCAGGTAGGCGGCCACCTTGCCGTCGGTCAGCTCACCACCAGGGCTGTTGATCCGTCGGACGTCGACCTGCTCGCCCCAGACCACCTGCCAGCCGTGCGGCCGGTCGGGGTGTGCGGGTGTGGTGACGGTGATCCGGGAGGCGGCGACGCGGACGGCTACCTCCAGGTCATCGACGGTGATTCCGGCCGGTGGTGGCACGAGAGCGTCCAGGTCGTCGGGGTCGACGCCGTCAAGGCGCAGCAGGACGTGGAAGTGCACGGCTGCCCTCCTTTGCATCTCGGCGACCTTGCCGTGCGACACCCGCACGGGCGGCACCCGGCGCACCTTGCCGGAGTCGGTGACGACCTGGACGTGCGGGATGCCGCGACGTCGGCACAGCGCGGCGAGTTGGCGTTCCATGGCCTGCTTGGTGCGTCGCCACAGCTCGCCAGAGAAGTAGTTCCAGACGGCCTGGTGGGCGTGGTCGTAGCAGTCCAGACACAACGGCCGCCCGAGCCGCGGATCGTCAGCGTCGTGACGGGCGAAGCAGGCCGCGGGCTCGCCGTGCTGGCAGGTGCCGGCGGCGCTCCGGGCGCGGCAGGGAGCGGGCCGGCAGTCGCAGCGCCGCCGGGTAGCACAGGTGTGGCGGGGAACGTGCCGGTGGTGGACCGGGCCGAAGGACGGGGCGGTGAAGGTGGCGAAGACAACCGGGTGCCGACCTACCGAGTCGGGTACGCCCTTGCCGCCGGTCAGGCCGCAGCGGACGACCTGGTAGGCGTCACCCTGGTAGACCCAGGCGCAGTCTCGGCATTGCGATTCGCGGCGGTTCCCGCACGCCTTGTACAGCGCCCGGTCGGGCAGCTCGTCGGTGTGCTGGTCCACCAGAACGCGGCCGGTGTCTCGCTCCACGGCGGCGATAGTGCCGGAGAGGCGGATCGGGCGGGAGCAACCGCCGGCGGAAGCGGTGTGCTCCAGCCAACCGGAGAACTCTGGCGTGGCGGCGCGATGCAGGGCTTGGGCGTCACGGCCGCTGGCGACGCCGGGACGGTACAGGGTGTGCGGGCTGGACACGGTTTCTCCTCTGGGGGTGGCAGGGACGGGAGACGAAGCACCACCAGCCGTGGACGTTGGTCCGCTGGTGGTGTTCGTCGTGTCTCCTGGCACCGCCGGAAGGGCGGCTGACGCCGGAGGGCGGGTTCGTGGTGATGCCACGTACCGCCGATGGGTCATGTCCTTTCGCGCTCATGGACTCGGTGATCGGGGCCGGCACGAGTGGGAAGCCTGGATATCGGCATTCGGCGGGTTGCCGCAGGCTGCCTCCACCCGTGGAGGTGTGCGAATCCGGGCCATCGTGGACGGCAGGGAAGGCCGTGCTGGGCCGCTCAGCGGATTCGGGAGACCGGCACGATGGCCGGTGCGATCGACAGCTGGCGGGACGTGACCCGCATCAGCGGCAGGAAGGCCGCTCAGCGTCTTCAACGTCGAGTCCAGCGATTCGGCAGGAAGGCCGCGCTGACGTGCTCGACGACCGCCAGCGTAGCAGCGGGTACCGACACGTCAACCCGTCGTGATCCCTCCGGGCCGGGGTGGGACGGCCGACTGCCGGCCGTGCAGGGTTCCAGTTGATCCGTTACGGATCCGCGTCGGATGATCCGTAATGCGTCCGTCTAGATGATCATCGTGGTCTTACCAGTCCGGCTCGTGGATGTCCTCTTCGAGGGCCTTGATCGTGCTGTAGAAGGTGGTGTAGGGCCAAGGTGGTCTCTCGGCCGCGCGTTTCCAGGTGAGGTGGACGAGGGCCCAGCCCCCAGAGGCCAGTCTCACAACAATGTCGTCTGAGGCCCCGGACCTGCCGATGACCTCGACGGGTTGGTTGTACAGGGGGTGCCCAGCGGCCACCTCGGTCAGAAGTTGGGCGTGCAATGCTTCACGTTGTTGGTGTTCGGTTGGGCCACCTCGGCGTAGGTCCCACCACGGGTCGGCAAAGACGGGCTGTTCGTCCACCGGGTCATCGTCGCGTAGCTCGCGCAGGCTCGGACTCGCGGGCCGAACCATCGCTTGGCGGAGCGTCACGCATCACCTGAAGCCACCTTGAACAGATCAAGCGGAGTACGAAAGCCGGCTACCGGCCGGTGTGGGAGGACTTTCTGTACGTCTATCAAGGCGGCCCTGAATGGGCCGCACGCGCCGCCGCCTGGGCGCGCGTCCGTCGCTCCGCTGTCGCTCCACGCCGGCCACGCAGGACGCCCGTCGGCTGGCGCTGAGGGCGGGAAGCCCGGGGGCCGCCGCAGACGGTTGTGTCGATAGTGGTTGAGGTCTGGCCGGCAGCCGGCCGAAGCGCGGCGGCCGTCGTACCGCCGCGCCGTAGGGCGAGTCACCGCCGGCCGGGGTGGGGATGCGGCGCGGAGGATGCGGGGCCGCCCCTCCGACCTCAAGGGCGCTTCGCGTCGCTGCGCGACGGCCCTACGGGCCGCCCTTGACCCCGGAGCCTCTGCGACCCCTCGGGCCGGCGTTGCCGGCAGGCGGGGGCCTGCCCGTGATGCTCGCGCCGCATCCCCACCCCGGCCTCGTCGCGCAGCCTCCGCAGCCTGCGCACGTCAAGGCCCTCTTGACGACAGACTCTTTGGCGACAGCCGTATACCCTGCTCGACAACCGATCGGGGAGACCAATGGGCCTATCAAGCCGTGTGTGTCCAGACTGCGGACGACGGGTGAAAGAGCCGTTTCAGGAGACAATAACCGGCCGAGAGGTCTGCCCTGACTGCGCCAACGCCCTCTTCATGGGCTCTGCCGCTGGCGCGATTACGGGGAACATCGGCTCTGGTTACGGGGTCTGGGCCATGCTTATGCGCAAGATCCGGCGTTCTTCTGAGTGACCAACTGAGTGACGACCGAGGCGGCTGATGCCGAACAGCCACGGACGACGGTGGACTGTTCCGGCAGCTCCCCATGGCTACTCGCCCAGCTCATCGACGGCTAGTGGTTCCTTCGGGACGAAGGAGTCAGGTGCTGCCAGCAGTACGCCGGTGGACCGCCGCCGACAAACTGGTCCCTGAAACCGTGGAAACATTTTTCGGCGTCACTTCTTCTCCTGAACGCGTTTTGCCGTCCCGTGGTTCTTTCGCTCGATTATGAATGCAGCCAGGCCAAGGATTGCCAGAGCGCCGGCAATCCATGCTGAGGTCTGAAACCTCTGCTCGAACGCGAGGGATTCCGCGTCCTGCTGCTGGATGGCCTCAGGCGTCGGGTCCTGATCAGGCAGGGTCATTCCGTTCCAAAGCGTAAGGCAGGGAAGCAGACACGAGGCCAACATCAGGAGGACCCCGACGACCCTCAGCACGCGCGCACGGGACACCGCGACAGGCTCCCACATCCTTGATTGTCGCGCTGTCCCCGAGGCTCCTGAAACTTGATCGGAGCGCGGGGCATGCCGGCTCTGGGCGGGCCGACGAGGACCATGGCCCAGGCCGTCGCCAGGCGCTCGGAAGCCGATCGTGAGCGACCAACGACGACCACTGGTGGCGACGACTGCCCAGGGAAAAGTGCGTGGTCCGCCTGATAGCCAGGCCGGCCAGGTCCTTTTTGCCTGCAGGTGGCGCTCTGAGGGGATGCAGTCGACAGCAGCGACGATAGCAACCGGCCCGACCGAGGACGCCTGACAACGGAAGCGTGCGGGCAGTCGTCCGAGGTCGTCGAACGCGGACAGACGACGCCGGACGACCCGCACAGAGCTTGTAAGCGAGGCCTCCTGAGTCAGCGCATGCCGGGGCCTATCGGGAAAGCGGGTTGGCGACGTAGACGCCCTTGCCCTGCCGGCCGTCGATCAAGCCTTCGGCTTTGAGCAGGAGCATGGAGGCGCGGATCACCGTGTTGCTGACGTCGTAGTGCTCGCACAGGGCGGCGAAGGACGGCAGCTTGTCGCCCGGCTTCAACTGGCCGGAGCTGATCTGCTCGCGGATATCCCGGGCGACCTGTAGGTACGCAGCTTCAGACATAGGTGGTGCTCCCAGCTTGGCGGCTGGTGCAAGCAGACCACACCCCAGGCTCGACTTACAACGCTATGTGTCGCAGCTGTTGACCCTGCGCACATTGCGTCCTAAGTTGCTTGTGGGGCTATCCAGCTTGGCGGCCGGGTCGTCCTGCCGTGGGTGCCCTGTCTCCGGACACGGCTGACCGGGTGCCCACGGAACCCCAAGCGTCGGCGGGAGGCGTCGTGACCAGACCGAACGATGCACCTGCCTCAACCGCAGGTGCCGGTCGTGCTGCCGGAGATGCCAACCCTTGGCAGCCGGGGCCGGAGAGCATTCGGCGGCGTGTGTCCTACGACGAGTACGTCTTCGCAGTGGCGCTCACCCTGGCTCGCCGCCACCGACCGATCTGGTCCTGGCGGCACTGGCGACGCGTCTGCCGCTGCGGAGCCGACCTGCCATGCCGGAGCCGCCACCGCATCCCAATCAACCGTGGTCACTGGCCAAGTCAGGATGGCCCGCAATGACGACCCACCTCCCGATCACGCCGTCCTGGACCTGCGGCGGCTGCGGTGCCGACTGGCCCTGTCACACCCGCCGGCGAGAGCTGCGAGCGGAGTACGACCGCGCCCCCGTGTCACTCGCCCTCTACCTGGCCGCCCAACTCGTAGACGCCGCCCAGGACCTGTCCCAAATCCCCGCCGGCCACCTACACCACCGCTTCCTCGGCTGGACCCGATGAGCATCCTGCGACCCGGCGACGAGAAGTTCCACTACAGCGACGGCTCCCACAAGTGGATCCCGCCGAACCCGGACTACGAACAAGAGGTCTGGGACGAGCAGGTCCGCCAGCACAAGCACGGCCACCTCAAGAACGAGCGCCCGAAGGTCCGCATCCAGCGCCTCGCTTGACGCCAGCAGTACAGCAGCGAAGTACAGCAGCGGTGCCAGCCGAACCAGATCGAGAAGCGCGCCAGCAGCCCGGGTGACCTCGCACGGCACCCGATCCGGCCGGCTCGCCGGCAATCCATAGGTTCAGGGTTCGAGTCCCTGGCGGCCCACCATTCAGCGCCTCTGAGCTGCGACAACTCCGACCGAAGATCATCGGGCACAGCCAGGGCACAACTCAAGGATGATCTTGGATCGCGGGCTGCCCGGCTGGTGCCGTCGGCGAGGTCAGGTGTCGAGGAGAGTCTCGTCATGCCAGACGTCCTCGTAGCCGGGTGCCAGTACTACGCCCCAACCTGGTGGGAGGGCGAGATACGGCCCAAGCTCTGGGGCGTATTCGTCCAGGTGCTCAACATGCAAGGGTGCGAAGAAATTGTCGTTTTCCTGAGGGATCGCGGGACCCCGCCACACGAACCAGCCGTTGCTGCTACCGACGATCGGGTGCCGCAGGGCGTTAAGCGGTTGTAGGTGGCGTGGGCGCGAAACTGCGATTCCGACCATCGTTCGCTGTCGGGACGGCACTGGCTCGACCGCGAAGCGTCGACACGTATCGCGTTGTGCGGCTGAGACACCGAGGCCGGGCATGCGTCGACGCCAACTGATCATGTAGCCCATCATGTGAAGCCGGACTGTCCCGGGTCAACCGGAGTACGACAACCGGCTGCCGGCGTGTCTAGTCCCACCACATGCTTGACGGATCCGTCCCCGTTGATGCTTGACGTTTGGTCTAGGAAACGAGTGCTTGATGTGTGTTGGCGGCTACTCGTAGACGGTGGCCATGACGAGGGCTTCGGCGAAGAGCTTCCAGCTGGGTGGGTCGGGGAAGGTCTCACCGAAGTTGCGGTAGCGTTGAGGGATCTTGAGAGAGCTTCGAGGAAGCTCTCCAGTGTCGTGTTCTCCCACTCGCCCGGGTGCGCTTCGAGGTCGGCGAGCATCTCGTCGACGATGCGTGCGACGTCCGCGAGGGAGGCGACCTGGTCGAGGTCACTGGTCTCGGCGTGCCGGCCGCTGTCGTAGGGGCTTCTCATCGGAGCATCGTGCCTTCCTTGGGTTCTGTATGCGTCTTGCGGGGTCGGCTGGCTTTGAGGTTGCGGACGGGCTGGTCGGTGGTGCGTCGGACGATGCGGGTGCCGTCGTCGCAGGCGATGGCCAGTTCGCTGTCGGTGACGTGGATGGTGACGGTTTTGCCGGCGTGGACTCGGCCGAGGGCGAGCGCCGCCACGCTTCTCAAGCTGACAGTGCGGGTTCGGTTCCCCGTCAGCCGCTCCACACGAGAGGCCATGGGCGGGACTCCGTCCGAGCCGGGCGCTCGTTGTGGGCGTTAGCACAGGCTTAACCCGGCCTTATCCCACCGTGCGCGAGGCTGGCCCCTGCCCAGGTCGGGGACGGACCGGCCCGGTCTACACGGGAGGATCACGTATGCGAATTCGTACCCTCGGGGTGCCCGCTCTGGTCGTCGCCCTGCTGACGGCCGTCACCCCGACCGCCGCCACCGCCGGGACCGTCAACTTCGGCCCGCTGGTCGACGTGGCGACGGGCGCCGTCCCGGGCGCCATGGCCACCGGCGACCTCGACGGCGACGCGCGGCCCGACCTGGCGGTCGCGCACACGGACGCGGACCGGGTCTCGATCCTGCTCAGCCGGGGGGCGACCGGCTTCCGGACTGGGACCGTGGTGGCCCTTGGAGGCGCGCCCCGCTCGGTCGCGCTCGCCGACGTTGACGGTGACGGCCGGCAGGACCTGGTCGCCACGATCGTCGACATCGGGCTCGATCAGGTGGTGGTCGCCCTCGGTCGAGGCAACGGCCGGTTCCGGGCGCCCCGGGTGATCGACCTGGCCCCGAACAGCGTCCCCCGAAACCTGGTCCCGGCTGACCTCGACGGCGACCGGGACATCGACCTGGCGCTGACCCTCGCCGGGCGAGAACAGGTCCAGGTGCTGCGCAATGACGGACGGGGCCGGTTCACACCGGGGGCGACTCTCGCGGCCGAGCCGACTGCCAACAACGGGCTGGCCGGGGCGGACCTCAACGGGGACGGCCACACCGACCTGGTGGCGACCGGCCAAGGCTACGGCCGGTTGGTGACCTGGTTGAACGCGGGCGACGGCACCTTCGCACCCGGGGTGTGGCACGAACTACCGAATCCCCGCAGCCCGGCCGTGCTCGCCGACTTCAACACCGACGGTCGGGTCGACGCGCTCGTACCGGGATCCGAGTGGGGCGACGCCCTTTACCTCGCGGGCAACGGCGACGGTACCTTCACCAACGAGCGCACGCTCAGTTTCGGGCAAGGTGAGCGGACCGCCGCCAGCGGCGACTTCGATGGCGACGGCAGCGCGGATCTCGCGTTCGGCGGCGGCTACTACGGCGTGCTGGTGATGCTCGGCAACGGGGATGGCACCTTCCAGACCCCGGCGACCTTGGCAACGCCCGGTATTCCCGGCGCGCCCGTGGTGGATGACTTCACCGGGGACGGGCGGGACGACATAGTCGTGCCGAACTCCAACGGCCTGAGCGACAGCCTCTGGTTCGTCCCGGCCATCTGAACCCTCGGCCCGGGAGGCAGCAGACTCGGACGAAGCGCCCGGGATCCTCCGGGCGCTTCGGTCATTTCAGCAATCTTGGCCAGGTGCGGCGGGCAGGTCGAGGTCGACCAGGAGGGTACGACGGCTGAAGTCGCGCGCTGGTAGCTTGACGCGTCCTGCGAGAAGTGGAGTCTGTCCGTGCTCAGGATGGTGCTGCGTACGTTGGTCGCGGTGGTGGCCGTCGCCATGGTGGCGGCGTGCACTTCTTCAACGGCAGACCGACCAGCGAGCGAGACGAAGCCGACGACGGGCTCGGCTACGAAGCCACCGCCCCCAGCAGTTCCGGCGACGGGCGGATCCGGGTACTCCGCGGCGCTGTCCGCACGCTTGGTGGCGACGGAGTCGCTGCCGCCCGGGTTCACTGTGGACATCGCGACTGTCATGGCGAGGGATGCTGGGGACAACCATTCCGGCGGCGACTCATCCTGTACGGACGAGATGATCCCGCTGCTGTCGGCCCGACGGCTGACCGGCACTCCGTCAGCGATCGCCGCAGCCACCCTCAGCTATGACGTGGGTCCCGATGACTTGTGGGTGGGCACCGAAGTCCTCAGGACCTACGCCGATGACGGTGCCCGACGAGCGATGGCCGACCTGCGAGCCTTCATCGACCGTTGTCCCACCGCTTCGCCGTCCGCCCAGGTCGGCGGCGGTAGCTACCGCTACGCATCGGCGCCAGGATCTCAGTTGGGCGATGAGAGTGTCCACGTCAGCTGCACCGCGACGTCGGGCGCTGACGCGCTGAAGTGCGACGTCCTGCTCGTCCGGATCGGAACCACTCTGGTGGCGATTCAGGAGGAAAGCAACAAACCCGGCAACGACGAGCTGCTCACCCAGGTCGCCGAGGCTGCGCTGCAGAGATACCAGTCGACCGGATCCTGAGCCCCACCGTCACTCGCGTCGGGCAGCTCCGCGGAAGGCGTACGTCACAAGGCCCGTGACCGCCAGGACGGCCGCGACCACGGCCGCCGGCCGGCTGGTGTGGGGCTGGCCCGGCCAGGTGGCAAGGGCACCCCACGTGCTCGGCTGAGGGAACATCGCGGCGACGACAGCCCAGCCCATGGGGAGGAACCAGGCGCGGGCCGCGCCTACGACCGCCGCGCAGAGGGCGGTCAGGCCGAGCAGGCCGGCGGAGTCGCGAACCACCAGCGCGGCGGGGCCGAAACGGGCGCCGGTTAGTTGGGTGGCGAGCAGCACGACGAGTACGAGCGCCAGAGCGGCCAGCAGGTGCACGGCTCGGCGCCACGGCCAGTGCAGTGCGGCAGTGCGTTCCAGGTCTTCGTCCGGTGCTGCCAGCGTGGTCGACAGGACCGCCACCATCAGCATGACCGTCAGCACGACGAGCAGGAGGATGGCGTCGCGCTCCTTCGAGAGGGTCAGCCACAGCGCCCAGATCAGCGCTGCGGCGCCGACGGACGCGGCCAGTGCCAGGGGTACGCGTCGTGCGCGCAGGTGGAGGGTCACCGCGACAGCAGTCCGGTGGTGTCCCGGCAGGCCAGGATCGCGTCGCGTACCGCCGTCACGCGGGCGATCGCCTCCGGTGCCGGTAGCTTCTGCAGGCCCTGCCACAGGGTGGCCGCCTCGGCGTTGAGCTGCGGGTCCTCCTCGATCATCTCGGGGATCACGCCGACGTCGGAGACCGGCTCGCGGCCGAGCAGGTGGTAGGCGGCTGCCCGTTCGACCGCGGCGTTGCGCTCGCATTCCGGGTTGCCGTACCCGGTGCCCAGGCCGAAGACCATCTCGGGGACCACGGCGTCGGGGTGGGCCAGGCCGCCGTGGTCGTCGATCCGGACGACGATCGTGACGATGTCGGCGTCGCGGGCGGGCGCGTCCTCGAGGAATAGGGCCCGCCTGTCCTCGTGCGCCTGCGTGGGGCCGTTCGGCATTTTCGCGAGGACGGACAAGCCCTGGCGGGCGAGTGGGGTCAGCGCGTCCAGCACGTTCGCGTGGACGCGGGTGACGCAGACCTTCGGCGCGTCGTCGGTGCAGACGAGTTCGCGGGCGACGGGGTCGACAGGTGCGACGAGGGCTGCCTCGTCGCGGGGGACGATCGCCGCCGCGGCGCCGAAGCCGAGCAGCACCGGCAGCACGGCGGCCACCGAGGCCCGTCGGCCCCCGGCGACCAGCAGGAGTACGCCGGTCAGCGCGAGCCCGCCCATGAAGAGGGCGAGCACGGCGGTGACCCGCGGGTCGATGGTCTGGAACGGGTAGAACGGGGTGCTGCCGTAGGCGGGCGACAGGATCGCGCCCATCCAGTCGGGCCGCATGATCACGGTGAAGAAGACCAGCAGCACACCTGCCACGGCGAGCACGGGAGCGGTCACCAGAGTGGGCAGCAGCCGCCCGATACCCAGGCCGAGCCAGGCCGCCGCGACGAGGCAGAGCGCGCCGACCAGCGTGATGGCGACGACGTCCGGCGGGAAGTAGGCGGCGGTCGACGCGATCCGCATGCCGCCCGCGGCGACCACGAGCAGGAAGGCGAGCCCGACCGAGGATCCCATCGCGACGAGGACCGGCAGCATCCGACGGATGCGGGACCGGGGTGTGGTGGCGAACAGTTCGCCGACCTTGGCCCGGTGCTCGCGGCGGCCCTGCCACGCTCCGGCGGCCAGGGCGATCGGCCACAGCAGGATCATGTACTCCTTCACGGTCAGCGTGAGGGACATCCAGCCCTCCGACCAGCGCCCCGGGGCGATGTAGAGGGCGGCGACGCCGACCGCCAACGCGAGCAGGGCAGCGCCGGCCGCGGCGGAGCGCCGCAGTTCGATCCTCAGGACACTCATCGGGCGGCCTCCGCGTGGTGGCGGCGGAGCAGGGCCGAGTAGCCGCGTTCGGCGGGGCTGTCGCCCGGGTGGTGTTCGTCGCCCTGGGTGGCCAGGGCGGCGGGCGTGCCCTGCCAGACCAGCCGACCCTCGTTGATCAGCACGACCTCGGTGCAGGCGGCGACCACGTCCTCGACGAGGTGGGTGGAGACCAGTACGCAGGCGTCCGTGCCCAGGTCGCGCAGCAGCTCGCGCAGGTCGAGGCGCTGTTCGGGGTCGAGGCCGACGGTCGGCTCGTCCAGCAGAAGCACCTGCGGGTCGTTGACGATGGCCTGGGCGACGCCGGCCCGGCGCAGCATCCCGCCGGAGAGTGTCCGGAGGCGGGCGTCGGCCTTGGCGCTGAGTCCCACGCGGTCGATCGCGCGCTGCGTGGCCGCCGGGATGTCGGACTTCGGCATCTCCTTCAACCAGGCCAGGTACGACACGAACTCGCGCACCGTGAACCGCGGGTAGTAGCCGAAGTGCTGCGGTAGGTAGCCCAGCGCGCGCCGGGCCTGGCGCAGGTCGGCGCGGCCGTCGACCGAGCTGCCCAGCAGGGTGAGCCGACCTCCGGCCGGCTTGAGCACCGTGGCGAGGGCACGCATCAACGTCGTCTTGCCCGCGCCGTTGCGCCCCAGCAGGCCGTGCACGCCGGTGCCCAGGCTCAGGTCGAGCCCGTCGACGGCCAGGTGGCGGCCGGCCCGCACCTTCAGCGCCTCGGCGTGAATGGCCCAGGGGTGGATGGTGGTGGCCGTTTCGGCCGTACTCACCGCTCGCATGGTGGTTCCCTTCAGAACGAGGTGAGGCGCCGGAAGCTGTTGGCGCGCAGGAGGGTCAGGGCGGCCAGCACGACAGTGACGACCGCCCACCCGCCGGTGGCCGCCGGTTCCAGGAGCACCGGCAGTTCGGCGGTGGCGAGGCTGGGCGCGACCACGGCGGCGGCCCAGGCCACCATCAGGCCGATCGCGGCGCGGTGAACGCCGACGAGGGAGCCGAGCAGCAGCGTGGCGGCGGTGAAGGCCAGGCACGGCAGGAGCATCAGCGCGGGGTTCGCCCGGCTGGCGCCGAGGGCGGCGAACGCGGCGAGCACCGGGATGACGAGGACGAGCACCACTGCGGTACGGCGCAACAGCATCGTCAGACCGGCCGACGGGGTGCCGACGATCAGCTCCCAGGCCGGGTCGGCGCGTCTGCTCCAGGCAGCCGCGACCCCGGGCAGCGGTGCCAGGGGCGCGAGCAGCAACACGATCGACGGCAACTCGGACAGGAAGTACGTGAGCAGGGCCGCGGTGCCGAGCACGCCGGCGGTCATGGCGACCCACGGCAGCAGCGCCGCCACGAACCAGCGCTGCCGTACCGGCGTACGGAAGAAGGCCCTGGACCGTGGGGCGGGGCCGGCGGCGATCCCACGGTCGACGGCTGCCGCGACCTCGGCGACCAGGGCGCGCGACTCGGCGGTGGTGCTGCCGGCCAGGCGGGCGCGGCAGTCGGCGCAGTCCTCCAGGTGCACCTCGATCGACCAGACGGTCGCCTCGTCGAGGCCGGGATCGAAGTCGGCGTAGCGGTCGATGTCGTTCAGGGTGGGATGCGTGGTCATGACAGGGCCTCCCGCAGGACGATCCGGGCGCGGCGGATCCGGGACTTGACGGTGTTCTCGGGTACGCCCAGCAGCACGGACGTCTCGCGGACGGTGAAGCCGTCGAGGACGGTGGCGCGCAGCACCGCGCGGACCTCGGGCGGCAGCAGGGCGAGGGCCTGTTCGAGTTCCTGCCCGACGCGGCCGGCCAGCACCTCGTCCTCGGCGGCGGGCACGACCGTCTCGACCGGGTGTACCTGCGGCGTCCGGGCCTGCCGGGAGCGACGCCGGAACGCGTCGACCAGGCGGTGCGCGGCGATGGTCCACAACCAGCCGACGGCGCTGCCGCTGACCTGGTCGCCGGCGAAGCTGCCGGCCGCCCGCCAGAGGGTCAGGTAGGTCTCCTGGAGGACGTCGGCGACCACATCGGGGTCGGCGCACCGACGCCGCAGCCGCACCTCCAGCCAGGGTGCGGTGCGCCGGTAGAGCTCGTCGAAGGCCCGCCGGTCACCGTGGGCCACGCGACGTACGAGTTCCTGCTCGTCGGCCGCGTCCAGACTTCGTCTCACATCAGGTAAGACGACGACCCCCTCGTGATCGGGTCCCGCATCGGTGTGACCGCCGTCACCGACGGCCCGGTCGGACGTCAATGGCGTTGCACGGCCCCCGGGTCGGCTGGTTAGGTTGACGCCATGTCCAGCTCGTACGCGTTCCCGACGGCGTCCCCCGACGTCCTGTTCGGCGCGCTGCGACGTCGGCGGTCCTGCGACCGCCCGCGCTGAGCATCCCTCACCTGCGACCGGCGGATCGAGCCGCCGGTCGTCACCGATCGTCCTCGGTCCGCCCGCATCCCCATTCGGTGATCCGCGAGCGGCGGATCCGAGCGAGATCGGCGTACCCATGGATCTGGAAAAGCTGCTGACCGACCGGCTGGCGCCGGCGTTCGCGACGGTGGCCGGCGTACCGGTCGACCCGGTCGTGCGGCGGTCTCCGCGCGCGGACTTCCAGTCCGACGCGGCGCTGGCGTTGGCCCGGCGGCTCGGCCGGCCGCCGCGCGACGTCGCCGCCGAGGTGCTGGAGTACGCCGACCTGGCCGACGTGTGCAGTGTCGCCGAGGTGTCCGGGCCGGGCTTTCTCAACCTGACCGTCGCCGACGCGGTCCTGGCCGGGCTGGTGTCCGCGCTCGCCACCGACCCGCGGCTGGGTGTGCCGGTGGCCGCCGAGCCGGAGACGGTGGTCATCGACTACTCGGCGCCGAACGTGGCGAAGGAGATGCACGTCGGGCACCTGCGCTCGACGGTGATCGGCGACGCGGCGGCCCGGCTGCTGGAATGGCTGGGGCACCGGGTGCTGCGGGCCAATCACCTGGGCGACTGGGGCACGCCCTTCGGCATGCTGATCGAGCATCTGGCCGATCTGGGCGAGGCCGAGGCCGCACACGAGCTGTCCATGGGGGACCTGGACTCGTTCTACAAGGCGGCTCGGGCGAAGTTCGACGCCGACGAGGCGTTCGCCGAGCGGTCCCGGCGGCGGGTGGTGGCCCTGCAGGGCGGCGATCCGGTGACGCTGCGGCTGTGGCGGCTGCTGGTGGAGCAGTCCGAGCAGTACTTCCTGACCGTGTACGGCAGGCTCGACGTGACCCTCACCGAGCGGGACTTCCACGGCGAGAGCAGCTACAACGACCTGCTCGCCCCGGTGGTCGAGGACCTGGGTCGGCTCGGCCTGCTGCGCGAGAGCGACGGGGCGGCCTGCGTGTTCCCGCCCGGCTCGGTGGGCCGGGACGGCGAGCCGCTGCCGCTGATCGTCCGCAAGTCCGACGGCGGGTACGGGTACGCGGCGACCGACCTGGCGGCGATCCGGCAGCGGACCGACGCGCTGGGCGCGACCCGACTGCTCTACGTGGTCGGGCTGCCGCAACGGCGGCACTTCGAGATGGTGTACGCCGTCGCCGCGCAGGCCGGTTGGCTGGCGCCACCGGCCCGGGCCGAGCATGTCGGGTTCGGCTCGATCCTCGGGTCGGACGGGCGGATGCTGCGCAGCCGGGCCGGCGGGTCGGTGAAGCTGGTCGGGCTGCTGGAGGAGGCGATCGCGAGGGCCACCGCGCTGACCCGGGACCGGAACCCGGAACTGGGCGAGGCGGAGGCGGCCGAGGTGGGCCGGGCGGTCGGCATCGGCGCGATCAAGTATGCCGACCTGTCCAACGACCGGCACCGGGATTACGTGCTCGACTGGGAGCGGATGCTGTCCCTGGACGGCAACACCGCGCCCTACCTCCAGTACGCGTACTCCCGGATCCGGTCGATCTTTCGGCGGGCCGCGGTGGCGGCCCGGCCGAACGCGACCGTCACGCTGGCCGAGCCGGCGGAGCGGGCGCTGGCCTTCGAACTGGTCGGCTTCGGCCGGGTGGTCGGCGAGGTGGCGGAGGACCTGGAGTTCCATCACCTCGCCGGCTACCTGTACCGGCTGGCCGCGGCGTTCAGCGCGTTCTACGAACGGTGTCCGGTGCTGCGGGCCGAGGGGCCCGTCCGGGACAGCCGGCTGGTGCTCTGTGACCTGACCGCCCGGGTGCTCCGGCAGGGCCTGCACCTGCTCGGCATCCGGACCCCCGAACGCATGTGAGCGCCGCCCGCCCCCCTTACCGGCCGGCCGCATTCATGGCGCGCTCGGAGTTGACGTAGTTATCCTCTTCGGGTGCTGGTCCGTGTGGAGATCGTTGGCACGAGTCCGGCACTGCGAAGGGACCTTCGACATGCCCCGTGTGGTACCGGCAGTTATCCGCGCACTCGACGTCCTCGAACTGTTCCTGGACTGCCCGCAACTGTCGGCCCGCCAGGTGATGGAGCGTCTCGACCTGCCCCGCACCACAGTCCACGAGCTGCTCGTCACGCTTGAGGCTCGCTCGTACCTGATCTCCGTACCGGGCCAGCCGGTGCAGTACCGGCTCGGCATGCCGCTGTTCCAGCTGGGCGCGGCGTTCGCGGGCCGGCTTGATCTGGTACGCGAGGCGCAGGGCGTCGCGCGGGACGTGGCCGCCAGGTGTGACGAGGCGGTTCATGTGGCGGTGCTCGACGGCGCCGATGTCATCTACCTCGTCAAGTTCGACAGCACGCACCCCGTGCGGATGGTTTCCGGTGTGGGGCTGCGGCTGCCGGCCCACTGCACGGCGGTCGGCAAGGTACTGCTGTCGGCCCTCGATCAGGCGGACCTGGACGCCGTCCTGTCGAAGGATCCGCTGCCGGGGATGACGCCGGACAGCATCACCGACCCGGACCTTCTCCGTGAGCATCTCGAAGGTGTCCGGGCGGAGGGTGTCGCGGTCGACGTCGGCGAGTCGGACAGCGCGATGCGCTGCGTCGCGGCGGCGATCCGGGACCATTCCGGTGCCGTCATCGCCGCGATGAGCCTGTCCGCGCCGATCATCCGCTGGACGCCTGAGGTGCAGGTGGAGTGGACCGGGCTGGTTCGGGAGGGCGCGGCCGCGCTGTCGGCTCGGATGGGCTACCGGGCCCAGTCTCGATAGCCGACCTCCCGCTTTCGGGTCGAAACAACATCGAAACATTGACATGACTCAGTGCGCTGCTCTAGCGTCGCGACCACTCGATCCGGTATATCGAACCTAGTTCGAAATCTCGAACGGCGGTGGTCCCGTGACCCGACCGAACTGGAACGTCAGCGCCACCATCTCGGCCCGGTCGCCGATCGCCTCAACCTCGTCGCGCTGCCCGACGTGCGGCACCCGAAATGTCGCGAGTGGCCCGGGCGAAGCGTGCGTGAGCGGACGTCCCCCGGTGGTGGGCGGGCCCGCTCGCCACCGTGGCGACCCACGAACGACCTGATCTCGACGGGCGACCGTCCGTGGTCGCCGCCACAGAAACCCAACTGGAACCCAACCATCGCGGTGTCCGCCAGGTGAGCCTTCGGCGTGCAGCCGTACGCGGGGAAATGAAGGAGGCGAATGTCCATGGAAGAAAAGCCGGCGTGGTCTCGGCGCGGCTTTCTGGGGGTGGGGGTGGGCGTGCTCGGCGCGACCGGCCTGGCCGCGTGCGGGGGCAGCTCCGAATCGCCCAGCAAGGTGCAGCCGGACGTTCCACCGGAGCTGATCGACGCCGCGTCGTCGATGAAGGGCTCCTCGATGGGGATACTGTCGCAGAAGCTGTACTCGACGGCGGCGAACGAGGCTCTCGACAGCTCGGTCAAGAAGTTCGCCGACACCACCGGAACGAAGATCGAGAACAGTCTGGTCCAGGCCGACGCCGGTGACGTGGTGGCCAAGATCGATGCCGAGGTCAAGGGCGGGGTGGCGCGCGACCTGGCGTTCATGACCGACTCGCGGTTCGTCGCGCAGTTCCAGGCGCTGGGCGACCTGGAGGACGTGACGGACGTCGTCACAGCGCTGACCGCCACGTACGGCGAACCGTGCGCCGAGGCCAAGAACTTCTGCGTCTTCGACGGCAGGTGGTTCGCGATCCCGTACCACTTCATCGGGATCGGATCGTTCCTGCGCAAGGACTGGATGCAGGACAAGGGCATCACGCCCAAGGACATCTACAGCTGGGAGGAGCTGCGGGACCTCTGCCTGGAGATCTCCGATCCGGGCAAGCGCCGGTTCGGCTGGGGCATGACGGTGAACCGGTCCGGTGACGGCAACGGCATGATCGAGGCGCTGATCAACGCGTACGGCGGGTCGATCGCCTCCAACGACGGCCGGAAGGTCACGTTCGACTCCCCCGAGACGGTGCAGGCGGTGACCTTCCTGGGCGACATCTACACCAATCCCAAGTACAAGCCGATGCTGCCGCCGGGGGTCGCGAGCTGGACCGACACCAGCAACAACGAGAACTGGCTCGCGGGGATCCTCGGCTACACCCGCAACCAGTTCAGCGTGTACGCGGACTCCCGGACCAAGAAGAACCCGGTGTACGCGAACACCCACGTGTTCTCCGACTGCATCGGGCCGGCGACCAACAATCCCCTGCTGCTCGGCCAGTCGCAGGGCTTCGTCGTCTTCAAGGGCGCCAAGAACCCCGGGCTCGCCAAGCTCCTGGCGCAGTACCTGGTCAGCGCGCCCGCGCTGCTCGGGGTGGCGAAGGAAGCGCCCGGCCTGGTGATGCCCGCCTGGGAGAAGGTCTGGGACGCCGACCCGTTCTTCACCAGCGGCGACCCGGCGTTCCCCATGCTGCGCAAGATCACCGAACTGAAGCTGCCGCTGAACACGAAGAACGGCCTGGCCTTCCCGCAGAAGGCCAGCGCCGGCCAGCAGGCCGTCGGCGCGGCCTACGTCCTCACCGACATGATGCAGCAGGTCGTCCAGGGCACGGCGCCGGCGCAGGCCGTGACGGCCGCCCACGCGAAGATGGTGCAGATCTTCAACCAGCAGGGGCTGCCACAGTGAGGTCGGTCCGTCCCGCGCGGGTCCCGGCGGCGAGGAGGTCCCCGCCGCCGGGACCCGGCTCCCTCACGGCGGTCCAGCGGCGGCTGGGTCGTGACTGGCGACTGGCCGCACTGTTCCTCGCGCCCATGGCCGTACTGGTCGGCGGGCTCGTCCTCGTGCCGATCGCCAGGTCGATCGTCACCAGCACCACGGAACGGCACGGGCAGGACACCGTGTTCGTCGGCCTGGACAACTACCTCCACCTCGTCGGCGACGACCAGTTCCACACGGGCGTGGTGAACTCGTTCGTCTTCACCGCGTACGCCGAGATCTTCAAGGTGGTGCTCGGGCTGGCCGCGGCCCTGCTGCTGCACCACCGACGCCGCGGGCGAGCGGTGCTGGCGGGGTTGCTGCTGGTGCCGTGGGTGGTGCCGACGGTGGTGACGGCGTTCAGTTGGCGCGCGCTGCTCGACCCCATCTTCGGCAGCGTCAACACGCTGCTCACCGCCACCGGGATCGGGCCGCTGCTGGCCAGCGCGCACCTGGTGGACAGCTGGCCGGCGGGCTGGCTGTCCGACCCGTCGCTGGCCATGCCGTCGGTGATCCTCGTCAACGTCTGGAAGGGGGTGCCGTTCTTCACCGTGTGTTTCCTGGCCGGGTTGAAGGCCATCCCGGCGGACCTCTACGAGGCGGCGACCATCGACGGGGCCTCGTCGTTGCAGCGGTTCGTCAACGTGACGCTGCCCGGACTCCGTCACGTGATCACCGTGACGGTGACCCTGTCGTCGATCTGGACGTTCAACAACTTCGACCTCGTCTGGTTGCTGACCCAGGGTGGCCCGGGTGACGTGACCGCGCCGTACGTGCTCGTCGCGTACTCGAAGGCGATCTTGCAGTTGCAGTACGGCGCGGGCGCGGCGGTCACGCTCGTCATGTTGCCGGTCATCGGCGGGCTGGTGTTCGTCCTGGTCCGGCTGTTGCGCCAGGATTCCGGGGCGAAACTGCCCCGACCGCGCCGCGCAGCGCGGTGGGTCGGTACGCGGTGGACCGCGACGTCGCGCAAGGCCCTGCCGTGGGTCGTCGCGGCGGTGGTCACCGGTCTGCTGGCCTGGGCATCGCCACAGATCTTCTGGAAGGCGGCGGTGGTCCTCGGGGTGATCCTGCTGATCGCCGCAGGGGTCGGCCGGGTGGTTTCGACCCTCCAGTCGCGCGGCGGTCGCCGGGCGTCGTCTGTGGTGTCGGGCCTGGGATCCGGTGTCGCGCTGGCCGGGCTGCTCTTCTTCGTGCTGGGCCCGCTCTACTGGATCGCCGTCACGGCCTTCAAGTCCGAGGGCCAGGTCGTGATGCGGACGGACGACCTGTGGCCGACGCCGTGGACCACCGAGCAGTTCAGCGGACTCTTCGCCAACCAGCCCTTCGGTCGCTGGTACCTCAACACCCTGCTGGTGTCCGCGGCGTCCACGGCGGTGGCGCTGGTCTGCGCCGCCCTGGCGGGCTACGCGCTGGCCCGGCTGCGGTTCCGCGGGGCGCAGGGCTTCACCGTCACGGTCCTGCTCACCTACGTGATGCCGGGCGCGCTGCTGTTCATCCCCCTGTACCAGATGCTCATCGGCGCGCGGCTCACCGACTCGTTGTGGTCGCTGGTGGTGACGTACCCGACCTTCACGCTGCCGTTCGCCACCTGGCTGCTGGTGGGCTACTTCTCGTCGATCCCCGTCGAGCTGGAGGAGGCCGCGCTGGTCGACGGTTGCAGCCGCGTCCAGGCGTTCGGCCGGGTGGTGCTGCCCCTGGCCAAGCCGGGGCTGCTGGCGGTCGCGCTCTTCACCCTGACCAACGCCTGGAACGAGTTCCTCTTCGCCTTCGTGTTCATCACGAAGGACGAGTACAAGACGCTGCCGGTGGGGATGCAGTCGATGATCGCAGGAGACGTCGTACCGCAGGGACAACTCGCCGCGGCGTCGCTGCTCGTCAGCATCCCCGTGGTGATCATGTACGCCCTCGGGCAGCGCTTCCTCACCGAAGGGCTCACCGCCGGCGCGGTGAAGGGCTGACCGGGTACGTCGAGTCGCGAGCGCGGACGTGCATCAGGTGTAGGCGAGCAGGAAGTCCACGGTGCCCGTACCGCCCGGCTGGCCGGGTGGGGTCTGGAGAGCGGTCGGTAGCACCACGCTGTCGCGCAGAATCCGGACGCCGGAACGGATGTGACCGCTATTCGGCGCCGGCGATGGTGGCGCCACTGACGGTGTCCACGTACCACCTCTGGTACCGCTCCAGCGACCATCCGCGTTGCCGGACGAGCCAGTCGAAGTTACGGACGTCCTGAGCCAGCCAGAGGATGTCGGCCACCTGATCGACGTCCAGGTCGGGGCGGAGGCCCCCCGTGCCGACGAGTTCGGCGGCGAACATGGCCATGCCCCGGCGGCGCTCGTCGATGTTCTTGCGCCAGATCTCGGCGGCGTCCGGATCGGCCGTGGCTGCTCCGGCCAGCGCGAGCATCACCTGGACCTGTCGGGCGTTGACCTCGGCCAGATGGCGGGCATAGCGGACGAGTTTGGCGCGAGGGTCGGCGAGCGCGCGGATCTCGGCCACGAAGGGCCGGTCCGGCAGGGCCACCGGTTCGTCGTCGCCGGCCAGGGTGACGTCGACCAACTGGGAGAGCAGGTGCCGCTTGCTGCCGAACACCGCGTACAGGGTCTGGACCGCGACGCCGGCTTCCGCGGCGACCGCGGTCAGCGGGGTGGCCGCATACCCGGGGTCGACGAACAGGCGGCCGGCCGCTTCGAGGATTGCTCGCCGGGTCTGTCGGGCCTGCTCCTGTCGGCGGGAAGAGTCGTAGATTCGCTTGACAACCACCGGTCGAGTGTAGTGCTCTATTGGATAGAGGCTCACTCTATCGAGAGGCGGCGGCCGATGCCGTTCGGTGTGTTGCAGGAGATGCCCGGCGTCAGTGAGGCGGAATACCGGCAGGTGGAGCGGCACCTCGGGCCGGACCGGCCACCAGGGCTCCTCGCCCATGTCTCCGGACCGACCGAGGACGGCTGGCGGATCATCAACATCTGGCAGGACGAAGCGGCGTTCCGCCAGTTCCAGTCGGAGCGACTGGTCCGCGCCGCGGGCTTGGCGGCGCAGGAGGACGGCTTCGACCCGACGAAGGCAGCCAACTTCCGGTCGGTGAGCGTCGACGGCGCCGAGATGCCGTTCTGATGGCCGACACCGCCGCCCTACGCTCCCGCAATGCCGCCTTCTGGGCGGGAGCGGCGGCCGGCTGGATCCGCCACGCCGAGCGGCAGGACGAGACCGGCCGACCGCTGGGCGCGGCGGCAATGGATCGACTGGCCGCACGGCCCGCCGAACGGATTCTTGACGTGGGCTGCGGCTGCGGCGGCACCACGGCCGAGCTCGCCAGGGCGGTCGGCGAGACCGGCGCGGCGGTCGGCGTCGACATCGCCGAGGCGATGGTGACCGCAGCCCGCCAGCGGTTCCCGGACATTCGGTTCCACGTGGCCGACATCGAGACTCTCGATGTCGTGCCGGGGGCGCCGTTCGACGCGGCGTTCTCGCGCATGACCCTGATGTTGCTGGCGGATCCGGTCGCCGGCTGCGCCACGATCCGACGATCCCTGCGCCCGGGCGGACGCCTCGCCGCGACCGTCTTCCGCGACGGCGGCGTCAACCCGTGGCTGTCCGCCGCGATGCTCGGCGCAGCACCGCACCTCGGGCCGCTACCACCGCTACCGGTAGGTGACGAGCCCGGTCCGTTCTCCTTCGCCGACCCGGCGAGGCTCGTCCGAGTCCTCACCAGGGCCGGCTGGACCGCCGTCACGATCACGCCGTACGACGTCGAACTGGACGCCCCGGACGACGCCGACGCGGTTGCCGAATGGCTCATCGAGGTCGGCCCCGCCGGTGCCGCGTACCGGGCTGCCCCGCTGGCTGGGCAGGCTCCGGCCCGAGCAGGAGCTGCCCGGCTGCTCGGCCGGTTTCGCGAGCCCGGCGTCGGCTATCGACTGCCCACCGGCCTCTGGCTCGTCACCGCGACCACCGGGGCTGACCACCAACAACCAGGTCAGGACGAGAATTGATGATGAGAAGCAATCGCTTGATCGCGCCAGCCCTCTGTCTTGTGTTCGCCCTGACGGCATGCACCGACGCCGACGCGCCCGAGCCCTCCACGCCCGCAGCGCCGGGCACCCCGGCAGCACCCGATGCCGCGCCCAGCGCGGCCGGATCCGCTCCGGCCCACGGCTCGAATCCGGTGTCGGCGAAGGAGGTGTGTGCCTACCTGGACGGCCAGTTGCCGACGCTGAAGGGGATCGGGTCCGAGACGGGCGCGATGGCCAACCTGACCGTGAACCTCTATTCCTGGTACGAGAAACAGGGCCCCGTGCCGAACGGCCGTCAGATCGACGACCAGACCCGTCAGGAATGCCCGGCGATCCGGACCGAGGTGCTGGAGCTCGCCGGGATGGAGAGCTTCGAACGGCTGTAGCCACTACTTACTGCCCGAGCTGCTTCTCGAACCAGTGGTGGGCGTAGCGCTCGGTGTTGTACGGCTCGATCTCCCGGTAACCGGCCGCGTGGTACATGGCGATCGCCTCGGTGAGGTTGCGGTTGGTGTCCAGCCGGACCGTGCTCACGCCTCGGTCGGCGGCGTACCGTTCCAGCTCGCTCAGCAGCCGTCGCCCGATGCCCAGCCCGCGGACGCTGTCCGCCACCCAGACACGCTTGATCTCGGCGGGTGCGTCGCGGTGGAGTTTGACGGCGCCGCAGCCGACGGGCTCGGTGTTGAGGGTGGCGAGCAGGAGCACGCCGGCGGGCGGGGCGATCTCCTCGTCGTGGATCGGCTTGCTCAGTGCCGGGTCGAACCCGTCGTCGAACCGCCGCCCGATGTCCCGGGCGTAGGCCCGCAGGCACGCCCGGGCCCGCGGATCGCTCGGTGGGCACGGTGCGATGACCACCATCGACCCGATGAGCAGGCGTTCGACCTCGGCCATGGCGGCGACGAGTCGTTCGCGGCGTCGCTCGGTGAGCGGTTGGAGGATCGAGGCGGCGAGTTCGTCGGACCGCTCGTCGAGTTCGGCCCATTCCGTACGGCCGGCGTCGGTGAGCTGGGCGACGCGTACCCGGCCGTCGCCGCCGGCCTGGCCGGCCGGGCCCACGGTGACCAGCCCGTCGTTCTCCAGGGTGCGCAGGAGTCGGCTGAGGTATCCGGAGTCCAGGCCGAGCCGTGCGCGTAACGCCGCGACCTCGGCGCCGGCGGGGCCGATCTCCCAGAGCAGGCGAGCCTGCCCGAGGGGTCGGCCCTGCGCCATGTACTCGTCGTCGAGCGCACCCACCCGCTGGGTGACAGTCCGGTTGAACCGCCGCACTGCGGCGATGAGCGCGGAGTCCATCTGCCTGACTTTAGTCAGCAGATCTGCGCCGGCGATAGGTGAAGGGGGCGGCGTGGTCCAGGACCGCCACCACGAGCACCACGCCGGTGGCGACCGCACTGATCGCCAGCAGCGGCAGCCGCAGGGCGGCCGCCGCGCCGGCCAGCACGAGCAGCGCGCCAACCCGAGGCCAGGACAACCGCCGGTGGATGGCCAGCGAGAACAGGATCCGGCCGACGAGGAACAGCGTGGGTCCGCCCAGGATGACCGCGACAGCCCTCATGTCGCCGACCTCGGAGGGATGAGCGATGCTCAGCTCGGCCCCGACGGCCGTGACCACTATGCCGGCGATCATCACGAGGTGCAGGTATCCGGTGACGACACCGAGCCGGGACGGGTCGGCGCGCTCGATGGCCGAGCCCAGCTGCCGGCCGGCGGGGGTCACGTAGAGCAGACCGATCAGCACAGCCGTGGCGAAGACCAGCAGGAAGGCGGCGGTCTCGGCGAGGTCGAGGCGGGTGCCGGCGTACGAGAGCCCGGCGGCCAGGACGAGTTCGCCGAGCGCGATGATCATGATTTGCTGGTAGCGCTCGGCGAAGTGCGCGCCAGCGAGGCGCAACTCCTGCTGACGGGCACGACCCAGCCTCGGCGTGGGCCAGCCGAGCCGTGGGCCCGTCACGTCGATCGCGAGGGCGAGCACCCAGAGCGGCACCCGCCATTGCGGCAGGAACGCGCCCGCCAGCCACGGCACGGCGGTGACCGTGTACCAGCAGAGGATCCGCAGCGCCCGGCGCTGCCGTGGATGACCGCGCAGCATCGAGGCGGTGACCACGCCCCGGACGAGATGGACCGCGACGTACGCGCCGGCGAAGAGCACCCCCCGCTCCTCGAGCGCCTGCGGGATCGCCACCCCGGCCAGCAGGCTGCCCAGCGTGGCGGCGACCAGCACCACGCGGATGGCCGGGGACTCCGGGTCGTACCAGTCGGCGCTCCAGGTGGTGGTCACCCAGATCCACCAGACGCCGGCCAGCAGCAGAGCGGTGTGCAGCGCGCCGGCCAGCGTGAGGTCGTGCAGCAGGTGCGCGGCCGACTGGCTGAGGGCGAGCACGAACGCCAGGTCGAAGAAGAGCTCCAGGAACGAGGCGCTCAGCGGCGCGTCGCTTCTCCGCAACAGCCGCTCGGGCCTGCTCGCCATCGGCGCTCCTCCCGGTGGCAGGCGCTGTTTCCGTCGTACCACCCGAGGCCCGGCACCGGAGGCGAAAACGCGTCAGCGGCGGACGCCCACCCCGGCGTAGCCGTGTGAGTCCCCGGCCTCTGGCTCGCCGTCCGGCCGCCACCGGGTGGTCTCGACCAGGCCGGGCTCCACCAGCTCGTACCCGTCGAAGAAGCGCAGCGTCTCGGCGTGGGTGCGGGGCACCAGCGGGGCGCTGCTGGTGCGGTACACGGCCTGCCCGCGCTCGGCCACCTCCGGCGGGACGCCGTCCAGCGTCAGGTGCGACAGCACCAGGTGGCTGCCGGGCACGGTGGCGTCGCGCAGCCGGGCGACGGCAGCCCACGGGTCGTCGTCGTCCGGCACGAAGTGCAGCACCGCGAGCAGCAGCACGGCCACCGGGCGGTCCAGGTCGAGCGTGGCCCGCACCTCCGGGTGGGCCAGCAGGTCGTCCGGCCGCCGCAGGTCGCCCTGCACGACGGCCGCGCCGGGCACGTCCGTCAACAACCGTCGGGCGTACGCGACGGCCACCTCGTCGTAGTCGACGTAGACCACCCGGGCGTCCGGCGCCACGGCTCGTACCACCTCGTGCACGGTCCCCTGGGTGGGCAACCCCGCCCCGATGTCCAGGAACTGGTGGACGCCCTGCCCGACGGCGTACCGGACGGCTCGGCGCAGGAAGTGCCGGTTGGTCTGGGCCGCGAGCCCGGTGCCCGGGAAGATCTCCAACACCCGCTCGGCGGCGGCGCGGTCGGCGGCGAAGTTGTTGCTGCCACCCAGGAAGTAGTCGTACATCCGGGCGACGTTGGGTCGGGCGGTGACGTCGGTCGTGTCGGGTGCCGGCTGGTCGGTCACGAGGGGTCCCTTCGCCGCGCGGTCAGATCTCGATGTCTAGCAGCCGGGGCGACGACCCGCTGACCCCTCGTGTCGTTGATCCGGCTGCGCCCCTGGTCAACGCCGACCACGGTGGGGGCACCGAATCACCGAGGGGGACGCGATGACCGGTCAGCGGGAAACCGTGCGGGTCGACCACGACCTGTTCCGCGCCGTGTACGACTCGCCCGCGTCGCTGCCCGGCCGGCACCGGTGGACCACACCGGAGTCGGACGTCCGCCGTCTGGAGAAGCTGCTGGGAATGCCGGCACGCAGCATCGGCGCCCCGCTGTGGGTCAGCGGCGACGAACCGGACTGCCCGAAGTGCGGCCGGCGGATCACCTGGTACGACATCGTCTCGTCGGCACTCACCGGCCTGCACGACAAGAACATGATCGCCACGGTCATCCTCGGCGAACACAGGTACGTCAACACCGAGGTGCCGGAGGCCATCCCCGGGGTGCGCTGCGCCGACTGCCACACCGCCATCGACGGCCTGCGCAGCTTCAAGTGCCACAACTGGGCGTACGCCTTCGAGGCGCTGGAGGCCGTCCGCGAGCGCATGGCCGGCGGGCCCGCGCCGACCTGAGCGTCTGCCGGCGGACCTCCGCCGACCTGAGCGCCTGCCGGCGGGCCTCCGTGCGGCCGGCTCGACCTTCGACTCCTGTGCTGCCCCCTGCCGCGTTCCCAGGGTGTCTTCCAGGTGAACGAGGTATGAACGTCTGGTGAGGTGATTCATGGCCGACAACGGCAGCACGGACGTTCCAGAGATCAGCGCCGAGTGGTACCGCGACATCGTCGACGCGGCCGCCGGCACCCCGCACCCGGTGCAGTGGTTCGTCGGGCACGCCACCGAGGGGGTGATCCTGCTGCTCGGCGCGCTGCTGGTGGCGGCCGCGCTGCGCCGCCTGGTCGGCGGCCCGCACGACCGGGCACTCGCCCTGGTCGCGCCGCTGCCGACCCTCCTCGCGTACGCGAGCAGCGAATGGCTCAAGACCGTGGTGGACGAGGACCGACCGTGCCGGACGGTGGGCCGGGCGATCGTCGCCGGCACCTGCCCACCACCGGGTGACTGGTCGTTCCCCAGCAACCACGCCACCCTGGCCGGCGCGCTGGCGATCACCACACTGCTGCTCTCCCGACGGCTCGGACTGGTCGCGCTGCCGCTGGCCGTGCTGGCCGCGTTCTCCCGGGTCTTCGTGGGCGTGCACTACCCGCACGACGTGGCCGCCGGCCTGCTGCTCGGCGCCCTGGTCGCCATGGTGGCGACCCCGCTTCTGGCCCGCCTGACCGCCGAGGCGCTGCGCCGCCGCGCCGATGCCCGCCGCCCGGTACCCGACCTGGCCAGCCGACCCCGCCCCTGACCCGGCCGGCGGACGGTCGGTGGGGTGGGCGGTCAGGAGGTCAGGAGGAGGGCACCCACCGTGCCGAGCAGCAGGAACGGGCCGAACGGCAGGTGCGTGCTCCACCGTGCCCGTCGGGCGACCAGCAGTCCCAGACTCACCAGCGCGGACAGCCCGAACGCGAGCAGCAGCCCGAGGAGCAGGACGGGCAGGCCGTACCAGCCGAGCAGTGCCCCCACGCTGAGCGCCAGCTTCGCGTCGCCCAACCCGAAGCCGCGGCGGCCGAGCAGCAGCGTGCTGGTGGCGAAGAACAGCGCCAGCCCCGCGCCCGCGGCGACCGCCCGCAGCCAGGGGCCCGCGTCGGCGTCGGCGAGCGCGGCCGCGCCGAGCAGCAGCCAGGTCCCGGCCGCCGCGGGCAGGGTGAGCCGGTCGGGCAGTCGGTGCACGGCCAGGTCGACGAGGACCGCCGGCACGGTCCAGGCGAGCCACCACGCCAGCGCCGGCATCGCCCCGCCCGACGGGCCGACCAGCGCCAGCAGCGCCACGGCGGCGAGCGCGGCCACCTCGACCGTGCCGGGCGGCGGCCCGACCCGGGCCCGGCACCGGCCGCACTGGCCGGCCGGGCCGAGCGCCGGCCAGGGCCGGGTCAGGCCGACCGCCGCGCCGCAGGCGTCGCAGCCGGTCCGGCTGGGGGCTCCCGTGGGTACGGCGTAGCGCACGACGGCCAACCGCAGCAGCGGACTGACCGTCAGGATCGCCAGCCCGGTCGCGGGCCGAAAACGGCCAGGGGCAGGCCCCGCCGCCGCCCGATCGGTCGGGTTCCGCCGACCGGGTGCCGCCGCAGGAGGGCCGGTCAGCGCCACGTGGACCACGCCGGACGCCGGCCACCCCCCGGAAAGGTGAACACGGATCGTGACTGAACGTTCGCTCGGGTGTAGCGGATGGCGCGGAAACCGACGTCCGCCACCGGCGGCACGATGATCTCCCCGTCCGAGGGCGGGCCGGCCGGCACCGCGGACGGGGTGGCCGGTCCGTCGCCCCGGGACGCAGTCCGGATGCCGGGATGGGGGCGCGATGTCCCACTCTCGGGACCGACGCAGGGGTTGCGGCGGATCGGCCCCGGCCGGCGAGGCCGGACCGTCGGCGACCCCTCGACCGGCCATCGTCCGGAGTGCAGCACGAACACCCGCCACCACCACCCATCATCACGCAGAGTGTTCACTTGAATTGCCTCTGTTGCATCGGCGAGCGTCAGCCTATGCTCGCCCCTTGGGTGTGACGCAAGCCTCACCTCTACAACCGGACGACACGGGACCTTGCATTTGTAGAAGATCCGTAACGGTGAATGCAGAAGCGCAATGAGAGCTCCGGAAGACACTGATCCGGGCGCGCTTCCGCATGCCCGGCGGCGGTGCTTCATGGCCACGTCGGGCGACCACGAGGAGGGCTCAGCGGTGCGCGGACGGCAGCTCAGGCGAGCGGCAATCTGCCTGCTGGCGGTCGTGGCGGCGGTGCCGGTCACCGCCTGCGGCAGCGGGCAGGAGGCGGTCGATCGGCCGGCGACGGCGCGGGGCGACGGAGCGCGGGCCGATTCGGGCGCGGAACGGGAAGCTGCCGAAAAGGCGGCGCTCGAGGCGTACTCCGGTTATCTCGCAGCATCGCGGACGGCGAGTCGGCGCAATGATCCACACGCGCCGGAACTGTCCCGGTTTCTCGCTGATCCGCTGCTGACCCGGGTGCAATTGTCCATTCGCGACGCAAAGGAGCACGGCGCGATGCGTACCGGGACGCTGGCGTCCGATCCCAGCGTGACCGCCGTCAGCCTGGACTCTGACCCGGCCACCGTGGAGATCCAGGACTGCCTGGACGCGACCGGCTACCGGCTGGTCTACACCAAGGACCAGCGCGTGGTCCCGGGCAGCGGTGGCGGCAAACATCTGGCCACCGCCACCGCCACCCGCTATCCCGACGGTCGCTGGCTGATCAGCTCCGGCTCGGCGCACCCGGACCAGCCGTGCTGACCCGAGGGCGGAGAGCCCGCACCGGCGCGGCCCGGCGGATGCTCGCGGGGGCCGGTCTGGCGTTGCTACTGGTGGTCGGCGCGACCCTGCCGGCCGCCGCCGCCCGACGCGCCGACCCGGGGGCCGGATGTCCGCCCGGCCAACCGGACTGCAACGTCTGGGACGACGAGCCCGGTACGCCGGGCGGCCCCGGCGGCGGGGGCGACAACGGCGGCGGCGACTCCGGCGGCGGCGGGGGCGGCGGTGTCTGTCAGTGGGGCGGGCGGACGATCCCCTGCTACGACGACCTGCTGGGCTGGTTCAACAACGGTGACGGGTGCTACTACAAGCTCGCCTCGCCGCAGAAGCCGGCACCCGAGGGTCAGCAGTGGTACGTGCAGACCTGCAACGGGGGCGATCTCGGCGCACAGGACACGGTGCTGCGGGACGGGCCGCCGCCCGGCTTCGGCGCTCCGCCGGACCCGGAGGAGCTGGCCCGGCGGGCCCTGGCGTCGATCAAGCTGCTGCCGGCTCGGCTCAAGGTGGCGCCCCGCAAGGACGTCGGCCCGGGCCTGGTCGGCCTGCCCGTGTGGATGTGGGCCACCCCGAGCGCCAGCTACTTCGGGCCGCTGCGCGCCTCCGCGTCCGACCGTGGGCTGACCGTCTCCATCGAGGCGAAGGTCGACCGGATCGTCTGGAACATGGGCAACGGCGACACCGTCACCTGCACCAAGGCCGGCACTCCCTACGACCCGAAGGGCAAGCGCGCCGGCCGCACCTCCCCGGACTGCGGCTACGACCGCGGCTACCCGAAGGCCGGCACCTACCGGGTGGGCGCCACCACGTACTGGACGGTGCGCTGGTGGACCGACGACGGCGACGAGGGTGACCCGATCCCGCAGACCCGGACCAGCGGCACCGTGCCGGTCCAGATCAAGGAACTCCAGGTGGTGACCAGGTGAGTGAGCCGGTTCTGCGAGCCCCACAGTCGGGAATGGAGATCGAACGGTGAGTGTGGCTACGCGTAACGCGACCGGGCCGGTGGACGCGCCGGTCAGCCCGCCCAAGGTGGTCCGGCAGCGCCGCGTCCGCCCAGGGCTGCTGGGTCTCGCCGTACTCCTGATCGCCCTCGGTGGGCTGGGGGCGGCGTTCGCGGTCACCTCGGTCCGGGCCACCGGAAGCTACCTCGCGGTGGCCCGGCCGGTGGAGGTGGGTCGGGAGGTCAGCGCCGCCGATCTGATCACCGTGCAGGTCGCCGGCGGTCAGGGGTTGCACCCGGTGCCCGCGGGCCGGCTGGACGAGGTGGTCGGCAAGCGGGCCGCCGTGGCGCTGGTGCCGGGCACCCTGCTCACCCTCGGGCAGGTCACCGACGACCCGCTGCTCGGCCCGGGTCAGCAGCAGATCGCGCTCGGCCTGAAGACCGCCCAGGTGCCGGCCCGAGCGCTGCACCCCGGAGACAAGGTGCTGCTGGTCAGCACCCCGGACGAGAACGCCACCGGGGCGGCGGCCGGGGCGGGCACCCGGTTCGCGGCCACCGTCATCGACATGGTCAGCCCGACGGACGACGAGAAGGTGCTGTACCTGGCGCTGCTCATCCGGGACGTACCCGCCGTGGTGGCGTTGGCCGCCCAGGAGCGGATCGCGGTCGTGCTGACCGAGGCGGCCTGAGCATGGCGATCATCGCGTTGGTGTCCGCGAAGGGTTCGCCCGGCGTGACCACCTCGGCGTTGGCCTGTGCCCTGACCTGGCACCGCCGGCTGGTCCTGGCCGAGTGCGACCCGGCCGGCGGGTCGATCCTCGCCGGCTACCTGGGCGGTCAGCTGGACGGGCCGCGCGGCATCGGCGAGCTGGCCGTCGGGGAGCTGCGCGACGGCAACCTGGAGACCGGGTTCTGGTCACAGCTTGTCGACCTGGACGCGCCGCGCCGGGAACGGCTGCTGCTGCCCGGGTTGGTCGACCCGGCGCAGGCCGGCAGCGTCACCCCGCTCTGGCAGCGCTTCGCCGACTACTTCAACGCCCTGGACCGGGGCACTCCCGGCTACGACGTGCTCGTCGACTGCGGCCGGCTGCACGTCACCGGCCCACCGTGGCCACTGCTGCGGGCCGCCTCGGTGGTGCTGCTGGTGACCCGGGCCCACCTGCCCGACCTGTCCGGCACCCGGGCGGTGGTCACCGCGATCGAGCGGGACTTCGCCGAACACCGGGTGCCGCCGGGCACCCTGCGGCTGCTGCTGGTCGGCGACGGGCACGGGCGCGCGGAGATCAGTCGTGGACTGAAACTGCCGGTGATCGCCCGGCTGCCGCACGACCCGCGTACCGCAGGGGTGCTCGCCCTCGGTGGGACCGTACGGTCCGGACGGCCGCTGCTGCGCGCGGCCGCCGCGCTGGAGGTGCCGGTCGGGGCGCTGCTGGAACGCCGGCGGGCACGGCTGGCCTGGCCGGTGCAGCAGGGGGTGCCGGATGCGGTTTGAGCCCGTCTCCACCGACCCACGTCAGCAGCCGCCGGCCGCGACGTCCACCGCGCCGCCGCTGGCCCCGCCGAACGGTCGGCACCACCAGTCGGCGGCGATACCGCAGCCGATGCCCACGGCCACGCCGCCGCCGGAGGTGGCACCCCGACCCCGGATGGATTTCCAGGTGGTCCGGGAGCTGCGCCGGGAACTCACCGAACGGCTCACCCTGTGGCAGCGCGGCCGGGAGTTCACCGTCGACGAGGAGGACACCGAGCGGGCCCGGCTGGCCGTCACGGTGGTCGCCGAGTACGCGGACGCGGTCCGTCGCGCCGGCACACCGATGGCCGCCAGCGAGGAACGCCTGCTGCTCGACCAGGTGACCGCCGAGCTGGTCGGGCTGGGCCGGCTACAGACCCTGCTGGTCGACGACACCATCGAGGAGGTGCACATCCTCGGCTGCGACGTGGTGCGCATCACCCGGCACGGCGGTGGGGTGGACTGGGCCGAGCCGATCGCCGACAGCGACGCCGAGCTGGTGGAGATCCTTCAGGCGGCGGCGCGGCGGGCCGGCGCGACCGAACGGTCACTGTCCACCGTGAAGCCCACCCTGGACCTGCAACTGCCCGACGGCAGCCGACTGGCCGCGGTGTTCCTGGTCAGCCACCGGCCGTACGCGGTGATCCGCAAGCACAACACCCTGGACGTGAGCCTCGACGACGTGGCCGGCGCCCGGGGTGACCTGGACGAGATGATCGACCCGCTGCTGCGCGACTTCCTGCGTGCGGCGATGCGCGCCGGGTTGAACATCATGGTCGCCGGGCTGGCCGGCGCCGGGAAGACCACGATCATCCGGGCGCTCATGAACGAGATCCCACCCGACGAGCCGTACGTGCTGCTGGAGGAGAGTCGGGAGTTGTTGCCGGCCCGTCGCCGGGAGCGGCACCGGGCGGTGATGAGCTTCGAGGCGCGGGAGGGGCACGGCGAGCGCGGCTTCGACGGCCGTCCGGCGGGTGAGGTGACGATCGCCGACCTGATCCCGCTCTCGCTGCGGATGGGCGTGCTGCGGATCATCGTGGGCGAGGTCCGGTCCCGGGAGATCGTGCCGATGCTCCAGGCGATGACCACCAGCCGGGGCTCGATGTGCACCATTCACGCCCGTACGGCTGCCGGGGTGGGTGAACGGATCGTCGAGCTGGCGCTGGCGCACGGCCGGGAGATGACCGTCGACCAGGCCCGCCGGATGGCCGGCAACGCCCTCGATCTGATCGTCTACGTCACCGTCGAGGACGAGAGCGCGATCGGCGGCCGTAAGCACCGGTTCGTCTCGCACGTGGAGGAGGTGATCGGGGCCGGTGAGGCCGGCCGGATCACCACCACCACCGTCTTCGGTCCCGGTCCGGACGGCCGTGCCGTCCCCCGGCACCTCCCGGAACGGGTCCGCGACCAGTTGCTGCGGGTGGGGTACGACGCCCGGCTGCTGACCCGCTGGATCGAGGCCGGTACGGGTGCCTGGCGGCGTCCCCGACAGACCCGACTGGCCCGGCGGTGACCTGATGGGGAACAGCCTGGAGTTGATCGCTGTGGTCTCCGGGGCCGCCTGTGTGGCCGGGCTGCTGCTGGCGGTCGTCGCCCTGGTGGGCAGCCGCCGGCCCGCCGGGCCCGGCCCGGGAGCTGGCCCTGGCCTGAGCCGCCTCTGGCGCGGCTCCGGCGCCACTCCGGCCGAGCGGCGGGCCTACCAGGCGCTGCTGCTCACCGCGGTGGTCGCCGGGGCGTTGGCGTTCCTGCTGACCGGGCTGCCGGTGGTGGGCCTGCTGGTGGCGGTGGCGGTGCCCGGCACGCCGTGGCTGTTCGCCGTGGGCAAGGCCGAGCAGCGGGCGATCGCCCGGATCGAGGCCGTCGGCGAGTGGACCCGCCGGCTCAAGGACGTCTCCGGTACGGGGCAGGGCCTCCAACAGGCGATCATCAGCACGATCGGCAGCGTGCCACCCGGCATCGAGGACGAGGTACGGCTGCTCGCCGCCCGGTTGCAGGCCGGCTGGCTGGCCCGTTCCGCGCTGCTGGCGTTCGCCGACGAGATCGGCGACCCGGTGTGCGACCAGGTCGTGGCGGCGCTGATCCTGCACCTCACCGATCGGGGTGAGCGGCTGGGTGACGTGCTGGGCTCGATCGCCGGAGCGGCGGCCGCGGAGGTGGCGACCCGCCGGGAGATCGAGGCCAAGCGCACCCAGCCCCGGTTCGCGGTCCGCTTCCTGACCGGGATGACGCTGGCGACGCTGGCGTACGGGCTGGTCAACACCGAATACATCAAGCCGTACGGCACACCGACGGGTCAGGTGGTGATGGCTGCTCTCGGCGCCGCCTTCATCGGCCTGCTGGCCTGGGTGCGGTCGATGAGCCAGCCGCAGCGGCCGGCCCGGTTCCTGCCGGCCCCCGACCCGCAGGAGGTGATCGCGTGAGCGCGAGCGGCGAAGCGCGGCGCAGCCCCGGAAGGCGGTCGCGGTGATCCTCAACTGGCACCTGGCCGTCGCGGTCTGTGGCGGGGCGACGATCGGGTTGGGCTTGTTCCTGGTGATCCGGGAGCTGGTTCCGGCGACCCCCGCGCTCGGGCCGGCGCTGCGCCGCCTGCACCAGCCGCCGGGCACCGGGCGGGTGGCCGCTCCCGCCTCCCGCCGGCTGGACTGGCTGACCGGGCTGTCCCGCTGGTTGCGACCACCGCACCGGCAGCTCGCCCTGATCGGTCAGACCCCCGAGCAGTACGCGCTGTCGGTGCTGCTGTCCGCGCTCATCGGACTGGCCACGCCGACCCTGCTCGGGGTGGCGCTGTTCGTGCTCGGTGTCTCGCTGCCGCTTGTCGTACCGGTGCTGGGTGGCCTCGGCATGGCGCTGATCGCCGGCCTGCTGGCGCACCGCTCGGTGCTGGCCAAGGCGGACGCCGCCCGCGACGAGTTCCGCCAGGCCGTCTGCACGTACCTGGATCTGGTGGCTCTGCAGCTCTCCGCCGCGCACGGGCCGGTGCAGTCGCTGGAGCGGGCCGCCGCGGTCTGTGACGGCTGGGTGTTCGACCGGCTTCAGGAGTCGCTGCGAATCGCCCAGATGCAGATGCACGCGCCCTGGGACGAGCTGCGTGACCTCGCCGACAAGATCGGCATCCCGGAGCTGGGCGACGTCGGCGCGATCATGCGCTCCTCCGGCAGCGAGGGTGCACAGGTGCACGAGACCCTGCGCAGCCGGGCCGACTCGCTGCGCGACCAGATCCGTACCGACAACCTGGCCCGCGCCGAGGGCGTGACCAGCCGACTCGACATCCCGGGCGCACTTCTCGTCTTCGTGCTGCTCGGCTTCGTCGTCTATCCGTTCATCGCCCGTGTCTGATCCGACCCCGAGAAGGAGTACGCCATGTCCATCCTCACCTACCTGCACGTCGTGGTGACGACGCGCTTCGCCGAGCTGCGGCGGGACGGCGAGCGCGGCGACAGCCCGGTACCGACCGCCGTGATCATCTTCGGTCTGGTCTTCGTGGCGACCATCGTCACCGGCCTGGCCCTCGGCAAGGCCAACGACTGGATGAAGGCCATCCCGAACCACACGAACCCGAAGTAGCCGGCATGCGCCGAGCCGCGTTCGGAAGGTGGCGCCGGGCGGTTCTCGCCGCCCGGTGTCGCCTCGTGGCCGGCGACCGGGAGCGGGGTGCCAACCCGGTGGAGCTGGCCGTGGTGATGCCGCTGATCCTGGTGCTCCTGTTCGCCTCGCTCCAGGTCTCGGCGGTCTTCCTGGCCCGCTCCACGGCGTTGAACGCCGCCCAGAGCGGGGTCAACGCCCAACGGCTCTACAACGCGCGCGGCGGCGCCGGGAAGGCCAGCGCCACCCGGTTCCTGTCCGCCACCGGCGGCTGGTTGCTGGGCTGGGACAGGACCGGCCCGACCTGCGTGACCACCGCGGTCGAGGTGACCTG
The DNA here is from genome assembly GCF_040607775.1 of Micromonospora sp. NPDC005237. Classification (NCBI taxonomy): domain Bacteria; kingdom Bacillati; phylum Actinomycetota; class Actinomycetes; order Micromonosporales; family Micromonosporaceae; genus Micromonospora; species Micromonospora sp. NPDC005237. The sequence goes on along the minus strand of NZ_JBEXHJ010000002.1, from coordinate 416,001 downwards.
CACGGTGACCGGCCGGTCCCTGTCGGTGGTGCCCGGCGTGGACTTCGCGGTAGAGCAGACCGCGCACGGGACGGTGGAGCGGGTGACCCCGCCGTGAACCGGCCCGCCGAGCGGGGCTCGGTCTCCATCGAGGTGGCGGTGCTCGCACCCGCGTTCATCGCGCTGATGGTGCTGGCCGGCGTGGCCGGACGCAGCGCGGTGGCGGCGGAGGCCATCGACGCCGCCGCCCACGACGCGGCCCGCGCCGCCTCGATCTCCCGCAGTGCGGCCGACGCCCGCGAGGAAGCGCGCAAGGCGGCTCAGCAGCAGCTGGACTGGCGAGGGCTGAATTGCAGCGGCACTCCGACCGTGACGTTCAGCGGCTCGGTCGGAGGCGCCACCACCAGCTTCGACAGGGCCTACCGCAGCGCGCTCGGCCAGGATGCGACAGTCACCGTCACGGTCGCCTGCCGGGTGTCCTTCCGGGATCTGCGCCTCTCGGCAGTGCCCGGCATGCCCAGCGAAAACCGCGTCGAGGCGAGCTTCACCTCACCACTTGACCGCTACCGGAGCCGGCGATGACCGTCCGTCCGCTCTCCGGCGACCACGGCCGCGTGAGCATCTTCCTGGCGGTGGCGATGATCGGCGTACTGGCTATCGTGGGTCTCTCGTTCGACGGCGCCGGTCAGCTGCGCACGCTGCAACGCGCGGACAACCTCGCCGCGGAGGCGGCCCGCGCGGGCGGGCAGGCCATCGACCGGGCCACCGCGATCGAGGGTGGGCCGACGCGGATCGACCAGCCGCAGGCCCGCGTCGCGGTCGCCAACTACCTCTCCGCCGCCGGCACCACCGGCCACACCGTGAGCTTCCCGCAGATCGCCGGGGAGACCGTCGTCCGGGTACGCGTCACGATCATCTACCGCCGCTCGATGCTCGGGCTGTTCGGCTTCGCCGACCGGGTCACGGTCACCGGCGAGGCGACCGCGCGGGCCATCACCGCAGGACCGTAGGAAGGAAGGCCGCCATGTCCGCATCGGGTCGGTCCGTCGTACGGCGGACCGGACGCGTCCTCACCGGCGTCGGCGCGCTCGTCGTGCTCTGCGCTCTGGTTGCGGGTGCGCCGGTCGCGCTGCTCGCCTTCGCGGGCAATCCCCTGCCCGACCATCTGCCCACCCTCGCCGAGGTGGGCACCGTCCTGACCAGCCGCGACGACGGGCAGCTCTTCCTGCGGGCCCTGGCGCTGGCCGGCTGGTTCGGCTGGGCCACGTTCGCCTTCTCCGTCATCGTCGAATTGGGCGCGCAGACCCTGCGCCGGCCGGCGCCGAAGTTGCCGGGGATGAGCCGCCAGCAGAAGGCCGCCGCCGCGCTGGTCGGTTCGGTCGCGCTGATCCTCGCGGCCAGCCCGGCCGCCGCCAGCGCCGCGGCGGTCTACACCGCTCCGGCGTACGCCCAGTCGAGCGCTTCGACCAGCGCCGCCCGACTGCCCGAAGGTGGGCCGCTCGGCATGGCCGGGAGCGGGCCGCTCGCGACGACCGGGAGCGGACCGCTCGGGCTGGTCGCGCCCGGCGGGCCGAGCGCCGGTGACCAGGCGGCCCCGGTGTATCGCGTGGCGCGGGGCGACTACCTCGGCGAGGTGGCCGAGCGGTACCTCGACGAGTTCGGCGACTATCGACAGCTCGCCAAGCTGAACCGGCTGGACGACCCGGATCGGATTCGCCCCGGCCAACTGCTCCGGCTGCCAGCGGAGGCCGCCGACCAGGGCGCCCGCCCGCACGCCACCGGAAAACTCGTCGGCCGGCCCGCCGCGCCCAGGCCGCCGGCCCCGCGACCGGCGCCCGAGCGGACCGCGCCGGAGCGGGCGGAGCAGGCGCCCCCCGGCGGTACGGAGTCGACGGGTCAGGTACCCCCGATGACCGTCGGCGCGGCGCGGGCCGGAACCACCGACCGGGTGAACCGACCGCTGGCGGTCTCCGCCGTGCTGGCCGTCGCGAGCATCGTCGGCGCCCAGATCGGCGCGGTGCTCGGCCTGCGCCGCCGCCCGGCCACCGCCGGCGCGGCTCCCCGGCTGGCCGCATCCAGCCGCGCACCCCGGCGCGGGGCGCGCGGCCGCCGCGGCAGCTCGAACGGGAGCAGCCTGGGCCCGAGCGGGAGCAGCCTGGGCCCGAGCGGCAGCGGCGCCGCCTGGGCCGCCAGCCGCGCGGCGGCGGCCATCGAGCCGTCCGCACCAATCGCTGGCACAGCACCCGACTGGTCCAGCGACGGTACGGCGTCCGTCGGCGCATCGGGAGCCGGGAGCGACAGTGCCGGAGCTACCGGTGCGGCAGGGTGGGACGACGACGGACCCCAGGGCGGTCGGCATCGGCGCGGCTGAGCCGGCACACCCCGGACCGGCACCGGCAGGCGCGCGGGGGTGCGGTCGGTCAGGGGACGCGGGTCTGGAGCACGCCGTCGCGGATCCGCGTGGGCAGGATCTGCTGGTCGTTGCCGGAGGGCCCCAGTACGACCTCGCCGCCGTTGAGCCGGAACGCGCTGCCGTGCCACGGACAGACCACGCACGCGTGGCCGTCGATCTCCTGGACCTCGCCCTCGCCGAGCGGCCCGCTCTGGTGGGGGCAGCGCTCCAGCATGACGGTGACCTCGTCGCCGTGGCGGTAGAGGATCACCGAGACGTCGTCCACCTCGCGGGTCACCAGCGTGCGCTGCGGCAGGGCCGACATGTCGACAAGCGAGTGCCAACCGTCGCTCATCCGCCGCAGCTCGGAGATGCTCTGGTTGACCTGCGCCCCCTGCTTGTACGCCAGGTGCCCGCCGATGTAGGCCCCGAGGCTCGCGGCGGACAGCCCGAGGAAGCCGAGAGCGCGGCCCATACCGTGCCGGCCGGAGAGCCGTGCGGCCAGCGAGCCGGCGTAGAAGGTCAGGCCGATGCCGTTCGCGGCGGCGTGCACCAGGCCGACGCGCCGCTGGTCGGGGGCGAGGGCCACCCAGTCGTTCAGGCCGGCGATCGCCGCCGGCACGGCGCTGACGGTGCCCAGCCCGACCAGCGCGGTGGCAGCCCGGCGCTGCCCGGGCATGAGGTCCAGCACCGCCGCGCTGATCCAGGAGCCCACCGGCACCTGCACCATCGCCGGGTGCAGGGGATGGCCCAGCGGCACCCCGTGCAGGAGGTCGCGTAACCGCCGTGGACGCAGCGTGCCCAGCACCACCCGTTGCAGCCGGTCACCCACCCGGTCCAGCCGGGACGCCTGCTCGATCTTCGTCAGGATCTCTCGCACGAGGACCGACTTCCCGGCGAACGCCGTCGCAAACCGGTCGGCGGTGACGGACCTGTAGCAACGTGTGCGGATGATCCGGTGGGTGCGCTCCGGCGCTCCGCCGGGCACCATGGGCCGATGGGTGTACGGGTGGAGCGCGCCGGGCCGGTGACGACGGTGATCCTGGACCGCCCGGCGGCCCGCAACGCGGTGGACGGGCCGACCGCGCGGGCACTCGCGGACGCCTTTCGCTCGTTCGACGCCGACCCGGACGCGGAGGTGGCCGTGCTCTGGGGTGCCGGCGGCACGTTCTGCGCGGGCGCCGACCTCAAGGCGATCGGCACGCCCAGCGGCAACCGGGTCGAGCCGGAGGGAGACGGCCCGATGGGTCCGACCCGCATGGCGCTGAGCAAGCCGGTGATCGCGGCGATCTCCGGGTACGCGGTGGCCGGCGGCCTGGAGCTGGCACTCTGGTGCGACCTGCGGGTCGCCGAGTCCGACGCCACGCTCGGGGTGTTCTGCCGACGCTGGGGAGTGCCGCTGATCGACGGCGGGACGGTCCGGCTGCCCCGGCTGATCGGTGAGAGCCGTGCCCTGGACCTGATCCTCACCGGGCGGGCGGTGCCCGCCGACGAGGCGTACACCATGGGGTTGGTCAACCGGGTGGTGCCGCCGGGCCGGGCGCGGGCGGCGGCCGAGGAGCTGGCCGCGGCGATCGCCCGGCATCCGCAGACCTGCCTGCGCAACGACCGGGCGGCCGTGCTGGCCGGCGCCGGACGGCCCGAGGCGGAGGCGCTGGCGACCGAGCTGGCGTACGGGATGGATTCGCTGGCCACCGACGCGGCGGCCGGGGCGGCCCGGTTCGCCGCCGGCGAGGGCCGGCATGGCGCGATGCCGCCGGGAGGGTGAACCTCCCGGCGGCATCCGGTACGGCCTGACTCAGTTGCGGTTGATGGTGAAGGTCGAGGTGGTGTTGCGGATGTCCACCGCGTTGTTGCTCAACCGCAGGTTGTTGAAGGTCACCGACCCGACGGCCGGCCCCTGCCCGGACTCGGGCATCTCGTTGACCCAGATGCCGAAGCCGGACTTCGCGTCGTAGGCGTCACCGCTCTTGCGGGCGCCGCTGATCGAGATGTTGGTGAAGACCGTGTCGGTGACCGGGAACTGCGGCTGCCCACCGACGTAGTTGGTCTGGAACATGATGCCGCTGTAGGTCGGATCGACGATGTCCACGTCGCTGACCCGGATGCCCTGGAACACCTTCGAGGCGGAGAAGACCCAGATCGCCGGGAAGGTCTGCGCGCCCCAGAAATGCCCACCGGCCCGCACGATCGAGATGTTCTCGAAACGGGTCGGCGGGCTCGCGCCGAAGCCGTTCATCGGGTAGCCGAAGTCGAGCGAGCTGATGGTGATGCCGGAGTAGACGAGCGTGTCCGCGATGTAGATGTTGCGGAACGTGTTGCCGTAGCCGCCGTAGACGGCCACACCGGCGGCCCGCCAGGTCAGGGTCGAGGTCAGGTTCTCGTAGATGTTGTCCCGCATGTCCGCGCCGCCCGCGTCGATCGCCGAGAACAGCGCGAAGCTGTCATCGCCGGTGGCCCGGGCGTCGTTGTTGCTGACCAGGTTGTTGGTGCTGCCGTTGGTCATGTTGATGCCGTCGGCGAACAGGTTGCGGATCCGCGAGTTCTTGATCGTCATGTAGTCGGTGTTGGCGCCCCAGTAGAGGCAGACCTGGTGCTCGGCCCAGATGTTGTCGATCACGATGTTCGACACGTTGGCGAAGTCGAACACCTTGCCCGGCCCGTCGATGCGCGAGGTGTAGTTGCCGAAGTAGGCGAAGTTCGCGAACGACGATCCGGCCGCCGAGTTCTCGGCCCGGAAGCCGATGTCGGTGTTCTCCTGGCCGGAGGGGGCGTTGAACCGGGTGTACCAGGGCCCGGCGCCGGTCACCTTGACCGCCTTGCCGTACACCTGGAACTTCGACGAGGTGGAGTAGTTGCCGGCGGGCAGGTACACCCCGATCAGGTTGCCGGTGGTGTCCATCCGCACCCGGTCCAGGGCGTTCTGCACGTCCTGGTGGGTGAAGCCGGCCGGCGTCGCGTAGCGGGCCGAGTCCGGGTTCGCGATCGGCGAGACCTGCTCGGTGTTGATGAAGTCGATCGCGTACGTGGTGGTGTTGGCCGCGTCCTTCTGGAGGCGGATCTTGCTGCCGGCCGGCACGGTCGAGTTGAGCATGACGTTGGCTTCGTCGTAGATGTGCCGCGGTCCGCCCGCGCTCGGCGAGTTGCCCGGGCTGGTCTCGTTGCCGTACAGCCAGGCGTAGCGGGACGTCAGGTCGATGGCCTTGTGGAACGTGCCGTTGACGTAGACGTTCAGCGTGGAGTTGATGCCCCCGCCGCCCGACGCGTCGGGGATGGAGAAGCGGGTGACCAGCGTGTTGGTGCTGGCCCGGGTGGTGAACTCGACGTAGCTGCCGGTCGAGTTGAGCGTCACCGCACGCCGGCCGGACGCCTCACCGGCCACGTCGCCGACGGTCCGGTTCGGGCCCACCACTGCCGCGCCGCCGCCGACCACGCCGTCCTCGGCCTCGTACATGTCGTACGGCATGTTGGCGCCGCGCCCGACGAAGAGCGGACGGTCGCTGGTGTTGTTGCCCTGCTTGACCGGCAGTTCGTTGCTGTCGGCGGCGAGCACGACCCGGACGGTGTACTTGCCGTTCGCGGCCGTCCAGGTGCCCAGGTCGACCGGGCCGACGGTGGCCCCGGCGTTGATCACACCGGAGTACGAGCCGGTGAGGGTACGCACCACCGTGCCCGATTCGTTGAGCACGGTGAGCGTGATGCCGTGCGACCCGGACGCGGAGGCCACGCTGCCGGCGTTGCGGATCGACACGGAGAAGGTGACCGTGCTGCCGGCCGACGGGTTGCCCGGCGACCAGGCCACCGCCGAGGCGACCAGGTCACTCGTGGCGACCGGGCTCACCACCAGCGGGCTCGGGTTGGAGTAGCTGTTGTTGGTGTCGTCCTGCTCGACGACGGTGTTGGACTCGTCGACCTTCGCGCTGAGCGGGTAGCTGCCCGCGTCGCGGGTGCCGATGCTGGCGCTGACCGTGGTCGAGGCGCCGGCCGCGAGGCCGCCGACCGACGCGGTGCCGACCCGGGTGGAGCCCAGGTAGAAGTTGACGTCGGTGGCGCCGGAGGCCGCCGAGCCGGCGTTGCGCACGGTGGCCGAGAGCGTGATGGTGCTGGTCTCCACGGGGGCGGACGGGCTGACCGACATGCCGGTCACGGTGAGGTCCGGGTTCGGCGCGGGGGTGCCGATGACCTGGAACTCGGCCACCTGCCCGGCCGGGGCGCCGGTGTTCGAGGCGATCGAGAGCCGTACGTCGGCGGCAGCCCCGGAGACCGGGATGGTCACCGTGTTGCCGCTGCCCGGGTTGAAGGTGTAGTTCGCCGCGCCGACCAGGGTGGTGAAGGTCGACGAGCCCTGGTCGCGGCCGAGCACTGTGATGTTCTGGGTACGCGTACCCCAGGCGGAGTCCGGGTTGAGCTTCAGCACGACCTGGCTGAGGCTGGCGTTCGCGCCGAGCTGCACGGTCAGCGTGCTCGGGTTGCCGTTGCCCTCCCAGTAGGTGGTCACGTTGTTGTCGTTGGCGTTGGTCGCCACGAACGTGTGCACGTACCCGGAGGCGGTGATCGGCTTGCCGACCGCCAGGTTGGTGCCGGTGGGAGGGTTGCCGGTGCCGGTGCGGGTCACCGTGTTGCTGTTCGCCGACTGGTTGCCGGCCGCGTCCCTGGCCCGCACGTAGTACGAGACCGTGGCGGTGTCCGGCTGGCTGTCGGTGTACGTGAGCGTCGAGCCGCTGACGCTGCCGCGCAGCGCGCCACCCGCGTAGACGTCGTACCCGGTCACGCCGACGTTGTCCGTGGACGCGGACCAGGTGAGCCGGATTTGACCGCTGGCGGGCTGGGTGTAGGCCAGATTGCCGGGGGCGCTGGGGGCCTGGGTGTCGGTGCTGCCGCTGGCGCCGTACACCTCGACCTCGGAGAACTGGGCGGCCGGCCAGCCGGTGTTGCCGGTGACCTGCACCCGTACGTAGCGGGTGCTGGCAGCCGTGAAGCTGACGGTCGCGGTGTTGCCGGTGCCCGGGTCGAACGTGTAGCCGCCGGACGCCTTCAGGGTGGTGAAGGTCGAGCCGTTGGTGGAGCCGAGGATCGACAGCGTCTGGGTGCGGGTCTGCCAGTCCGACGAGGGCGGCAGCTTGAGCACCACCCGGTCCACGTTGACGGTGGCGCCGAGGTCGGCCTGGATCCACTGCGGGAACGCGTTGTTGGCGCTCTCCCAGTAGGTCGACGCGTTGCCGTCGTTGGCGTTGCCCGCGACGTAGTTCTGGTTGTAGCTGCTGGCGCTCATGCTGGCGGAGAGCCCGGCGAGCAGGGCCGCGCGGGCGGACCCGGCCGGGGCCGGAGCCGGCTTCGCCGCCGGTGCCGCGGTCGCCGGGGTGAGGGCGGGGACGGCGGCGAGGAGCAGTCCGGCGAGCGCGCCGGCGAACAGCCGCCGGCCGGCCGGCAGTCGGCCGGCTCGGTCGGCTCGGGGGACGGGACCGGGCGAGCCGGCACGCGGGGTGCCTCGGGTGGGGCCGTTTCTGGACATGGGTGGCTACACCTCTTTCGGGGGTGGTGTGGGTGCGTTGCCCGGTGACGGGTGCAGGGGTACGCCCGTCGTGCCGCGACAGGTGGGGGACGGTGCGGGACGGGTGCGGGCGGGCCGGCGCCGCGCTGCGCCGGGCTCCCGACCGGTGGCCCCCGCCCTGCTCGGGCGGGGGCCGTCGGCCTAGCTGGAGTAGACCTCGAACTCGCTGAGCTGGCCGGCGGGCCAGCCGGTGTTGCCGGTGACGGTCAGCCGCAGGTACCGCTGGCTGGTCGCCGTGAAGGTCACGGTGACCGTGTTGCCGCTGGCCGGGTTGAACGTGTAGCCGGCGGACGCCTTCAGGGTGGTGAACGACGAGCCGGTGGTGGAGCCGAGCACCGACAGCGTCTGCGTACGGGTCTGCCACGCCGACGACGGCGGCAGCTTCAGCACGACCCGGGACACCGAACGGGTGGCGCCCAGGTCCACCGTCAGCGACTGCGGGAAGGCGTTGTTGGCGCTCTCCCAGTAGGTGTTGGCGTTGCCGTCCACCGCGTTGGGCGCGGCGTACACGTCGGAGTGGCTGGTTTCGGTGATCGACCGTCCGGCCGCGAGGTTGCCACTGGGCGGGGGCGTCGTCGGCGGGGCGGTGGTCGGTGGGGCCGTCGTCGGTGGGGCGGTGGTGGGCGGCGGCGTGGTGGCGGTGCCGCCGTACACCTCGACCTCGCTGAGCTGGGCGGCCGGCCAGCCCGTGTTGCCGGTGACGGTGACCCGGATGTAGCGGCGGTCACCGGAGGGCAGCCCGATCGACACGGTGTTGCCCGTGCCGGGGTCGAAGACCCGACCGGCGGACGACGCCAGGGTGCTGTACGACGAGCCGTCGGTGGAGCCGAGCACCGACAGCGTCTCGGTGCGCTGCTCCCAGCCGGCGGGCAGCTTGAGCACCACCCGGTCGACCGCGCGGGCCGAGCCCAGGTCCACCGTCAGCGACTGCGGGAAGGCGTTGTTGGCGCTCTCCCAGTAGGTGGCCGCGTTGCCGTCCACGGCGTTGCCCGCCGTGTAGCTCTGGTTGGTGCTGGTCGCGGTCGTCGACCGGTTCAGCGCCAGGTTCCCGCCGGTGGGCGGCGGCGTGGTCGGGGGCGGCGTGGTCGGCGGTGCGGTGGTGGGCGGAGCGGTGGTGGGTGGCGGGGTGGTGGGGCCGGTGGTCGGCGGGGTGCTGGGGCCCCCACCCCACTGCGGCTCCGGCCACGGGCCGCAGTACGGGGTCGACGTGTACCAGCCCGAGTTGCCGGAACCCTGGGTGATCTGGAAGCCGCCGCCCACGCAGTTGTGCATCGGGTTGCTCTGCGCGATGTTGGTGGCCCGCACGTTGGTGAACGACACCTGGCTGGGCGCCTGCACCTGGAGCGCGTACGTGCCGGCGCCGTCGATCCGTACGTTGTTGAGGTTGATCCCGCTGGTCTGGCCCTCGATCCAGTGCAGCGCGGCGTACGAGCTGTCCAGGATGTCGGTGTCGGTGATGTTGATGGTGGCCTGCTGGAACGCCTCGTTGAGGGCGGAGAACCAGATCGCCCCGACGCCGAAGTTCCAGTTGTAGTCCGAGTTGCCGTTGCGGATCAGCGTGTTCCGGGCGATCGTCCAGGTGCCCCGGACCGCGGTGTCGCCCTGCACACCGGGGTAGCGGTTGGCGACGTGGATGCCACCGCCGTTGGTCAGCGAGTCGGCCGTCACGTTGTCGGTGATCTTGATGTCCCGACCGCCGTAGCTGACCAGGTGGTTGGCCAGCAGCGTCACGCCGATGGTGTTGTGCGTGAACGAGTTGTTGACGTTCGGCACGCTCTGCGCCCACATCGCCAGGGCATCGTCGCCGGTGTTGCGGACGAACGTGTTGGTCACCGTCGAGTTGGTGACGCCGGTGTGGAAGTTCACGCCGTCGGCGGTCTGGTCCAGGATCCGGCTGTTGCGGATGGTGAAGTTGTCCATCGGGCCGTCCATCCACGCCCCGACCTTGGTGTTCTCCAGCCACAGGTTGTCCACCACCGAGTTGGTCATCGCCCCGCCCAGGGCGTTGACCTGGTCCTCGTCCACCCGCTCGCGGATGTCGCCGATGATGGCGAAGTCCCGCAGGGTGACGTTGCGGCTCGGTCCGCCGGCCTCGTGCGCCCGGATCTCCCCGGTGTAGCCGCCGCCGGGGACGTACTTGCCGTAGATGCCGGCGGCCCGCTTGCGGTCGGTGGGGTGCCGCCCGCCGAGCACCGAATACCACGGGCCGGCCCCACGCAGGGTCACCCCGTCGACCACCACGTGATCCCAGAGGGTGAACGTGCCGGTCGGGATCCAGACGGCTCGGCCCTGGGCCTTTCCGGCGTCGACAGCGGCCTGGAACTTCGCGGTCGAGTCGGTCGCCCCGCTCGGGTCGGCGCCGAAGTCGGTGACCACGTCGAGCACACCGGAGGGCTTGCTGATCGCCGGGGCGACCAGCTCGAAGTCCGCCAGGTCGATCGTGAAGGAGGGCGACTGGGCGGTCGAGGAGACCTGCAACCGGATCTTCGTACCGGCCGGGTAGGTGGTGCCGAACATCGCCCGGGTCTCGTCGTAGAAGTGGTGCGGGTTCGTGTCGCCCGGGTTGTTGTTGAACGGGTAGCCGCCGTAGTACCAGCCGTACCGCGATGTCACCGGCACCGACTTCAGCAGGGTGCCGTTGGCCCGCAGGTCGAGGGCGGCGTCCCGGCCGGTGCCGGCCGGGCTGTCCGGCAGGCTGTGCCGGAAGGTGACCGCGTTGGCCGGGGCGGTGAGCGTGAACTCGACGTACTCGCCGACGGAGTCGAGGGTGACCGCCTCGCGGCCGGACGCCTCCGACGGCAGCGTGCCGTAGCGCCGGTCCGGGCCGATCCTCGTGCCGTTGGAGGCAGCCTTCTCCGCCTCCTGCTCGATGAACGGGACGGTCGCGCCACGGCCCGAGATGTCGAAGGGGGACAACCCGGCCGCCGAAGCCGGGGTGGCGGTGCCGGTGACCGCGAGGGCGGTCACCGTGGTGGCGGCGAGCAGGGTGGCGGCGATCGCGGCCAGCCCGACGCGCGCCGGGTGTCGGAGGTGGTGCGGGGTGGCGGTGGTGTGGTTGGCCATGAGCTGTGCTCTCCCTCTCGTCAGGCAGGCCAGGTCCCCCGTTTCGGTGCGGCGTGGCGGTTTCTCCCCCCTCGTTCCTCCTTCCTCGGTCGTGGTGTGCGGGTGGGTGGTGCCGGCGGCCGGGACGGGACCGCCGGCACCACGTCGGTCGGATCAGGTCAGGGCGGCGGCGTCCGCGCGCGGTCCGTCCACCGCTTCGGGGGTACGCAGCCAGACGGCGGTGTCCGACGGCAGCAGACCGTCGTCGAGGGGGCCACTGGCCAGCAGCAGCTCCCCGTCGGCGGGCAGCGGCACCGCCGAGTCGGTGAGGTTGACCAGGCAGCGGAAGCCACCGCCACGGCTGAACGCCAGCACCCCGTCCGGGGCGGGCAGCCACGTCAGCTCACCGTCGCCGAGCGCCGCCTCGGCCCGCCGGATGTGGATCGCCGCCCGATACAGCTCCAGCATCGAGGCCGCGTCGCCGGTCTGCGCCAGCGCCGTCCGGTCCTTCCAGTCGGCCGGCTGGGGCAGCCAGGGCGCCGCCGCCCCGTCCGGGCTGAACCCGAACGGCGGCTCGTCACCGGCCCACGGCAGCGGCACGCGGCAGCCGTCGCGACCGGGGTCGATCCGACCGGAGCGTTCCCACATCGGGTCCTGCCGCAGCGCGTACGGGATGTCCTCGACCTCCCAGAGCCCCAGCTCCTCACCCTGGTAGACGTAGGCGGCGCCGGGCAGCGACAGCGACAGCAGCGCGGCGGCCCGCGCCCGGCGGGTGCCCAGCTCCAGGTCGGTGGGGATCCCCTCGCGCTTGGCCGCGAAGCTGAACGTGGTGTCCGCCCGGCCGTAGCGGGTGACGTGCCGCGTCACGTCGTGGTTGGACAGCACCCAGGTGGCCGGTGCGCCGACCGGCGCGTGCGCGCTCAGCGTCCCGTCGATGCTCTCGCGCAGCGCGGACGCGTCCCAGGCGCAGCCGAGGAAGTCGAAGTTGAACGCCGCGTGCAGCTCGTCGGGGCGCAGGTAGTTGGCGAACCGCTGCCGGTCCGGCAGCCACACCTCACCGATCAGCGCGCGATCGGCGTAGGAGTCGGCGACCCGCCGCCAGCCCCGGTAGATGTCGTGCACGCCGTCGAGGTCGTGGAACGGGTGCTGGTGGTCCGGTCGGACCTCCGGCAGCGTCCCGTCCTTCACCAGCAGACCGGCGGAGTCGATCCGGATGCCGTCGACGCCCCGGTCGAACCAGAACCGCAGGATGTCCTCGAATTCGGCCCGCACCCGGGGGTGGTCCCAGTTGAAGTCGGGCTGCTGGGGGGCGAACAGGTGCAGGTACCAGTCGCCGGGCGTGCCGTCCGGGTTGGTGGTGCGGGTCCAGGTCTCGCCGCCGAACTCGCCGATCCAGTCGGTGGGCCGCTGGTCACCGTTCGGGCCGCGGCCGGGACGGAACCAGAACAGGTCCCGCTCGGGCGCTCCCGGGCCGCCGGCCAGCGCGGCCTGGAACCACGGGTGCGCGTCGGAGCAGTGGTTGGGCACCACGTCGACGATCGTCCGGATGCCGAGGTCGTGCGCCTCCGCGATCAACGCCTCCACCTCGGCGAGCGTGCCGAAGACCGGATCGATGTCGCGGTAGTCGGACACGTCGTACCCGGCGTCGGCCATCGGGGACGGGTACCAGGGGCTGAACCAGATCGCGTCGACGCCGAGCGCGGACAGGTGGTTCAGCCGGGACCGGATGCCGGCGATGTCACCGATGCCGTCGCCGTTGCCGTCGGCGAAGCTCCGGGGATACACCTGGTAGATCACGGCTCCACGCCACCACGGACTTCTGTCAGCTGTGGACACGAGCACCTGCTTTCTGCGTCAGTACGTCGGCGGGTTCGCCGGAGGGAGATATGTGTCGGGACGAACGGTCGTTGTTCGCCGCGCGGGTGAATGCGGTCGTGGGCTATCCCTTGATGCCGCCCGTGGTCAGGCCGGACATGATGTTCCGTTGGAAGATCAGGAAGATGATGACAGTCGGGATGGCGGCGATGACCGACGCGGCGATCACCACGTTCATCGGCGTACCACCCGCGAAGGTGTAGATGCCGACGCTGACCGTCCGGGTCTCGGGCGACGGCATGACCAGTTTCGGCCAGAGGAAGTCCTTCCAGACCGCGGTCACCGCGAAGATCGAGACGACGCCGAGGATGGGACGCGACAGCGGCAGGATGATCGACCAGAGCGTGCGCAGCGACGTCGCCCCGTCCATCAGGGCGGCGGCCATCAGCTCCTCCGGGATCGAGTCGAAGAACCGCTTCAGCAGGAAGATGTTGAACGCGTTCGCAACCATCGGCAGCCAGATCGCGAACGGTGAATCGAGCAGGTTGATGTGCAGGATCGGCAGGTCGAGCACCGTCACGTACTGCGGAACGATGAGGACCATCGCCGGGATCATCAGGGTGCCCAGCATCAGGGCGAGGATCGCGTTGCCGAAGATCGGCCGGAGCTTCGACAGGGAGTACGCGGCGGCGCTGTCGAAGACGAGTTGGAACAGCACCGCCCCGATGGCGTAGTAAAAGGTGTTGAACAGCAGCTTGGCGAGGGCGAGGTTGTTCCACGCGTCGATGTAGTTCTGCGGCTGCGGGTCCTTCGGGAACAGCGACGGCGGGGTCTGCGCGATCTCCTGGCCGGACTTGAGCGCGCCGGTGACCATCCAGTAGAGGGGCCCGAGGAAGACGAGCGTGAAGCCCGCCACGACGACCACGAGCAGCGTCCAGTAGATGACCTTGCCGCGCCCCCGGCTCAGCTGGGAGTGGGAGATGAGGGTCCGGGTACCGGAATCCTGTGCCATTGGGCGCCGTCCTAGTCCTGTTTCGCAGTCAGTCGCACGTACACGGCGGAGAAGCCGGCCAGCACCACGAGCATGATCACGCCCAGCGCGGCGGCGCCGTTGAGATCGTTCTGGAAGAACCCGTGCTGGTAGATGAGGTACGCCACCGAGGTCGCGGAATCCTCCGCGCCCGCGCCGTTGGCGAGGATCAGTGGCTCGATGAAGAGCTGCATCGTGGCGACGATCTGCAGCATCGCCAGGAGCGCGAGGATCAGCCGGGTCTGCGGGATCGTCACGTGGCGGATCCGCCGCCAGATCCCGGCGCCGTCGAGCTCTGCCGCCTCGTACAGCTCACCGGGAATGTTCTGCAACGACGCCAGGTAGATCAGGACGGCGCCACCCATGTTCATCCAGGTGGACGCGATCACCATGGCCGGCATCGTCATCGCCGGCGACTGCATCCACTGCGACGTGGGCAGGTGCAGCGCCGTGAGGATCGCGTTGAACAACCCCGCCTCGCTGGGGTCGTACGCGTAGAACTTGAAGAGGAACAGCGCCGAGGCCGGCGGCAGCATGACCGGCAGGTAGACCAGGACCCGCAGGTACCCCTTGGCGTGGCGGAACTCGTTGAGCAGGATCGCCACGAAGAACGGCACCGCGTACCCGAGCACGAGCGCGAGCACAGTGAAGTAGAGCGTGTTCTTCCAGGCGGGCCAGAAGCTGGGGTCGGCGATGAGGCGGGAGTAGTTGTCCCAGCCCACCCAGGTCGTCTCGCCGCGCCTGGTCCGCTGGAAGCTCATGACGATGCCGCGGATCATCGGGTACCAGGAGAAGACCACGAAGCAGAGCACGGCGCCGATCAGGAACGCGTGCCCGGCGAGGTTGTCCCGTACCTTGCGGCCGAGGCTCGTGCGCTGCGGCCCTGTCGCGTACGGCGACATCGGGCGACCCGGTTTCCTGGGGGCCTGGGGGACGGCGGTGATCGCCAAGGCAACTCCTGCGGAAGTCAGTGACGCGGACGGTGCGGCGCGGGGTGTGGGGGCCGGTGGACCGACCCCCACACCTGCCGGTCAGCTCTCGGCGGCCAGGAGCTGGTTGACCTTCTCTTCGGCCGTCTTCAGCAGCGCGTCGATGTTCGCGTTCGGGTTCGTCAGCACCCCGGACATCGCGGCGTCGAGGACCGCGTAGATCGCCTGCGCGTTGCGCGGCTCACCCTTGATCGGCACCGGGGTCGCCTCGAAGATGGCGAAGTTCGCGGTGTCGACATTCGCGTTCGCCTTGCGCAGCTCGAGTTCCTGCTTCTGCGCCTCGCTGCCGTTGGCGAACAGCAGCGGCTGGGGCAGACCCACCGGGTAGTTCTGCGGCTTGGCCCGGACGTAGTCGAACTGGCCCTTGCCGGGCGTGAGCTTCTGGTAGGCGATCCACTTCAGACCGGCCTTGACCTGCTCGGGGGTGAGGTCCTTCTTGAAGAAGTAGCCCTCGCCGCCGCCGAGCGTGCCCTTCGCCGGACCCTCCTGGCCGGGCAGCGGGGCCATCGCCCAGTCCTGGAACTTGCCCTGGAACTGGCTGACGATCGCCTGGGTGGCGTCCGGCGCGCCGATGAACATGCCGACCTTGCCCGCGCCGGCGTTGGTCAGCAGGTCACCCCACTGGAGCAGCTGGCGGGAGCCCATGCTGTTGTCGCCGTACCGCATGTCCTTGATGTTCTGCAGGACCTGCTTGCCCATCGCGTTGTTGAAGTCGGCCTTCTTGCCGTCCGGGGTCAGCATCTGGCCACCCTGCGAGTAGAGCAGCGAGGTGAAGTGCCAGCCGCCGGTGTTGCCGGCGCTGTACTCGGAGTAGCCGGCGATGCCGTTGCCGAGGGCGGAGATCTTCTTGGCGGCGGCCCGGACGTCGGCCCAGGTCTTGGGCGGGTTGTTGACGTCGAGCCCGGCCTTCTGGAACAGGACCTTGTTGTAGACCAGGCCCATCGAGTAGTTCTTCACCGGGACGGCGTACAGCTTGCCGCCGTCGGTGAAGGCCTCCTTGAGCGCCGGGTCGACGCTGTCCCAGGTGGGGATCGTGTCCTTGTTGACGACCCCGGTGATGTCCATCGCCTGACCGGAGTCGAGCACCTGCTGGAGATCGGTCATGTACCCGTAGAACACGTCGGTCACGGTGCCGCCGGCGAGGCGGGCGGTGAAGTCCGGCGGGTTGTTGCACTGCTCGCCGACGCTCACGCTCTTGACGACGATGTCCGGGTTCTGCTTCTGGAACTCGACGACATCGTCGTTCCAGTTCTTCAACAGCTCTTTCTGTGCGCCGACCGGCTGGCAGTCGACCGTGATGGTGACCTTGCCGCCGGCGGTCGTGCCCTTGTCGTCGCTCTTCGTGGAGCATGCCGTGAGGCTGAACCCCAGGCCGGCCACGAGCGCCAGCGCCGCAGCCCTTCGGTATTGCGGTACGGACATCTGTCCATCCCTTCGGGAACGGGTGTCTCCATGAGGTGCGCTGATCTGCGGTGATGCGACCTGACGCCCTGTAGCTGCGCCGGAGCCAGGTGTGAGTGGAGTCACTGTAACGAGGGCGACTCATTTCAGCAAGGTGTCGACGGGCTTTTGAAAAGACACGACATAGTTACGGCAGACACCGACAGTGACGTGTTTTGCGCCGGGTTTGACGGCTTTCCGGTCGGTCTCGCACACCGGTGCTCCGGCAGTGCTCGCGCGCTGCGGGCAACCACGAAAAACCGGCCGCCGACCGCGCGAAGCGGTCGACGGCCGGTGGGCGGTCGGTCAGTACGACAGGGGCACGCTCAGCGGCCGGGCGCGGGCGCCGTGGAGCCGCGAACCACCAGCTCCGGCTCGAACAGCAGCTCGTCCTGCAGGACGCCGGCACCCTCGATCTGGGTGACCAGCAGGTCCACCGCGGCCTGCCCCATCGTCTCGATCGGCTGCCGCACGGTGGTCAGCGGCGGATCGGTGCAGGTCATGAACGCGGAGTCGTCGAAGCCCACCACCGAGATGTCCGCCGGCACCGCGCGACCCAGGCGCCGGGCGGCCCGGATGGTGCCCAGGGCCAGCACGTCGCTGGCGCAGATGATGCCGGTCACGCCGCGCTCGACCAGTTTCGTCGCGGCGACCCGCGCCCCCTCCATCGAGAAGCTGGACCGCTCGACGCACTCCCGCTCGGCGTCGCCCCAACCCGCGGCCTGGACCATGGCGTCCAGCTTGCGGCGGGACGGCACGTGCCCCTCGGGGCCGAGCACCATCCCGATCCGCTCGTGGCCGAGCGAACGCAGGTGCCCGTACGCCTGCTCCACCGCCACCGCGTCGTCGGTGGAGACCCGGGGAAAGCCCAACTCGTCCACACCGGCGTTGACCAGGACCACGGGAAGGCCCCGGTCGGTCAGCCGCCGGTAGTGGTCGTGCCGGGCGTCGGCGAGCGCGTACGAGCCACCCGCGAAGATCACGCCAGAGACCTGGTGGTCGAGGAGCATCTCCACGTAGTCCATCTCGGACACGCCGCCGATGGTGCGGGCGCAGAGCGCCGGGGTGTAGCCCCGCTGGGCGAGGGTCCCGGTGACCACCTCGGCGAGCGCCGGGAAGATCGGGTTCTGCAGCTCGGGCAGCACCAGCCCGACCAGCCGGGCCCGCTCGCCGCGCAGCTTGGTCGGCCGCTCGTAGCCGAGCACGTCCAGCGCGGTCAGCACCGCCGTCCGAGTCGACTCGGAGACCCCGTCCCGACCGTTGAGCACCCGGCTGACGGTGGCCTCGCTGACGCCCGCCTTCTTGGCAACTTCAGTCAACCGCTTGGTCACGGTCGCAATCGTACGTCACCAGGATGAAAGAAATGAACAGCAGAATGGCCGAATTTTGCTGTCACGCTGTTGTGGCTCGTCACCGTTCAGCGCCGTCAGGACAGGTTGCGCAGCGCGTCCTCGATGGCGCGGTGGAAGGTCGGGTACGCGTAGATCATGTGCCGCAGCTGACTCAACGGCACGGCCGCGTGCACCGCCACCACCAGCGCGGACAGCACCTCACCACCGGCCGGACCGACCGACGTCGCGCCGATCAGCACGCCCTGGTCGGCGTCCGCGACGAGCTTGATGAAACCCTCGTCACCGACCTGGTGGATCCAGCCGCGGGTCGAGCTGCCCAGCTTGGTGAACCCGACCTGCACGTTGATGCCGCGCTCGCGGGCCTGCTGCTCGGTCAGCCCGACCGCCCCGACCTCGGGATCGGTGAAGGTCACCCGGGGCAGCGCGCGGTAGTCGGCGCGCGGCACGGTGCCGGCCGACCCACTCGACCCGCTGGCGGCCAGCGAACTGGAAGCGCCCATCGCACCGCCGACGACGCTGGCGGTCCCGCTGGCGTCGGCCCCCGCCGTCGCCCCCCGGGCGTGGGCCAGCAGATCGGCCACGACGATCCCCGCCTGGTACATGGCGATGTGGGTGAACGCCCCCTCGCCGGTCAGGTCGCCCACCGCCCAGACGCCGTCGGTCACGTGCAGCCGGTCGTCCACCGGCAGGTAACGCTGGGTGGCGTCCACACCGACGCTGTCCAGCCCCAACTCCTCCAGGTGCGCCCGGCGGCCGGTCACCACGAGCAGTCGCTCGGCGGTGAACTCCGCCCCACCGCCGCCGTGCAGCGTGAAACGGTCGCCATCGTGCTCGACCCGTTCGGCCCGTACGCCGGTGTGGATCTCGACGCTGTCGGCGCGCAGCGCGGCGGCGGCCACCTCGGACGCCTCCGGCTCCTCGACGGCCAGCACCGTCGGACCGCCTACGGTGATCCGATGCCTGCACGCTTCGACCCCGTCCGGGACTGCTTCCACGACCTGCTCGCCTCCGGCCGGGAGTCCGGCGCCAGCCTGACCGTCTGGTACGACGGTCAGCCGGTGCTCGACCTGGTCGGCGGCTCCCGGACCGCCGACGGGCCGTCCGACCGACCGTGGCGGCCGGACACGCTGGTCAACGTCTACTCGGTCGGCAAGCCGGTGGCCGCGCTCTGCCTGCTGCTGCTCGTCGACCGAGGACGGGTCGACCTCGACTCGCCCGTCGAGAGGTACTGGCCGGAGTTCCGCACCCCGGCCACCGTGCGGCAGGTGTTGTCGCACACCGCCGGACTGCCGGCCTTTCCGGTGCCCCGGCCGGCGGCCGCCATCACCGACTGGGCGCTGCTCGCGGGCGACCTGGCCGCCGCCGACCCCGAGTGGCCGCCCGGGTCGCTGGCCGCAGAGCACGCCTGGACGTACGGCCACCTGGTGGGCGAGCTGGTCCGCCGGGTCGACGGCCGCGGCGTCGGCCGCTTCCTGGCCGACGAGATAGCCGGCCCGTGGCAGCTCGACCTCGGCTTCGGGCTGGCCGAGGCGGACCAGCGGCGCTGCGCGGACCTGCGCTACGGCGACCCACAGTGGCCGAGCCGGCAGCTCGGCGAGCCCGGCTCACCGCGGGCGCGGGCGATGGGCAACCCGGCCGGTGGACTGGACCTCGCCGTGCTGAACAGCCCGCTGTGGCGGGGCGCCGAGATGCCGGCGGTCAACCTGCACGCCACCGCCGCCGGCCTGGCCCGGCTCTACGCCGGCCTGCGGGCCGGTGGCGTCCTGGACGGCGTACGGCTCTTCAGCCCCGGCCTCGTCGACGAGGCCACCCGGGTCCAGTACGACGGGCCGGACCTGGTGCTGGACCGCCGGGCCCGGTGGACGCTGGGTATGCAGTGGGAGCCGGACGGCAGCTGGGGCATGGGCGGGCTCGGTGGCAGCAGCGCCTGGGCCGACCCGGAGCGCGGCTACGCCCTCGCGTACGTCACGGCGCGGCTCGCGGAACACGACCGGGTCGACGAGCTGGCCGAGGCCCTGCACTCGGTGCTCTGACGCGTCGTCGCCTCAGCGCAGCCAGACCGGATCGGTGCCGGGTACGGAGAGCGGCGGCGGGTAGTCCACCGTGCGGCGGAGGTCGTCGGGCAACTTCCACGGCTGGTGGACGGCCTTGCCCGGCACCTCCGACAGCTCCGGCACCCAGCGGCGCACGTAGTCGCCGGCCGGGTCGTACCGCTCGGCCTGCCGGACCGGGTTGAACCCCCGGTACGGCTTGGTGTCGTTGCCGGTGCCGGCGACCCACTGCCAGTTGCCCGAGTTGTTGGCCACGTCCCCGTCGAGCAGCCAGCGGAAGAAGACCCCGACACCGGCCCGCCAGTCCTGCCCCAGGTGCTTGGTCAGGTAGCCGGCGGTGATCAGCCGCGCCCGGTTGTGCTGCCAACCCTGCGCCCGCATCTGCCGCATCCCGGCGTCCACGATCGGCATTCCGGTCCGCCCCTCGGCCCAGGCCGACAGGGCGTCATCGTCGTAGCGCCACTCTTCGGTGGCACCCCGCCGGTAGGCGGCCGTCGAGATCTCCGGAAACGCGGCGGTGACCTGGTAATAGAAGTCGCGCCAGCAGACCTGCCGGACGAAGGGCCCGGACCGGTCGCCGGCACGGTTGGCCACCGACAGCGGGGACACGCAGCCGAAGCGCAGGTACGGGCTGAGTCGGGAGGTGTCGTCGCCGGCCATGTCGTCGTGCTGGTCGTCGTACCGGCCCAGCTCGGGCAGCCAGTCGGTGAGCCGCTGTCGGGCGAGCCGCTCGCCGCCGACGGCCGCGTCCGGTGACTCCCCGGCCGGCGGGGCCGGCACCCGACCCACGCGCACCCCGTCGGGCAGCGTGATCCGGCGGGGTGCGGCCAACTCCTCGCGCCACCGCGCGGACGCCCACGCCCGGTGGTACGGGCTGAACACCCGGTAGTGGTCGCCGCCGCCGCCGGGGCGCAACGCACCCGGCTCGACGACCGTCAGCCCCGGAAAGAGCCGCAGGCGCAGCCGGTGCCGCTCGCACTCGGCGCGCAGTCGCCGCTCCCGCCGACGGGCGTAGCGGCTGACGTCGGCGGAGAGCGCCACGGCGGTGGCGCCGACCTGGCCGGCCAACCGGATCGTCTCGGCCACCGGGTCGCCGCGCCGCACCACCAGGTCACCGCCGCGCTCGCGCAGCGCGTCGCGCAGGTCGGCGAGCGCCTGGTGCAGGAACCGGGTGCGGTTGGCCGACAAGCCGGCCAGAGCCGGGTCGAGCACGTACAGCGGCACCACCCGGTCGAACGCCGCGCAGGTGGTGGCCAGCGCCGGGTGGTCGTGCACCCGCAGGTCGCGGGTGAAGAGCACGATCGCGGTGCCCGCCGTCATCGGGCCGCCGGCTGGACCGTCGGCCCGGGGATCGTGACCGGGGTACCCGTCGGGGTGAGCAGAGCGCGGGCGGCCACCGCCATCCGCCGCCGCTGCGGCACCAGGGCCCGGCGGGTGAAGACGTCGTAGTCCTGCGCGGCAACCTCGTCGAGGATGCCGCCATAGAGGGCGTACGCGGTGCGCATGCACGCCTGCGACGCCGGCGCGAGCATGGTGATGCCGGGCGCGGCGGCGGCGTAGTGCGCCTGCGCCCGGGTCACCTCGTACTCGATCAGCTCGCGCGTCCGGGGCGTTCCGCGCCCGCGGGCGCTGGCCTCGGCCAGGTCCTCGCGGGTGACGCCAAACTTCGCCAGGTCCTCGTCGGGCAGGTAGGTGCGACCCCGGTCGAGGTCCTCGGCGACGTCGCGGATGAAGTTGGTGAGCTGGAAGGCGAAGCCGAGCTGCCGAGCCGGCTCACGGGCGGCCGCCGGATCGGTGCTGCCCAGGATCGGCAGCATCATGGTGCCGATCACCGCCGCCGAGCCCTCCATGTAGTCGAGCAGGTGGTCGTACGTCGCGTACGAGGTGACGGTCAGGTCCATCGCCATGCTCGTCAGAAACGACGCAAAGTCGTCCCGGTCGAGATTGAAGATGGCGATCGTGTGCAGCACGGCCGGCAGCAGCGGGTCGTCGACCGGCGCACCGTGCAGACCGGCCACGAACCGGCTGGCCCAGTCGTCGAGCCGGGCGGCCCGCTCGGCCGGTGGCAGGTCCTCGGTGCGGTCGACGATCTCGTCGGCGTACCGCGTGAATCCGTAGAGGGCGTGCACATGTCGTCGTTTCCACGCGGGGAGCAACCGGGTGGCGAGATAGTAGGTACGCCCGTGCCGTTTGTGCAGCTCACGACACCGGTCATAGGCAGCGGTGAGATTCGTGTCCACCGGCCCTCCTCAATTATCGACGCACCAATCGACGCAACTCGTACCCTAGGGTACGCTCGCCAACATGGCCAACGACGCAGTAGCGGGCAACGCGACCCGTGTGGCGCCGACAGGGCCGGGCGACAGGGACGATCCGGTCCGCGCCGTCCTGGCCGCGTACACCCAGGACCTGATCACGGCGGTCGACGAGACCCTCTCCACCTTCCTCACCGCCGAGGTCGACGCACTCACCGAGATCGACGCGGCCATGGGCGGCTTCGCGTCCGCCGCCCGCGAGGCCGTGCTGGCCGGCGGCAAGCGGATCCGGTCCACGTTCGCCTACTGGGGCTGGCGCGGGGCGGTCGGCGGCACCGAGCCCCTCCCACCGGTCCTGCCCGCGCTGGCCTGCCTCGAACTGCTGCACACCTTCGCGCTGGTGCACGACGACGTGATGGACGCCTCCACCACCCGCCGCGGCCGGCCCACCGCACACGTCGCGCTCGCCGCGCAGCACGTCGCCGCCGGCCACCGGGGCGACCCCGACCGGTTCGGCGAGGCGGCCGCCGTGCTCATCGGCGACCTCTGCATGGTCTGGGCCGACAAGCTGCTCGCTCGCGCCACCATCACCCCGGCCCGGCTGTTCGAGGTCCGCCGCTGCTACGACCAGATGCGCGTCGAGACGGTTGCCGGGCAGTACCTGGACGTGCTCGGCGAGAACGACCCGAGCAGCTGGTCGGTCGACCGGGCACTGCGCGTGGCCCGCTACAAGACCGCCAGCTACACGGTGCAGCGACCGCTGCTCTTCGGCGCCTGCCTGGCCGGGGTGACCGCCGACGCCGCGCTGGTCACCGCGTACACCCGCTACGGCCTGGCCGTCGGCGAGGCCTTCCAACTCCGCGACGACCTGCTCGGCGTCTACGGCGACCCGGCGGCGACCGGCAAGCCGGCCGGCGACGACCTGCGCACCGGCAAGCCGACCACGCTGCTCATGCTGGCTCGCCAACTGGCCACTCCCCGCCAGCTCCGAGCACTGGAGCAGGCCGACGGCGAGCCGGTCGACCGGCTCGCCGACCTGGTCGCCGAGACCGGCGCGGTGGCCCGGGTGGAGCGGATGATCGCCGAGCGGGTGGGCGACGCCCTGGCCGCGCTCGACAGCGCGCCCGTGGACCGGACGGCGCGTACCGCGCTGACCGGGTTGGCCGCCGCCGCCACCAGCCGGCGGGCCTGATGAGCGATTCTCACGAGGAGGTGGTCACGTGCGGACGGTGACGGGACGGACGGACCGGGTGGTGGTCGTCGGCGCCGGGCTGGGTGGGCTGGCCTGCGCGCTGCACCTGGCCGGCAGCGGCCGACAGGTGACGGTGCTGGAGCGCGAGCCGGTCCCCGGCGGGCGCGCGGGCCGACTCTCCGTGAGTGGGTACGAGTTCGACACCGGCCCCACCGTGCTCACCATGCCCGACCTCATCGCCGAGGCGCTCGGGGCGGTCGGCGAGGAGCTGCACGACTGGCTCGACCTGACCCCGCTCGACCCGGCCTACCGGGCGTACTACCCGGACGGCTCCACCCTCGACGTGCTCACCGACACCACCCGGATGGCGGCCGAGATCTCCCGGGTCTGCGGGCCCCGGGAGGCCGACGGCTACCTGCGCTTCGTCGACTACGCCCGGGAGCTGTGGCGGCTGGAGCGGGCCGACTTCATCGAGCGCAACCTGGACGCGCCCACCGACCTCATCACCGGCAACCTGCTCAAGCTGCTCACCGGCGGGGCCTTCCGCCGCCTCCAGACAAAGATCAACCAGTTCTTCCGGGACCCGCGTACCCAGCGGATCTTCTCCTTCCAGGCGATGTACGCCGGGCTCGCCCCGCACGACGCGCTGGCCATCTACGCGGTCATCGCGTACCTCGACTCGGTGGCCGGTGTCTACTTCCCCCGCGGGGGCATCCACGCGGTCTCCCGGGCGATGGCCGGCGCGGCCGAGAAGCACGGCGTGCAGATCCGGTACGACACGACGGTGACCCAGGTTCAGACCGCGAACGGCCGGGCCACCGGCGTGCTCACCGCCGACGGCGAGCTCGTGCCGGCGGACGTCGTGGTGCTCAACCCGGACCTGCCGGTCGCCTACCGGGACCTGCTCCCCGCCGCGCCCGCGCGACGCCTCACCTACTCACCCTCCTGCGTCGTCCTGCACGTCGGCTCGCGACAGGGATATGCGAAGATCGCCCACCACAACATCCATTTCGGACGCGCGTGGAAGGGCACCTTCGATGAGGTCATCCGCAGGGGCGAGCTGATGACCGATCCGTCGCTGCTGGTGACCAACCCGAGCCGGACCGACCCGTCGGTGGCCCCACCGGACCGACACACCTACTACGTGCTCGCGCCGGTGCCCAACCTCGACCGGGCGCCGTTCGAGTGGCGCGGCGACCTGACCAGGCGCTACGGCGACCAGCTGATCAGCACGCTGGAGGAACGCGGGTACGTCGGCTTCGGCGCCGGGGTCGAGGTGTTGCAGGCGATCACCCCCGCCGAGTGGGCGGAGCAGGGGATGGCCGCCGGCACCCCGTTCGCCGCCGCGCACACCCTCTTCCAGACCGGGCCGTTCCGCCCGTCGAACCTGCACCGCGACCTGTCGAACGTGGTCTTCGTCGGCTCCGGCACCCAGCCCGGTGTGGGCGTACCGATGGTGTTGATCTCCGGCAAGCTGGCCGCCGGCCGGATCACCGGAGAAGGCCGATGACGAGCCGCGAGGACCACCTCGTCGAACTGGTCGACGACCGCGGGCAGCCCTGCGGCGACACCACAGTCGCCGCCGCCCACCAGCCGCCGGGACAACTGCACCGGGCCTTCTCGGTGCTGCTGATCGACCCGGACGGCCAGGTGCTGCTGCAACGACGGGCCGCGGTCAAGACCCGCTTCCCGCTGCGCTGGGCGAACTCCTGCTGCGGCCATCCGCGACCCGGCGAATCGCTGACCGAGGCGGCCAACCGCCGGCTCAAGGAGGAGCTGGGCACCGGCCCGGTCGAGCTGACCGAGGTGGGCGTCTACGTCTACTACGCCGAGGACCCGACCTCCGGTCGCGTCGAGTTCGAGTACGACCACGTGCTGCGCGGCGAGTTCCTGCCCGCCGCCCCGCTGCGACCCGACCCGGACGAGGTGGCCGAGCTGCGCTGGGCCGACCCGGCCGCCCTGGAGGCCGAACTCGACCGCGACCCCCGGTCGTACGCACCCTGGCTGGGCGGGGTGGTGAACCGACTGCTGCGCCCCTCGGGTGCTCCGTCGGGCGCCCCCGGCTCGACCACGACCCCGGCCGGATCGTCGGCGGATGACGCGGCGGAGCGGTCGGGTGGCCGATGAGGCGCTGAGCGCGGGCGCCGTCGCGCGCCGGCTGGGGGTCGCGGTCACCACGCTGCGCACCTGGCACCAGCGCTACGGGCTCGGGCCCAGCGAGCACGTGCCCGGCCACCACCGTCGGTACACCCCCGCCGACCTGGCCCGCCTCGAAACCATGCGGCGGTTGACCGCCGAGGGCGTGAGCCCGGCCGAGGCGGCCCGGTGGGCGCGGCAGGCACCCGACCGGACGTCCGTGGACACCGTCACCCGCAGCCGGATCCGCCCGCCCGGCCGCGACGGTGGCGGCGCCATCCCGGTGGGCCGCGCCGGCCCGGCCGCCCGGGGCCTGGCCCGCGCCGCCATGCGCCTGGACGCCGCGGCGATCAACGAGACCATCGCGCACACGATCGCCGCCAGCGGCGTCGTCGCCACCTGGGAGACCCTGCTGCGCCCCGTGCTCGCCGGCATCGGTGACCGGCACGCCGCCACCTCCGGCCTGATCGAGGTCGAACACCTGGTCTCCCGGTGCGTGTCGGAGGCATTCGCGGCAGCCAGCCAGGCCAACGCGCCCAGCGGCCCCGCCCGGATCCTGCTCTCCTGCGCCGACGAGGAACAGCACACCCTCCCCCTGGAAGCGTTGGCCGCCGCGCTCGCCGAGGCCGGGGTGAGCTACCGGATGCTGGGTGCCCGGGTGCCGGTGGCCGCCCTCGTCGAGGCGGTCAACCGCACCGGCCCGGCCGCCGTGGTGCTCTGGTCACACACCCGGGCCACGGCCGACCCGGCCCAGCTCAGCGCGCTGCTCGCGGCACCCCGCCGCCCGCTGCTGATCCTCGCCGCCGGCCCCGGCTGGCGGGCCGACACGCTGCCCGCCGGGGTGGTCCGGCCGGTCGACCTGGCCGAGGCGGTCTCGCTCGCGATGGCGGTCCGTGACTCGCTGGACCAGTCGCGGGAGGCGTGACCGGACTGTCGGTCCCCCACTCGCTTCCACTACCGTCGGGGCGTCCGCCTGCCCCGACCCCCGGGAGCGAACAGATGCAAGCCCGCGCCGCCCTGGCGTCCGTCCTCGCCGTGGTGCTGGTCTTGTCCGGTTGCGCTCAGCCAGACAGCACCGTCCACGCCGCTGGCGGGTCACAGCCCGTCGAGTCGACCACCCCGACCGCCCCGCCCACACCGACGCCCACCCCGTCGCCGAGCCCCACCCACACCAAGCCACCGAAGCCGCCCCTGCGACCGCTGCCGGCGAAGCTCCCGGCCGGGCTGCGGCGCACCACCGGCGTACGCCCCGTGGCGTTGACCTTCGACGACGGGCCCAGCCCGGCCTGGACCCCGAAGGTGCTCGACCAACTGCGGTCGGCCCACGTGACGGCCACCTTCTGCGTCGTCGGCCTCGAAGCCCAGCGGCACCCGGAGCTGATCCGGCGGATCGTCCGGGAGGGGCATCAGCTCTGCAACCACA
Source organism: Micromonospora sp. NPDC005237 (assembly GCF_040607775.1). Taxonomy (NCBI): domain Bacteria; kingdom Bacillati; phylum Actinomycetota; class Actinomycetes; order Micromonosporales; family Micromonosporaceae; genus Micromonospora; species Micromonospora sp. NPDC005237. Next base: position 389,354 of record NZ_JBEXHJ010000002.1, on the reverse strand, counting down.
GTTGGCGGCACGACCTCGACCTCGCCCGCCGACCGGTGGCAGAGATCAGGGCCGACCTGGTCCGCACCAACAAGGCCATCCAGGCAGCCTCCCCGGGCACACCGGTGTCCTTCTACCGGCAACCCGGTGGTCGGTGGACACCGGAGGTTCTGGCCGTGGCGAAAGAGCTCGGCATGCGCCCGCTGCACTGGGCCGTCGACCCGCAGGACTGGGACAAACCGACCGCCGCCACGATCGCCAAGCGGGTCCACAACGCGGCACGTCCCGGTTCCATCGTGCTGCTGCACGACGGGGGCGGAAACCGGGCCGCGACGCTCGCCGCCTGCCCGCACCTGATCGCCGACCTGAAGCACCGCTTCGGCATCACCCGCCTCCGCTAGATTGGCTCTGACCTGCGGTTATGCGGTGCGCGACGGCTCCACCGATACCGGTTTTGTCGACCAGCCAGGCATCACGTATGCTTTCCAAGCCTCCGGCGGGGCCGGATGGGAGCAAGTCCGCTTGAAGTTGCGAATGTGCAATGATGGCGGGGCCGCCCTCATCGTCTAGCGGCCCAGGACGCCGCCCTTTCAAGGCGGTAGCACGGGTTCGAATCCCGTTGGGGGCACGACCGGCGCAAGCCGGAGCAACACAAGCTAGGTCCTGTGGAGCAGTTGGAGTGCTCGCCGCCCTGTCAAGGCGGAGGTCGCGGGTTCAAGTCCCGTCAGGACCGCAGCGCTGACGCCGCGCCTCGCGCGGCGTTCTGCGTATCGGAGCAGGTGACCCTGCCAGCGGTTCATCCGGTTGGCGGGTAGCATGAGCCGAGCAACACGGCCAGGTAGCTCAGTTGGTACGAGCGTCCGACTGAAAATCGGAAGGTCGGCGGTTCGACCCCGCCCCTGGCCACATAGCCTTTCGCCGGGCTACAGGAGCGCCGACCAGCGGAAACGCGGTCGGCGTTCTGCTTTTCCGCCGCAGCCCGCCCGGCCTTTCCCCGTGATCGCCCCGCCTGGCCCCGTGATCGCCCGGCCTGGCCCGTGATCGCCCCCGCCCGGCCTGTGATCGCCCGGCCTGGCCCGTGATCGCCCCGCCTGCCCCCGTGATCGCCCGGCCTGCCCCTTGATCGACTCGGGTTCGGCGATATCGGGGTATCGCAGCGACCGGGATACCGCGATATCGCCGAACCCGAGTCGATCAGCCGTGTCGGCCGCGCTGGGCGGTTGTCACTGATCGCGGCGGCCCTGTTGACGGTGCTCGGCCATCCCGCCCTGGATCGCCTCCCACACACTGCGCCCGGCCTGCCGCAGGGTCTCTCCCGCCTGCTCGGCGAGTTGCGCCGCGCTCTGAGCTGCGGCATGCGCCTGACTCGAAACACCACCGCCACCCTGGCCACCACCACCGGCCTGCCCGCCGCCCTGACCGCCGCCACCCTGACCACCACCACCCTGACCACCACCACCCTGACCCCCGCCACCCTGACCACCACCACCCTGACCACCACCACCCTGGCCGCCAGAGGCTTGCCCGGCGGGTTTGCCACCACCGCCACCCTGGCCGCCCTGATTCCCGCCGCCGGAGGCCCGCGACTCACCAGGACCGGGGGTTGGCGAGCCACCCGGCTGACCGGCGGGCTTCCCGGTCGACGATGCAGCCGGAGCGGGTCGGTCTCCCCCCGGACCACCCCCCGGTTGCTGCCGGTCCTGGCCCTCGGGCGGCCGCTGCCCCTCAAACCCCTGCCCCGCGGAGGTCGGGTGCGCCTGCGTGGAGGCCCGGTCCACCGGCCACCGGCCCTGCAACCGAGACTCCGGCCGCTGACCTTCCGCCGGGCGCGACTCCGCTCGCTGAGCTTCCGCCGGCCGGGACTCCGCCGCTCGCGACTCCGCCGGCCGGGACTCCGTTGGGTGAGGCTCCGCCGGGCGGGCGGGTCGTGCTCGCGTCTGGTCGCCGAGCGCGCCGGGCACACCCGCCTGTCGGGCCAGCTCGTCGCGTACGCCGGAGTGCTGTGCCAGGGCGGTGACCTCGGCGGCGCCGGCGGCCAACTGCTGGGTGCTGCGGTTGACGTCGTCGAGCGCGCCGCTGCCCGCCCGGGCCAGGGATTCGATGACCTGCGGGTTGTTGTCGATCGTGTCGAGTGCCCGGCCCAGGAGTGTCACCAGCTGCTCCAGGCGTACCCGTAGCTGCGCCTCGGCGTGCACCCCGTCGATGTCCAGCTCGACGCCGTTCAGGTGCACCCGTACGCCGGCGTCGAGCTGGAGCAGGTTGGCCAACCGGGCGCGCAGCGAGATGTCGGCGTCCAGCCCGTCCACGACCAGCCGGATCGAGTCGACCGACACATTCGGGATGTCGAGCAGGACGTCCGGGTCCCCGGCGTCGACGTCCCGGTCCGGATTCCGCTGCTGCGCGTTCTCGCTCATGCTCTCCCGCTCCCGTACGCCGCCCCGGTCGTCCGAGCCGTTCGGCGCGGTTACCCGCTTTCCGGCGGGGCATCCCGTGCGTGACGGCTCGGCAACCCACTGTCTGGAACCGGGCACCGCGCGAAGCTGCACACCGAGGCATCAGCCGGTATGGTCCGGGCCTATGGGACAGGGGATGACTGATCCGGCCGACATCCGGCAGGACCTGGAGCGGTTCTCCTTACGGTGCAGCCTCCTCGTCCCGGGTTCCGCAGAGCGGGCGTTCGCGGTCTTCACCGATGAGCTGACCGACTGGTGGGTCACCGAGTACACGTGGTCCGGTCCGGAGGCCCTCGCCGAGCTGGGCATGGAGCCACGGGCCGGCGGCATGCTCTACGAGATCGGCCCGTACGGCTTCCGCGCCGACTGGGGACGGGTGCTCACCTGGGATCCGCCCCGGCGGCTGGTCTTCGCCTGGCAGCTCGGTCCGGACCGGGTGCCGGTGCCGGACCCGGCGAAGGCGAGCGAGGTCGAGGTGCTGTTCCTCCCCGACGGTCCGGAACGGACCCGGGTCGAGCTGGAGCACCGACACTTCGACCGGCACGGCGAAGCGGCCGAGGGGTACCGCAAGGCGTTGACGGCGGGCTGGCACGAGTTGCTCACCCGCTACCTCGCCACCGTGTCACGCGGCCAACAAGCCGCCTGAGCAGTCAGCGGTCGAGTTGTCGACCAGCCCGGCTGCTGTCCAGGTCCCGGCCGCCCAGGTGTGCGCGGTTTCCGGCCTCCGCCCCGGAGCCGAAGCCCGTGCCGCCGAGCCGGCGTGCCGGTGCGGTCCGCAGTCGCGGGTACTCCTCGGTGAGCCGCCGTTGCACCCGGTCGGAGCGGTCGGCCAGCACCAGCGCCACCGACGGGCCACCCGACTCGCCGGCCGCTGCCGTCTCGGCCGCCCAGAGCCGGCCCCCGATCACCTCCGCGAAGCCGGCGAGCCAGGACCGCCGGAAGGCGGCCGGATGGTCGTCCGCGGGCACCGCCGTGGCGGCCAGGCCGTGTGCGGCCTGCACGAGCAGTGAGGTGAAGAGCAGGTCCACCCGTTCCAGGTCGCTGGCGAAGCCGAACAGGTGCACCGCGAACCCGTTGCCATGCCGGCGACGGACGCAGCGGCAGCGCAGCGGCTCCGCGACCGCGGCGAGCAGGCCCACCTTGTCCCGGGCGTACGGGGCGACGATGTCGAGCACCCGGTCGCCGACCGGGTCGGTGGTCGGGTCCCGGACGGCGAGCAACGCCCTGTCGACGCCGTAGCGGGCGATCAACTCGGTCGCCTTGGCGGTGAAGGCCGCCGACTCGGCGGGTGTGCAGGCCGGGTCCTCGGCCTGGGCGAGCAGCTTGCGCACCTTGCTGAGCATGGCCTCGGACATGCCCCCAGAGCTATCACACACGGCGGACGATCTGGGACCACGATCGCATTGATCGATCAGTATCATCGTCACGATCAGCTCGACCATCCAATACGGACGGTCAATTAACTGTTTCCGGAGGCACGCATGTCATCCCCGACCGCCCGCCTGCTCGCCGTCGCCACGGCCGCCGCCCTGCTCGCTACCGGCGCACCCGCCCAGGCCGCTCAGGCCGCCGCACCGGCCGCCCCCGCCGACGTCACCTCGGGGCCGAACCTCTTCGCCCCGCTCGCCACCTGTTACGGCGGGGCGGTTCGCTCGTTCTTCCAGACCGGCGGCTACGGCGGCCAGGCCGGCCCGTACCGCACCACAACCCGGTGCCGCGACATCAACGTGCGCAACGCCAGCGCGTACGGCACCGACGCCTGCGTGATCTTCATCGACAAGACCGGCAACTGCAACTACTGGACCTACCTGCCGGCCAACTCCGGCTGGGTCACCGTGGCGACCGACGTCCGGGACGGGGTCAACTTCCGGGTCCGCTTCGAGAACGTCCGCTACGAGTACGAGCCACTGGTCGCGTACCACGCCTTCTGAGCGGCCCGTGCGGGCGCGGCACCCGACGGGAGCCGCGCCCCGGGAGGCGTGGTCAGCCGGCGCGGCTGCGCAGGGTGGCGACCGTCGAGCCGGCGAGCGTGAGCAGACAGTCGGAGAGCAGCCCGTCGGCCGCGGCCGCACCGAACAGGGCCTCCCCGGTCGGCACGTCCCGGTTGGCGTACGCGCTCACGAACCGGGCCACCCAGCGGGTGTCGTAGTCCGCCTGCTCGATGCCCGGGAAGTCCAGCGCGCATCCGGTGCTCGGCGCAGCGTCACCGACCATCGTCGCCGCCAGGCACCAGGCGACCCCGTACGCGCCGGGCAGGCCGGCCCGGTCGACGACGGCGTCGAACGCACCTGTCACCGCTTCCCCATCGCCGGCCAGCGCCGAGCGGAGCACGGCGGTCGCGTCGTCGAACGTCTGCTGTGGTAGGTCCGTCACCCAGCGCACAGTAGGACGGAGGGTCAAGGCCCGCCATTTCCGTCACTCTGCGTGTTCGACGCGAGCGACCTGCGCATTTCGCCACCTCCACGGTCCCGCCGCCGGCCCGGGCACGCTAATGTGCGCAGCGGACCTTCGCCGGAGGAAGGACGACCATGCTCGTATCACGCCGCTCGCGGGTAGCCACACTGGCCGCCTGCGCGACGATCCTGCTCGCCACAAGCGCTTGCGGGGATGACAAGGCCGAGGAGGGAAGCGCCCAACAGGTGCGCCTCTACGGCACGGACGGCAACATGCTCAACTCCTACCCAGCGGAGTTGAAGGATCGCGCCGATCTCGTCGACGGGATGAAGGGGACCACGCCGCTCACCCCGCTGCCCGACGACTTCAAGAGTCGGCTACGGTCCGTCAATCCGGCGCTGACGGACTACCTCTACGCCGCCGAGACGTACGACGCTGTCGTGATCGGTGTGCTCGCCGCCCAACTGGCCGGCAGCACCGACCCGGCCGCCATCGCCAAGCAGATCGTCGGCGTGACCAACAACGGTCAGCGCTGCGAGGACCCGGCCAGTTGTCTCACGCTGGCCCGGGCCGGGCAGGACATCGAGTACCGCAGCGTCTCGCTGACCCGCGCGGGCTTCACCGACAAGGGTGAGCCGGCCACCGCGAGCTACGCCACGCTGACCTTCGACGGCCAGCAGATCAACGACGGCAAGACCGAGTTCGTCGGCGCGGGCGCCGAGTCGGCGGCGAGCACCAAGACCCCGCCGAAGGCGAAGAAGGCGCGCCCCGGTGACGCCGACGACCAGCAGCCGCTGATCGTGGGGGGCCTGCTGCCGAAGACCGGCGACCTGGCGATCGCCTACCCGCCGATGGCGGCCGGCGCGGCGCTGGCGATCCGGGAGATCAACGCCGCGGGCGGCGCGCTGGGCAAGCCGGTGACGTGGAAGGACGGCGACGACGGCACCAGCACGACGGTGGCCAAGGCGACCGTCGCCAAGCATGTGGCCGACGGGGTCAGCATCATCATCGGCGCCGGTGCCTCGGGCATCTCCCGAGAGGTGCTGCCGGACGTCGTCCGGGCCGGCAAGATTCTCTTCTCGCCGTCCAACACCGACTCCAGCCTGACCGACGTCGAGGACAAGGGCCTCTACTTCCGCACCGCCCCGCCGGACAGCCTGCAGGGTCGGGCGCTGGCCGACGTGATCCTCCGCGACGGGTCGCAGAAGATCGTCATCGTCGCCCGCAAGGATTCCTACGGTGAGGGCCTCCAGGCCACCGTCCGTGACGAGCTGGAGAAGGCCGGCATCGCCGGCGACCGACTCAAGCTGCTCACGTACGACCCGCCGGCCGACGCCTCGGCGGCGCCGGTGGACTTCACCGGTGGCGCGAAGGAGATCAAGGAATTCGGCGCGGACGCCGTCCTCATCATCGGCTTCGGTGAGTCGGCCCAGGTGATCCGGGCCCTCGCCGACACCGGGGTGCAGATCCGGCACTGAGCACCACCGCGGACCGCGACGGCCGCACCGGCTTCGGAGCCGGTGCGGCCGTCCTTCGTTTCCGCCTCAGCGGGCTCGGCGGCGCTCCAGGAACTCGGTCATGCGGCGGTGCTTCTCCTCGTCCTCGAAGAGCACCGCCTGGCTGACCAGGTCGAGCTGCGGATGTGCGGCGGCGGGCGCGTCCACCGCCAGCTTGGTGAGGCGCAACGCCAGCGGGGAGCCCTGCGCCATCTCGTCGAGCAGCCCGTGCGCCACCGTCAGCAGGTCGCCGGGCTCGTCCACCACCCGGTTCACCAGACCGATGCGCAGCGCCTCGGCGGCGTCCACCCGCCGGCCGGTGAACAGCAGTTCCTTGGCCCGGCCCTCGCCGATGAGGGCGGGCAGCCGGTGGGTCGCGCCCGCGCCGGCCAGAATGCCCAACCGCACCTCCGGCTGGCCGAAGACCGCCCGCGCCGTGCACACCCGCAGATCGCAGGCGTACGCCAGCTCCGCGCCACCGCCCAACGCCGGGCCGTCGACGGCGGCCACGCTCGGCATCGGCAGCGCCCTGATCCGGGCGAAGGCCGCCGAGTTGATCGCGGCCAGCGCGTCCGTGCGGCCTCGTTCGCGGAGCTGACCGATGTCGGCGCCGCCGGCGAAGACGCCCTCCGCGCCACCAGTCAACAGCAGCAGTCGGGGGTGCGCCTCCAGCTCGGCGCAGACCTGGTGCAGCTCGGCGATCAGGTCGGCGTCGATGGCGTTGCGCTTCTCCGGCCGGGCCAGCGTCACCACGAGCCGATCCGGCCGCTCCTCGATCCGCAGACCGCTCACCGTGCCCACCCTCCGTTCACCACCGCGCTCACCGCTTGACCCCGCCGTCCCAGTGGTAGAAGCCGTGCCCGGACTTCTTGCCCAGCCGGCCGGCGGCCACCATCTCCACCAGCAGCTCCGGCGGCGCGAAGCGGTCCCCGTACGCGGCCTGGAGGGTGCGGGCGATGTCCAGCCGCACGTCCAGGCCGACCAGGTCGGTGAGTTCCAACGGCCCGATCGGGTGTCGGTAGCCCAGCACCATCGCCTTGTCGATGTCGGCCGGGCTGGCCACCCCGTCGGCGACCATCCGGATCGCCTCCAGCCCCAGGGTGACCCCGAGCCGGGAGGTGGCGAAGCCGGGCAGGTCGCGTACGACGACGGGGTCCTTGCCGAGCCGGCCGGCGAGCGCGACGGCCGCCGCGGTGGTCTCCTCGGCGGTAGCCGGGCCGACCACGATCTCCAGCAGCGCCATCGCCCAGACCGGGTTGAAGAAGTGCAGGCCGAGGAAGCGCTCGGGCGCGTCCAGGCCCGCGGCCAACTCGCCGATGGCGATGCTCGACGTGTTGCTCGCGAGCAGGGCCGGGCTCAGGGCGGCGGCGTCCCGCAGCACCGTCCGCTTGAGGTCGAGCCGCTCCGGCACCGCCTCCACGAGCACCCCGGGAGCGGGGGCGACCTCGGCGAGGCTCGGGCGCAGCGTCACTCGCTCCCGGTTCGCGGCGGCCTCGTCGGCGGTCAGCTTGCCGCGCTGCACCGCCCGCTCCCACAGGTCGGCGAGCCGGGTCAGCGCGGTCGCGCCCCGGGCCGGGTCCACCTCGACCAGCTCGACGGCGTGCCCGGCTCCGGCCGCCACGTACGCGATGCCGAGCCCCATCGTGCCCGCACCGACGACCACGAAACGATCGTTCATCACGCCTCCCTGTCCGCCCCGGTGGCGCGCGGGGTCCCCGCCACGCCGGCCCGGGTGCTCGGCCCGCTCCGCTCGCTCATGGTGCGACCCTAAACAGCACGACGAACCCGCCCAGGCTTGGGGGAGCGCGCGATCGGGTACGTACGGCCTGTCAACCCAAAGGGAAGGACCGCATCGAGATGAGCCAGGCACCGGAGAGCGTCACCACCGGGGAGAGCACCAACTCCGAGACCGTGGAGACCCGGGGCGACGAGCGGGTCGACCTGCTGCGCGCCGACACCAACAACGACGGCAAGACCGACGTGTGGGTGGTGGACACCGACGGCGACGGCAAGGCCGACCTGTTCCAGTTCGACACCGACGGTGACGGCAAGGTGGACATCACCATGGTCGACATCGACGAGGACGGCACCCCCGACGAGGTGGTCGACGGCGATGGCGGCCTCCCGCCCGAGCAGCTGCCCCCGACCGTCCAGGTCTGATCTGCCGAAAAAGGGGGGCCCTCCGACGAGGGTCCCCCTTTCCGGTCAGCCGGCGAGGCGCAGGGTGGCCAGGTAGTAGGGGGCGTCGCGGTCGTCCACATCGGTCAGCTGCCAGTCGCTGCCGTGCACCAGCTCGGCGAACTCGTCCGGCGAGCAGACCAGATAGTCGAACCACTCGGTGCCCAGTTCCCGGTAGCGCAGCCGTAGTCGCAGCTGGCCACCGAGCCGGCCCCGGCGGCGGTTGCGCTCGTGATAGCCGGTGTGCAGCGGGTCGCGGGTGCCGTACGGGTTGGTGCCGTGCGCGATGATCTGCGCCCCCGGTCGGGCCAGCGCGGCGAGCGCGGCCAGGAACACTGGCGCCCGCTCCCGCCCCTCGAACAGCCCGAGGTTGTTGCCGAGCAGCAGGAACGTGTCGTACCGCTGCCCGTCGGCGACGTGCGTGTCCACCGTGCCGTGCACCAGCCGCCGTACGCCGCGACGCCCGCTGACCGCGAGCGCGCCCGCCGACGTGTCCAGCCCGGCGACCGGCACGCCACGCTCCTGGAGCAGCAGCGCGATCCGGCCGGCCCCGGTGCCGACGTCCAGCGTCTCGCCCCGGGCCCGGTCGACGGCCCGGTGGTCGTACGGCTGCCAGTCGGCTGGCCCGTCGAGGTAGTGCGCGGCCGGAGCGCCGTTGATCAGCCCGTCGTCCCGTTCGATGATCTCGATGACCGGCCGGGGCAGCCGCCCGCCGACCATGGGCCGGGGCCCGACCCCGGTGGCCACGGCGAGCGCGTCCCGCAGCAGTTCGCCGACCACGTCACCGATTAGAGGTTCCCCCGTCACGGGGTTCACGCTATCCGGCCACTGATTGGCCCGCGGCGGCCGTATCCTGGCGGCGTGACCACGCTGGACCGGCTGTCGGCCGAGAAATATCTTCTGCTCACGACCTTCCGCAAGGACGGTCGGGCGGTGCCGACCCCGGTCTGGGCGGTCCGCGACGGAGACGCGTTGGCCGTCTGGACCCGGGCCGACTCGGGGAAGGTGAAGCGGATCCGCCACAACGGCGAGGTGACCGTGGCCCCGTGTGACGTCCGGGGCCGGCCGCACGGGGCGGAGGTGCCCGCCCACGCGACCCTCTATGGTGGCCGCGACACGGGCCGGGTGCGCGACCTGCTCAAGCACAAGTACCGGCTGATCGGCCGCCTCAGCCTGCTCGGCAGCCGGCTGCGCCGCGGCGAGGGCGGCACGGTCGGCATCCGGGTCACGCTGACCGAGGGGCAGCGCTGAGGGCGGGCACGACAAAGGGCGGCGGATCGAGATCCACCGCCCTTTGTCGGAAAAACTCGTACCGGCTCAGTCGCCCTGCCGCTGCTGCGGGATCTGACCCTGCAGCAGCGCCCTGACCTCCGACTCGCGGTATCGACGGTGGCCACCCAGGGTGCGGATGGCACTGAGCTTGCCCGCCTTCGCCCACCGGGTCACCGTCTTCGGGTCGACACGGAACATCGACGCCACCTCGGCCGGTGTGAGTAGCGGCTCTGGTTCGTGCGTTCGCGATGCCATCGGTCACTCCTCCACATGTATAGACATCGGCCGGGGTCCCGCCGGCCGACGCGTCTCCCATGGTCCGGCTAGTCCCCGATGTCCGACATGGGCCGAACGGATGAAGGTCCCTAGACGGACGGATGAACCATGCCCGATTTTTACGACTTTTACACAGCAGAAACTACCTTATTCGGACTCATGATCACGGTTCGTGATGCGTCAACTACGAGCGCACCTCGCCTTGGGAGCGCTTCTGGGGTGAAATGCCCTAGTTGCACCGCTCCAGCAGCTGCACGGCACGCCACCGGGCCACCAACTTGTCGTACGCGGCGGACGCCTCCTCGGCCTCGCCGCGCGACAGCCCGGCAAGGCCACCGGCGACCAGCTCCGGCGAGTCGTCCGCGGCGAGGGTCTCGTCGGAGAGCAGGGCGACCAGGCCGCCGTAGTCCAGCTCCACCACCGAGCGCGGGTGGAACTCCTCCAGCCAGCGGGCCGCCTCCTCCACCGCCTCGGTGATCGGCGCCTCGCCCACCGACTTACGCAGCACCGACAGCGCCCGCGACGATCGGCGACGAGCCTTGGAGATCTCCGTCCGGTAGCGCAGCGCCCGCCGGCCCGGTTCGGTGACCAGGTCCCGTTCCGCCGGGTCGAAGAGCACGAACCACCGCAGCGGCACGCCCCAGGTGGCGATCTGCTCGTGCACCCGGGGCACACCGTGCTCCAGCACCCGGGCGCCGCTGCGCCAGTCGTCGACGACCGCCCTGGCCTGCCCGGCGAGCACCGGCGGCACGAACGCGTCGGCGAGCACCGAGGGCACCCCGTCCCGGGCGTTGAGCGCCGCCTCGGCGACCCGGATGCGCAGGTTCCAGGGGCAGACCAGCAGGCCGTCGTCCGTCTCCAGGACGTACGCCTCCTCGGGCAGGTCGGGCAGCCGGGTCCAGCCCGCGCCCAGCGCCTCGATCACCGCCGTCCGCTGGCGGCCGGGGCCCTCGACCGGGGCGACCGCCCGCCCTTCCGAGACGTAGCGGCGCCAGTAGCTCTGCCGGTCCCGGTCGAAGGCGGTCAGCGGCTCGTACACGCGCAGGTAAGAAGCGAAGAGCGACGGCACCGCGCGATCCTCCCACGAACCGCACCCGTACGGGCCCAGCGGCCGGACCACGCGCGCCGCAACGTGAGATGACGCCGGCACGTCGGGCGGCCGCTCGGCGGCCGATACTAGGCTCGACCGCACCGGCAGCATCCCCGCCGGGGTCCACCAGGTCCGCGTCCCACAAGGAACGCACACCACCGTAGGAGCCAGTCATGGGCGTATTCGCGAGCACCGACGACCCGGTATCGACCGGTCACGAACAGGTCGTCTTCTGCCAGGACAAACAGAGCGGCCTGAAGGCGATCATCGGGATCTACTCCACCGCGCTGGGGCCCGCGCTCGGCGGCACCCGCTTCTACCCCTACGACAGCGAGGACGACGCGCTCGCCGACGTGCTCGACCTGTCCCGCGGGATGGCGTACAAGAATGCTCTCGCCGGGCTGGACCTGGGCGGCGGCAAGGCCGTCATCTGGGGCGACCCGGAGCAGATCAAGAGCGAGGCGCTGCTGCGCGCGTACGGCCGCTTCGTGGAGTCGCTGGCCGGCCGCTACTACACCGCCTGCGACGTCGGCACCTACGTCGCCGACATGGACATCATCGCCCGCGAGACCCGGTACGTGACCGGCCGCAGCGTCGAGCACGGCGGCGCCGGCGACTCCTCGATCCTGACCGCGTGGGGTGTCTTCCAGGGGATGCGGGCCGCCGCCGAGCACGTCTGGGGCACGCCGAGCCTGCGTGGCCGGCGCGTCGGCGTGGCGGGCCTCGGCAAGGTCGGCAAGTACCTGACCGGGCACCTGCTGGAGGACGGCGCGGAGGTGGTCGCCACCGACGTCAACCCGAAGGCCCTGGCCTGGGTGCGCGCGAACCACCCGCAGGTCACCCTGGTGGACGACGCCACCGCGCTGGTCGCTGCGGACATCGACGTGTACGCCCCGTGCGCGCTGGGCGGCGCGCTGAACGACGACACGGTGCCGGCGCTGCGCGCGAAGGTGGTGACCGGGGCGGCGAACAACCAGCTCGCGCACCCGGGCATCGAGAAGCTGCTGGCCGACCGGGGCATCCTCTACACCCCGGACTACGTGGTCAACGCCGGCGGCGTGATCCAGGTGGCCGACGAGATCGAGGGCTTCAACTTCGAGCGGGCAAAGCTGCGGGCCACCCGGATCTACGACACCACCCGCGAGATCCTGCACCTGGCGGACGCCGAGGGCGTGCCGCCGGCGGTCGCCGCGGACCGGTTGGCCGAGCGGCGGATGGCCGAGGTCGGTCGGCTGCGCACGATCCACCTGCGCTGACCCCTCCCGGAGGCGGAGGCGGATCGACCGAGATCCGCCTCCGGGCCTCCCGCGCCGGTCCGACTCGGTAAGCTGAGGCCGGGTCAAGTTTGGCGTGTTTTGTCCGGTGTCACGGGTGCTCTTCGTTCCGCTCCTTACCAGGTACACTGGGTGACGGTCGGATCGCCGCGACGCGCAGAGCCGGCCGACGGTAACCCGAGGTGCCGAACGATGGCATCCCCATGTACCGTAAGAGCCACGAGAGATGCCTGACGTCATCGGGGCCCGCCTTCGGGCTGCCCCGCATTCTGTGCGAGGGGGTCGAGCCATGGGGCGCGGCCGTGCTAAGGCCAAGCAGACGAAGGTGGCCCGGGAGTTGAAGTACCACTCCCCGAACACCGACCTCACCGCCTTGCAGCGCGAACTGGCGGGTGCTGGTAAGTCTGAGCACCACTTCGACGACGACTCGAAAGAGTTCGTCGACGACGATGATGAGAATCACGCGGACGACGACCCGGATCCCTGGGTCCGACCGACCCGCTGACCTCTCGACGCAGCTGAGCACGCGGTGACCCCCGCGTGCTCACGCATGTGCCCATCGGGAGCGAGACCGGTGCCGATCATCAGGGGCCTGCCCTGGCCGGAGGTCACTCCGACCGGCCGACAGGCCCCTGATCACGGTCGGCCTCAGCGCGGGCGGTTGTTCCAGTTGTAGAAGGTCGGGATGTTCTCGAAGTGGTTCCAGGCGCAGACCGCGCTGACGCCGTCTCCGCCCGACACCTCCGCCCGCAGCCGCCGCGCGTCCTCGGCTTCCTGAAGCAGCGCGACGAGCCCGGGGGCGGCCTCCCGCACCCGCTTGGTCACTCCGTCCGGGGCGTCGTCCGCTTCGCGCTCAGGCCGCCGGTGACTGGTGGTCTCGGGCATGCTCCAACACTCCCTCCAATAGGCGGATCTTGCTGTTGCGGCAGTGCTCGGTCTCCGTACCGTCAAAACGCCCCAGCTCGAAGTAACGGTTGGCGGCATGACCGCCGCCGCAGAAGCCGAAGTACGGGCAGGACGCCCGGCACGCCTCCACGCCCCCCAGGAACTCGCCCACCCAGGGCGTCGACGCCGCGTCCGTCAGGATCCGGGCCAACGGAGTGGCCAGCACGTTCCCGCTGCTGAAGTCGCCGTAGTGCGGATCGGTGAACCCGGCCAGCTCCGGGGAGAGCACGGTCACCGAGCCGTCGTGCCCGATGGTCGGGATCGGGTCCAGCCGACGGGGCAACACGCCGTCCGCCGCGCCGTCGAGCACCGCCGCCGCGTACCGCAGCGACCACTCGACCTCGCGAAGGTGGATCCGGGGCTCCTTGCGCCAGGCCGACACCAACTCGGCCCAGAACGCCGTCACCGCCGCCGCGTCATGGCTGTTGTCGCGGGTGTTGACGCCCTCGGTCTCCTCGATGTTGATGCCCAGCACGTCGCAGCCCAGCCCGAGGAAGTAGTCGTACAACTCGGCGGCGAGCCCCGGCGCCGGCCGGGACACCACGGCCAGCGCGGAGAAGGGCAGCCCGTGTCGGCGCAGCGCCGCCACACCGCGCAGGATCCGGTCGTACGCCGGCTGACCGCCACGGTTGACCCGGTCGCCATTGCGTTCGGCGGGCCCGTCCACGCTCACACTCACCCGCACCTCGTGCCGGGCAAAGAACGCGCACCACTCGTCGTCGATAAGCGTGGCGTTCGTCTGCACGTGGTGCTCGACCTCGGGCCCGAAGGGCGCGATCAGGTCGGCCAGGTGCTCCCGACCGGCGGCCAGCGGCTCGCCGCCGTGCCACACGACGGAAAAGCGACCGGCCGCCGCCCAGGGGTTGACCGCCGCTGCCACCGCCTCGGCCACCGGCACCGACATCCGCCGGTCAGCGGCCCGAAACGGCAGGTAGCAGTACGCACAGTCGAGGTTGCAGAGGGTCGTCGGCTGCATGACGACGTACGACGGGACCGCGGCCAGACCGCGCATCCCGCTGAACGACAGTTCCCCCGCAGCCATCACCCTCCTCCGCCCAGCCTGAGCCCTTCAGGCTAGGCGGCACTGGCCACTCGGGTGAAGCCCTGATCAGGTGCCCGTACGATCACCGGAGCGTGATCATCCGCGAGTGTGCTGACCGACCATCTGCACGTTGCCGGTGCCTTCGATGATCTCGCCAGCCTGCCACGCCTCGACCCCACGGCCGGTCAGGGTGGCCAGCGCACGGTCGGCGTCCTCGGCCGAGACGATCGCGAACATGCCGACACCCATGTTGAAGGTCGACTCCATGTCGTGGTCGTCGATCCGGCCCTTCGACTGGATCAGGTCGAAGATCGGCTGCGGCTTCCAGGTGGACCGGTTGACCACCGCGTCGACGTGCTCCGGCAGCACCCGGACCAGGTTGCCGGGGATGCCGCCGCCGGTGATGTGGGACAGCGCCCGCACGTCGGCCTCGGCGATCAGCTTGAGGCAGTCCTTGGCGTAGATCTTGGTCGGGGTGAGCAGCTCCTCGCCCAGGGTCCGCTGCCGACCGAAGTCGTCGATCACGATGTCCAGACGCATCCGGGCCGCGCCCAGCAGCACGTGCCGGACCAGGGAGTAGCCGTTGGAGTGCAGGCCGGAGGAGCGCATCGCGATCACCACGTCGCCCACCTCGACCCGCTCGGGGCTGAGGATGTCGGCTTCCTCGACCACGCCCACGCCGGTGGCGGAGATGTCGTACTCGTCCGGGCGCAGCACACCGGGGTGCTCAGCGGTCTCCCCGCCCAGCAGCGCGCAGCCCGCGTACCGGCAGCCGTCGGCGATGCCCGCGCCGATCTCGGCCACCTTGTCCGGAACGACCTCGCCGGTGGCGATGTAGTCGAGCAGGAACAGCGGCTCGGCGCCACAGGCCACCAGGTCGTCGACGACCATCGCGACCAGGTCGATGCCGACCGTGTCGTGGATGTCCATCTGCTGGGCGATCACCAGCTTGGTGCCCACACCGTCGGTCGAGGACGCCAGGATCGGGCTCTTGTACTTCTTCGTGTCCAGCCGGAACAGGCCGGCGAAGCCGCCGAGGTCACCCAGCACCTCGGGGCGACGGGTCTGGCGCACCTTCGACTTGAGCAGCTCCACCGCGCGGTCACCCGCGTCGATGGAGACCCCGGCGTCGGCGTACGAGACCGAGCGTTTACGGGCCTGACGGCCAGCACCGCCCGTCCACGGCTGGTGGTCGCCGCCAGCGCCGGTCGGGCTGCTTCCTGCGCCGCTGCGCTCGGACACGTGCGTCACGGTTCTCCCCTTTGTGGTTCTCGGTGCCGCGCCGGCGGTGGCCGGGCCGCGCCGGTTGGTGCTACGGGCGGTTTGCGGTCACGCCACCCGGAGTGGCGACGAGCGGGCCGAAGCTGTCCGGGGCTTCCGGCGTCGCGTTGGCGACCCGGCGGCCCACCCCTTCGAGGACGTGCTTGCCGATCAGGTTGCCGGCCGGCAGCTCGATCGGGTACTCCCCATCGAAACACGCCCGACACAGCCGGGTCTTCGGCTGCTCGGTCGCGGCGATCAGGCCAGGAAGCGAGACGTAACCCAGCGTGTCGGCGCCGATGGAACGCCGGATGCCGTCGTTGTCCAACCCGTTGGCCAGCAGCTCCGCCCGAGTGGCGAAGTCGATGCCGTAGAAGCACGGCCAGCTGACCGGCGGGGAGGAGATCCGGACGTGCACCTCCAGCGCCCCCGCCTCGCGCAGCATCCGCACGATGGCCCGCTGCGTGTTGCCGCGCACGATCGAGTCGTCCACGACCACCAGCCGCTTGCCGCGGACGTTCTGCCGCAGGGGGTTGAGCTTGAGCCGGATGCCCAGCTGGCGCAGGGTCTGCGACGGCTGGATGAAGGTGCGGCCCACGTACGGGTTCTTCATCAGGCCCGCGCCGTAGGTGATGCCGGACGCCTCCGCGTAACCGATCGCGGCCGGCGTGCCGGACTCGGGCACCGGGATGACCAGATCGGCCTCCACCGGGTGCTCCTTGGCCAGCTGACGACCGATCTGCACCCGCGCCGCGTGCACGTTGCGCCCGGCGATGGTGGCGTCCGGGCGGGCGATGTAGACGTACTCGAAGAGGCAGCCCTTCGGCTCCGGCGACGCGAACCGGGTGGAGCGCAGCCCCTCCTCGTCGATCGCGATCAGCTCACCGGGCTCGACCTCGCGCACCACGCTGGCGCCGACGATGTCCAGAGCGGCGGTCTCGCTCGCCACCACCCAGCCACGCTCCAGCCGGCCGAGCACCAGCGGGCGCACGCCGTGCGGGTCGCGGGCCGCGTACAGCGTCGACTCGTCCATGAAGACGAAGCTGAACGCCCCGCGCAGCTGCGGCAGCACCTCGAGCGCGGCCGCCTCGACGGACAGGTCCGGATGGCTGGCCAGCAGCATGGTCACCAGCGAGGTGTCGTTGGTCGAGCCGTCCGCGACCAGGCCGCGCTCGGCGACCTCCTTCTCCAGCTCGGCGGTGTTGACCAGGTTGCCGTTGTGGGCCAGCGCGATGGTCGTGCCGGAACTTGTCGACCGGATGGTCGGTTGGGCGTTCTCCCAGTTGGAGGCGCCGGTCGTGGAGTAACGGGCGTGGCCGATCGCCAGGTGGCCGCGCAGGCTGGCCAGGGTGGGCTCGTCGAAGACCTGGGCCACCAGGCCGAGATCCTTGTAGACCACCACGCCCGAGCCATCGCTCACCGCGATGCCTGCGGCCTCCTGGCCACGGTGCTGCAGGGCGTAGAGGCCGAAGTAGGTCAGGTTGGCGACCTCTTCACCGGGGGCCCAGACACCGAAGACGCCGCAGGCGTCCTGGGGGCCGGGTCGTTGGGGGTCAAGGTCGTGGCTCAGCCGGCCGTCGCCTCGGGGCACTACCGCTCCCTCATGCTGGTCTGGACCGGCCTGGCGGGGATCACGGTGCGGATCCACACTCCTCGGCCGGGACCACTGTCGTCGCCTGACAGTGTACGCGAGTCGCCGTCGATACAGATAGTCACGATTTCCCTGCCGAGAGTCACGATCACTCGGACATCCGCGCAGCTAGAGGGGCAGGTACGCCGAGAGGTCCGCCCGGATGCCACTCACCTGAACGCGACCATCGGTGACCGCTTCGGCCCACGCGATCCGGCCGGTGGCCAGCCCCAACCAGGTCTGCGGGGACATCTCGACCACGTTCGGCGGGTTTCCCCTGGTGTGTCGAGGACCGGGAACGCACTGGATCGCACCGTATGGTGGGACGCGCACCTCCACCGATCGGCCGGGGGCGCGCTCCGCGAGGACGGCCAACAAGGACCGGACCGCCTCCCGGAGTACCGGCCGTTCGGGCGTACGACCCGCGTCAAGCGCCGACAAAGCCGCCGCCACGGCGGCGGACTTACTGTGCGGAGAGGACACGACGGGACGATACGACGCACAGGTGAAGCACTCGACGCTGGCCCTGGGTCGCGCCGATCCAGTCAGACAAGGCATAGTGGCCGACGGCGTATTCGTACCGTGATGATCCCCGGCCCGGCGCCCCGCCGGTCAAGGGAAGTCAGCCCGGAAGGCGGTGGACGTGTCAACACACCGACGTGCCTGGAAGCAGCGGGCCGGTGTGGTCGTAGCGCTGGTTGCCGGCGCTCTGCTCGCCGTCCCCGCCACACCAGCGATGGCCGCGCCCAAGGTCACAAACGTCTCAGCCTCCCCAGGCACCGTTCAAGCGGGCGGCGAGACGACAGTGAGTTACACGCTCAGCTTCGACGACCCGGTCGTTCCCACCGATGTCACTGTCAGCTCCGACAATCCCAAGCTTCAGTGCATTGAGGGTTGCTCGCAGGGCAACGTGACCGAGGCCAAGACCTACACGGCCAAGTTCAGGTTGGCGGACGACGCTTCGAACGGGTCTGCCCGCATCACCGTCAAGGCCAGTGCTGGGCTCGGGAACGGACAGGGTTCGACCACGGTCAACCTCACGGCCAAGGCTGCACCGCCGCCGACGCCGCAGCAGACGCAGACCGTGAAGTCGGTGTCCGGCAAGGTGGTCAAGAAGGCCGACAACACCGCGGTGCCGAATGCCTTCGTCGTCCTGCAGGACAGCGCCGGTCACCGCTACGACGCCCTGAGCGACGGCAGCGGCAACTTCCGCTTCACCGGAAGCACCTCCGCTCCGATCGCTCCCGGGCGTATCGACCTCGGTGCGTCCTCCGACAACATCAAGGCGTTCAAGAACTTCACCGCGAGTGCCGGGCAGTCCATCACCGGCCAGCGGATCAGCCTGGAGATCAAGGTCGAGGTGACGCCCAGCGCCACGCCGTCCGCAACCGCCGAGGCCCTCCCCACCGAGGAGGCGACCGAGGAGGATGGCGAGGAGCAGCCGTCCGAGGCGGCCAGCCCGGGCGCCCCGGCGAACGCCGCCAACGAGGACGACGGCGGCGGCTTCGGGTCGTACCTGATCATCCTGCTCGGCGGCCTGCTCGTCGCGGCCGGCGTCGGCACGATCGTGCTGCTCTGGATGAAGCGCCGCGAGAACGGCGACGACGATGACGAGCCGGCGACCGCTGGCGCGGCTGGCGCCGTGCCGGCGGCCCGGGGCGCCTTCCACGGGACTGACGACCAGACCCGGGTGGTCAACCGCGCCGGTGGCGGCCCCGACCCGACCATGGTCGGCGGCGCGGCGCTGAGCGAGGCGCCGACGATGATGCACCGCCCGGTGGTCGACGACGTCCCGCCGGACCCGTACGGAGCGCCAGCGCAGCCCTACGGCGCGGCGGGCCAGCAGGGCTGGGGTGGCACCGGCTACGGCGACGAGCCCGCTCCGGGCGGCTACGGCGCCGGTGGCTACGGCAACGCGCCGTCCTCGGGCGGCGGCTACGGCACGGCGGCAACGCCGGAGGGCGGCTACGGCGCCGGCCCGGCGGGGGACCCCTACGGTGCCGCACCCGGCTCGGGCGCGGGCTACGGCGGCGCTGCCGCCCCGGGTGGCGGCTACGGCAGCGCGCCTTCCTCCGGCGGCGGCTACGGCAGCCGTGACTACACCGCCCCGGCCGGTGGAGCGGGCTACCCGCCCGCTCCCGCCGGTGGAGCGGGCTACGGCGAGCGTTTCGACGAGCCGACCGGCCGCTACACCGGTGACAGCACCCAGTACCCGGCTCCGGCCGACCCGTACGCCACCGGCGTCTACCAGCCGGAGCAGGATCCGGGCTACGGCCAGCCCGATCAGACGGCCCCGTACGGCGGCGGTCGCGCGGCGGAGCCGGCTGGCGGCTACGGCCAGCAGACCAGCGCGTACGACCAGGGCGGTTACGGCC